>JADGNR010000004.1 GCA_017883415.1 Bryobacteraceae bacterium | reverse complement strand
CTGGCCTGCACCATTGCCCGTGGCCCAGTAGTCCACCATGTCGGTGAGCAGCGACTGCATGCGTGCCGCCCCCTCCTGGATGCGCTGGAGGAACACGCCGGCATCGGAATCGAGGCGGCCGGAACCGGTCTCGGCCAGCAGTTGACTGAACGAAGCCACGTCCCGCAGAGACTCGCGCAGGTTGTGCGCCGCTAGCGAGACAAACTCCTCAAACTCCGTCCGCGCCCGGTCCAACTGCCTCTGGACTTCCACACACCGCCCCGTTTCCGCGTCGAGCGCCTGGCGCAAAGCCTCGATGTCGTCTTGCGTGCAGTCTTGGTCAGAGTTGCCCATTCTTCGTCCGCGTTCCACGCTCGAGATTCTGAACGCCGGCGGGAATTGTGAACTTGAACGTAGCACCCCGCCCTGTTTTCGATTCCACCCAGATTCGTCCACCCTGGCGCTCGACGGCTTTCTTACAAATCGCCAGACCGATGCCCGTGCCGGGAATCTCGCTGCCATGCAGGCGTTTGAACATGCCGAACACCCGGTCGGCGTCTTGCGGATCGATGCCGATTCCATTGTCCCGCACCGCAAACAGCCACCCTTCCGTGCCTCTCTCCGCCGAGACATGGATGCTCGGTGTCTCCCTGCCTCTATACTTGATCGAATTGGAGATGAGATTCTGGAAAAGCAGCATCAGCATGACCTCTTCGGCTACCAGGGTCGGCAACGGATCGTAGGTTACGATGGCGCCACTCTCCGCGATGGCCGCCTGGAGGTTGAACAGCGCGTTGGCCAGAACCGCGCCGCAATCGAGCGTGGCAAAGGTGCCCTGTTCCCGCTCTGCAACCTCCCAATAGGCCAGCAGGGCCTTCAGCAGGGCCTCGATGCGCAGGGCCCCCTCCACGGAATAGGAGATGTATTTGTCCGCTTCGGCGCCCAGCTTTCCCGCATACTCTTGCCCCAACAACTCGGTAAAGTTCACCACCATCCGTAGAGGTTCCTGCAAGTCGTGCGTGAGCGCATAGGCAAAGTGCTGCAGTTCCGCATTGGTCGTCTTGAGTGCCTCCTCAGCCTGCTTGCGGTCCGTTACGTCCTCAATCGCCAGCAGGATCGCCCGCGCCTGCGCGTTAGGATTGAAGATCTCGCTTGCGTTGAGCAGCATTACTTTCCGTCCGACATGTTCAAAATCGTAGGTTACCTCGAAGTCCCGGAAGGTCGACCGCGTGGGCAGAATGTTCTCCAGCAGCTCGCGCAGTGCCGGGATATTCCATTGTCCGTCTCCCAGGTCGTAGATCAGGCGCCCTTCCGTCTCCCCCGGCACGGCCTGGAAGGTCGCGTAGAACGTCCTGTTGGCTTTCATCACTTGCAGATTCTGGTTCAGGATCACCAGGGGCTCCCGCACCGTTTCCACAATGGCTTCGGCGAAGTCCAGACCGCGCTTGGCGGCATCGATATCGATCAACATCAGCACGGCGCCGTCGGTCTTGCCATCCGGCCCCACCGATGGGAGGATGCGTAGCGAATACCAGTGGCCGTGCGCATCGCGGACATCGCGCGGCTTCCGATCGCGGCCTTCCATCGCATCCAACAGCAGCCGCCGCAGGTCGGGCAGTTCCATTTGCGGCTGAAGATCGGTGATCGACCGTCCGACATCGGAGGCGATCAGGTTCAGCATGGGTTCCATGGCGCGGGTATAGCGGCGAATGCGCAGATCGCGGCCGACCATCACCAGGGGGATGCTGATGCTTTCGAGAAGATTGCTCAGGTCGCGATTGACCTTGCTGAATTCCACGTTGCTGACCTTCAGCTCTTCGTTCAGCGTGTTCAATTCTTCGTTGGCCGATTCCAGCTCTTCCTGCGCGGTTTCCAGCTCTTCATTGCCCGCCTGCGCCTCTTCGTTCGCCGCCCTGAGCTGTTCCAGAGTGGTGGCATTATCCTCGACGATCGATTGCAGATACTCCTTGGTTGCGATCAGCTCACGCCGCAGCCGGGCGCTTCCTACGTTGTCCGGTGCCGCGGGCGAGGGCATCGCGCTCGGGCCCCCACCCAGCTCCGCCTCCTCGAACAGGACCAGGAGATAGCGTTCCTTGGAAGTGGACGAGCCCCGGAACGGGATTACCTTGATGGTGACGTCGAGTAACTGCCCGCCATCTTCGATCCGAAAGCCGTCTTCTGTGGCGATGGCGTTGGTTTGTTGGGCCACCCGGATCGCCTTGCCCAAGCCCGCAATCAAGCCCTCGCGCGCCAGTTTCAGAAGATTCTGGGTCGGCTGGCCCGGCGAAAGCTCGAGGTACGGAGCGGTGCGCCCCCGGACCTGGATGAGGTTCAAATCATCGTCGACGATGGCGCCGGGGGGGCCATGTTCGGCCAGCACCAGCCGGTCGGCTTCGCGCAGCACGTCCGGCCCCGCCCGGCCCTCGGCAACTCTCTCCCGCGGATCCGCCCGGCCCTCGGCGCGGCGGCCTTCGCTCACGCGCTGCGCCGGCATACCCGCGGCCGGCGCCACGCTATAGATCTTGTGGGTCTTCGCCACCTGATGAAACGACTCAGTAAGGGTGCCGACGCTTTCCGAGGGACCGAGCACCAGGAAGCCCGTAGGCTTGAGGGAGTAATGCAGGATCGACAACACCTTGCGTTGTAATCCCGCCCCCAGATAGATCAGCACATTACAGCAACTGATCAAGTCCAGCCTCGAGAAAGGCGGGTCCTGCGCCACGTTGTGCCGGGCGAAAACGCAGACGTCGCGGATCGCCTTCGCGACCTGGTACCTGCGGTCCGTCCTGATGAAAAACCGCGCCAGGCGTTGCGGCGAGACATGGGCCAGCGCGGAGTCCTTGTAGGCACCGGCGCGGGCCTGTTCGATCGCCACTTCGCTGATATCGGTGGCGAAAATCTCGAACGGAACGCTCGCTTTCGCGTCGTCCAGAAACTCCGTCAGGCAGATGGCGATAGAATACGCCTCCTCGCCGGCGGCGCACCCCGGCACCCAGATCCGGATCGGATCTTCGGGCGCTCGCTTTTCCAACAGTGCGGGGAACACCCTCTTCTTCAGTTCCTCGAAGACCGCCGGCTCCCGGAAAAATGCCGTGACGCTGATAAAACAGCTCTCACACAGCGCGCTTGCTTCCTCGCGATCCTGCGCCAGTTCCCGGCCGTAGTCTTCCAGATTGTCAAATCCGCGGACGGCCATGCGCCGATTGATCCGCCGCGCCAGCGTGCTGTGCTTGTAGTGCGTGAAATCCACTCCGGTGGCGTTGCGCACCAGGCGGAGAATCTTGGCCAGTTCGGCCTCCGCCGGCCCAGCCGTGTTCCGAATCGCGATGGGGGCATGGGAGTTCCGCGCCAGGGCCACCAGTTGCCGCGCGATTCCCGCCGGCGGCAGCACATAGTCCGCGACACCGGCGGCGATGGCGCTTCTCGGCATGCTGTCGAACTTCGCGGTGCGCATTTCCTGAGCGAAGGTGGTACCGCCCGCTGCCTTGATCGCCTGGAGACCCAGCGTCCCATCGGAGGCGGTTCCCGACAGAATGACGCCAAGAGCCTCATGACCCCGGTCCACCGCCAGGGCGCGCAGGAAAGCATCGATGGGCATGTTGCGGCCGCTGTCCGGCCGCGGCGGGGTCTGCAGGACTCCACCGGAAATGCTCAGATTGCAGCGCGGCGGAATCACGTACACATGATTCGCCCGGGCGCGCGTCTCGCCCTTCACTTCCGAGACGGGCATTCTGCACGCCTTGGAAAGCAACTCCGTCAGGTGGCTCTCGTGGCTCGGATCGAGGTGCTGAATCAGCACGAACGCCATGCCGGTATCGTTCGGCAGGTGGCTGAGCAGCTCGGTGAAGGCCTCCAGCCCGCCGGCGGACGCCCCTACGCCAACGACAATGGGGAGGGAACCGCTTTCCGCGCGTTCCCCGGCGGATGGCGAAACGGGACTTGCGGCTGCTGCTGGGGTGGTCTTTCCTGGCGTGCCCGCGCGTCGCTTGGGACCAGGCGAGTCAGGCGCACGCCGAGAGCGTGCCACGCCGCCTGTCCGGCGACCTCCGGTCTTCTTTGCCAAGCGCCATTACCTTTCTCGCCGGAACCGCACGACCGTCAGCCGGCTCTGGGACCTGCCAGCAGGTCCTTGATGATTTTGCCGATCTCCATGAACTGATCCAGACCGGAAGGCTTGGTGATGAATTGAGAGACTCCCAGGTCCTTGAGCAGCGCCTCGTCCCGCCGCGACCGCGAAGAACTCCACACGCACACGGGAACGCCGCCCAGGTGTGCGGCGCTGCGGATCTCGTGCAAGATGTCTTCGCCGGTGTATTTGGACAGATTCAAGTCCACCAGGATCAGGTTGGGAATGGCCGCATCCACATACGCTCCCTGCCGGCGAATGAATGCCAGGGCTTCGCCTCCGTCCAGCAGGTGGACCAGTTCAAATCTGAACTCCTGCTTCTTCAGCGCCCGATCGAGCAGGAACACGTCCGAGTCGTTGTTTTCAATGACCAGGATGCGGGCCGCGGGCCTCATAGAAGCATGTTTCAAACGCACTCCCATCGCCGGTCCGCTTTTCATCATTGCACACTCCATGACGGAGCCCACGGCGGCGACACCTGCCGGGCCCTTACGATGAACCGCTTGGGCGCGTTTCCGATGTAGGAAAAGGGATAGCAGGTCACCAGCGTGAGCAGGTTTTCCGAGGAAGGGGCCAGGGCTCCCAGATAGTCCGGCTCGACCACGACGATCGATTCGACTACGTAGTGGAAATCGCCGCGCAGCGTGGAGAATTGAATCTGGTCGCTGGTCCTCATATCCTTCAGCCCGCGAAAGAACGTATCGCGGTGGCCCGCCAGGCCGACGTTTCCGGCCTGCCCGGGCAGCGCCGTCGCCGGAATGTGGCCTACGGCGAGTTGTAACGTATTCCGGTCGATGCCTTCCCGAACCATAGCGGATAAATGTAATCTCGGAACCGAGAGCCGTCCAATGAGCGCCGAGGGCGCCGGCCGCCTGGACACCGGCACGGACTTCCGCCACGACCGCCCGGCGCGGCCGATCGGAGCGGCTTCGCCGCTGGAGGCGGCCAAGGCAACGGAACCGCGCTCCGGCATCCGGTCGAATTCCCGGCTTTCATAAGTCTGGTACAGGACCCGCGCGAGATACGCATAGCCGTAGAACCCGAGGCATATGATCGCCAGAGCCAGGAAGAAGTATCGGACCACGTTCCGGAGGGATGCCGCGGGGATGAGGATCCGAAGTCTCATAGGCCCTGCTTCCGTGCCGGCTCGCCCGTACCATCGGCCAACGGGTGTTTGGGTGGCAGGACATAGCTCCGGCGCGTGGATACCACCAACTTGTGCCCGGCGGACGTCGCCGCGGTCACTTTGATCTTGCGCAGCGAACCCTCTTCGCCCGAGCGAACGGGGACGTAGCCGAGGGTGTATCGCGTGCGAATGTCGAGGGCAATCTGCCGGCAGATGTTGGTGACTTCGGAAAGTTGTTCGGGGAAGAAGGCCTCCCCGCCGCTTACCTGGGCGAGGCGTCGCAGCAGCTCCGGGTTACGATCGGCATCCGCCTCGTCGAAAATCCCGATCGTATAGATGGTCGCGCGCGACTCCCGGACCATCCGCATGGCCTCTTCGGACCCATGGACGCTGCTGTTGTCTCCTCCGTCGCTCACCAGCATCAGGACCTTCTTCTCGCACTTGCCCTTCTCCAGATGCTGCAGGGAGAACAGGATCGCGTCGTAGAGCGCCGTGCGGCCCGCGGGCACGCCCAACGACAGGGCGGCCCTTAGTTGGTTCATGTCGGAGGTCAACGGAACATCGGCGTGAAGGCCGCTGCTTACGCGGTCGCCAAAACTCACCACGAACACCTCATCGTGCCGGTTGCTCGCGTGAATGAACGCCAGCGCGGCCCCGACTACCTCCTGGTACTTCGGGCGCATGCTGCCGCTGGTATCGATGACCAAGCCCACCGTGACCGGGACATCGTCGCTCGCAAAATGGGATATGCTTTGCAGCTTCCCGTCTTCAAACACCCGGAAGTTGTCTTTGCTCAGATGCCAGATGTGCTCGCCCGCTGCGTTTCTGACGCTTACATCCAGAAGCACCAGTTCGGCCGTGGCGCTGAGCTTGAAGGGCGGTCCGGGCGCGTCCCCCGCGGGGGCCTGTGCCGGGAGCGTGGGCGCCGCGATCGCCAGCCCGAAGATCAAGATTTCTCTGAGCACCGTAACTCCCCCCGCGCCGTGGCCCGTCTGCAGGACCACGGCCTATTGACGACGCTAGACCCTAGGCCTTCAAAGTGCGCTTGGAGCGAAATCCAAGGGCGGCAAACAGGGCCAGGGACACGAGTCCCACCAGGCCAAGCAGCGGCATGGCGCTGGCGGTATGGGGCATTTCCGGTGCGGGTGCGGGTGCGGGTGCGGGTGTTTCTTCTACGGCTCGCTCCGCCATCTGCGGCGCTAACGGCTCAGCCTGTTGTACCGGGGGTAGAACTGCATCGGGAGCCCTCGTAGGCAGGGCTGCCAACTCGGTGGTCTTGCCGGTTTCGTCTACCGCCACGACCGGCACCGTTCTCAAATCCTCTTCCGAGGTGGTGTCGATGACGATGGCCGGAACGGCAGTCTTCACGTAGGCGGCAATCTGCACGGCCGTGCCTTTGTGGTATGCGAACTCCTGGCCGAAGTTATCGCCCGGGTAGAACCACGCCCGAAGCGCTCTGGGCTGCCCCGCGGGAACTTCCCAGAACTGGAATACGGTCTTCCCGGTCGGCTCCAGGCGATAGTTCGGGATCGCCAGGATCGTCGTGATGACGTGCTGCTGATCCTTGTCGAAGATCCGGACGATGTGCCGGTCCGAGAGGGAGTCGACCAGCACCATTACATACTCGCCGGGTTGCAGAATCACGGTGTGGTCGGGGGTGCAGCAGGACGGGACTTGAAGGGGTTCCGTGACGGTCAGTATCGTTTTCTTGTTCCAGGTATCCGCCTGGAGGCTGGGAAGCAGCGCAACGCCGATGCATCCGGCGAAAGCTGCCCACGCAATGCTCCGAAAATAGTTCATATGTCTTCCATCTCCTTTTCGATTTCGGCTGTCTATAGGCAGATTGGACGCCAAAGCGGAAGGCCTCTCAAATCCGGCATTTATGAGTGGATCCCAGCCAATTTATGCAATTGTTGCCGACCCAATATGCAGGATCTGCAAGCAGAAAGGCGGCGGCGTCTCCCCCACGGGGCCCACCGCGCCGCCGCCGGTGTGTCCACCCTGAGGACTTGGCGTGCGGCGGCATGGCGAGAGGGGGCCACAGGGTGGCGATGAGGCGCTGGCGGCCGCAATCGGGATTTCAACTCGAGGCCCCCACCCGTTCCCGGTCAGCGTGTGCGAGCGGCACGGCCCGGACCGGGAACAATCGACAGAACGAAGACCACCAGTACCAGAACAGCCAGGGTTGTGGTTACGAACATGGGATCCGCGATTCGGTGGCCATCGCCAACGCGCTCTGCGCGCGTATTTCGTGGGACCATGTCATCCCCCGCGGCGTGGCAGGTAGAGGTTGTTCCCAGCAGACCGGGTACCGCCGCCCGCACTTCCGGCACTGGTACTGTCCATGAGAAGGCCACATGGGCGCGGTGTGCATCGATCGGCACCAGAAATCCGCGATTCGCGTTTGGGGTGCTTTCATCTCTTTTATTCCTTCCGGTCTTCCGGGAGCAACTTACCTGGGGCACGTTTGCCGCCGTTTGCATGCGAGAAGCGTATCGGGCGAGGCTGCCGCGAGCCGCCGGATGCTACCCTTTCCCGCAGCCAAATGTGCATTTCTCAAGGCAGCTTCTGCACCTGCGCGCGCCATTTTGTCCCGTATCTCCGCAATGCGGCGGTCTAAGGCGCGTGGCCCGGTTCGTGCACAGGCACAGAACCAGACACGCACATTAAGGAGAAACACGAAATGGCAAGGAATACATCGGTGATGGGAATCTATCCGGATCGCACAACCGTTTCGGACGCCATCGACGTCCTGCATAAAACGGGGTATCGGGCGACGGACATCTCGGTCCTGGCGTCCGACAATCAAGGCTCAAAGGATTTCGCGCACACCAAGCGCACGAAGGCTTTGGAGGGCGCGGCGACGGGAGCGATACCGGGCGCGGTGGTTGGCGCGGCATTGGCTTGGCTCGTTTCCGTTCAGACCTTGACCTTGCCCCTCGCCTTCTTGGGGCCGCTGGTAACGGCCGGACCGGTGCTGGCTGCGTTGGCCGGCGCGGGAGCCGGAGGGGCGCTGGGTTGGATCGTGGGGTTCCTGGCTGGCCTTCGTCTGACAGAATATGTCGCCCGGCGGTATGCGGGCAGAATCAGACGGGGCGGCAGTCTCCTATCCGTTCACTGCGACAGTCCGGAGTGGTGTGAGCGCGCGAAGAAGACCCTGAAAAACACGGGAGCGCAAGATATCTCCTCCGCCACGGAGGCTGCGGCCGATTACGGGACGTCGGATAAGCCGACGGAGAGGGCGCCGGTGATGGTCGCGACTCGTGTCGAAGCGCCTGCCCCGGAGAAGCCGGAATACGTGGTGCACGAGATCGAAAAATAGGAGGACGCGGACAATGACTGAATACGTTGGACCCATCGAACAACAGACTCTGGAGAACACGTACTTTCGCCGGGTGTTATTCACCGGAAAACACTCCCAGCTGGTGGTCATGTGCCTGAAACCGGGGGAGGAAATCGGAAACGAGGTGCACCCCAATGTGGACCAGTTCTTCCGCATTGAACAGGGGGAGGCGAAATTCGTCTTCGACGAGAAGCAAGAGCGCCAGGCCCGAGAGGGAGAAGCGGTCGTGGTTCCGGCGGGCACGTACCATAACGTGATCAATACCTCGAAGACCGCGCCGTTGAAGCTGTATACGATCTACTCTCCGCCCAACCACCCGGCGGGAACGGTGCACAAGACCAGGGCCGAGGCGGAAGCAGCAGAGCCCGTGGGTTTGGTGACGAACTAGGCGGACTGGTCGCCCGCGTGCCATACACCATAGCGACCTTCACGGAGGTGAATATAATGCAATTCGTTCGAGCTATTCGTATCGCTGCCCTGATTCTCCTTTTCGGGACGATTGGCCCTGTCTACGGCCAGCGCGACCAGCAGAAGGAAAAACAAGGCAAGCCTGACAAGCAGCAGGCCGCACCTGCACAGCCGCAGCACCCCCAGGCGCAGCCGCAGCAGCAACGGGCGCAGCAGCCGGCGCAACGCGCCCAGCAACCGCAACAGCAACAGGCCCAGCAGCCGCAGCGGCAGCAGCCGGCGCAACGCGCCCAGCAACCGCAACAGCAACAGGCCCAGCAGCCGCAGCGGCAGCAGCCGGCGCAACGCGCCCAGCAACCCCAACAGCAACAGGCCCAGCAGCCGCAGCGGCAGCAACCGGCGCAACGCGCCCAGCAACCCCAACCGCAGCAGGCCCAGAAGGCTCAGCGGCAGCAGCCGGCGCAACGCGCCCAGCAACCGCAGCAGCAACAGGCGCAGCAGCCGGCGCAACGCGCCCAGCAACCGCAGCAGCAACAGGCGCAGCAGCCGGCGCAACGCGCCCAGCAACCGCAACAGGCCCAGCAGCCGCAGCGGCAGCAACAGCAACAGGCACAATGGCCCCAGCAGGCCCGGCAACAACAACAGCAGCAGGCCCAGCGGCCGCAGCAGGCCCGGCAACAACAACAGCCGCAACGCACCCAGGCGCAGGCCGTCTCGTGGCAACAGCAGCGCGGCTGGCTACAGCAGGGCGGCGGCTGGCAGGGGCACAGCACCTGGCAGCAGGGCCGTGCGCAACACTGGGCCAGCGATCACCGCACCTGGGCGCAGCGTGGCGGCTATGGCGGTTACTACATTCCTCAGAACACCTTCGTACTCTCTTTCGGGAGTGACCACGGGTTCCGAATGCGCAGCCAGCCCACGATCTACATGGGGTATCCGCGCTTCTCATACGGCGGCTATTCGTTCCTGCTCCTGGATCCCTGGCCGGAATACTGGGCCGAGAACTGGTACGACACCGACGATGTTTACATCGACTATGACGACGGCTACTACCTGTACAACCGCAGGTATCCGGACGTCAGACTGGCCATCTCGGTGGAACTGTAGCCGGCCCGCGTCCTCCGATTAACCCGCCTCGTTCCACACCGCCAGGGTCTGCCGCCTGGGTTCGCGGGCGGCGAGCCCCGGTCCTGCCCGATCTCTTACCATACGCGACTGCCGCCTCCGCGGCGGTCGCCCTCATTCCCGCACGGCTCTCTGGTCGCGCCTCTGTGCGCATGTCCAACTCCCTGCACCTGGCATGGACACGGCAGCACCTGCCGGGTCGCGTGCAGATTCTGCACCTTGGGCCAAGAAAACTCCCTTACTCCGACGGGGCTACGGTTGCCGCGAGACCGCCTGTAGCTCATTTGCCGCTTTGGACCCGCGCTTGCAATCATCGATCGAGAAGGAGCAAAAGATGCTTTGGACGATCTGTGTAATTCTGCTGGTTCTGTGGGCGTTGGGAATGGCCACTTCCTACACCGCCTCCGGGCTGATTCACATCCTGCTGGTGGTCGCGCTGGTGGTAATGGTAATCCGCCTGGTCCAGGGACGCAGGGTGATGAGTTAACGAAGTCATATCCGCCCAGGCGTGCACCGGCGACTGGGCGGAGAATTGCTGCCAGGGAGCGGCGGGAGAGGAAAAAGAGATGCCCTTAGTGAATGTGGTCCTTGTGCTGATCGTGGTCGGCGTCTTGTTGTGGCTGATCAATACGTACATCCCCATGGCCTCCGCCATTAAGACGATTCTCAATGTGGTGGTTGTGGTTGCCGTCGTCGTCTGGGTCCTGCAGGCGGCCGGACTGTGGGGGCGTATCACCAGTTATAAGTTGTAGTGAAGGAGATTGATTCATGCGTTCGATGCTCGTCCTCGGCATAGTCCTGGCGATTCCGATAACGGGATTCGCGCAGCCGTTTACGCCGCTGGGAGTGAACGATAAACTCAGCTTCCACATCAAGCGGACGGTTGGTCCGCTGGCGCTGGTCGGGGATGCGGCGTACGCCGGAATCCTCCAGGAAGCCGATACCCCGACGGAATGGGGACAAGGCGGGTCCGGCTATGGGAAACGCTTCGCGTCGACCCTGGCTTGCTCCGGGCTCCATAGCGCCCTCGCCTTTGGTTTGGATTCCACCCTGCACGAGGATCCCCGCTATTTCCGTGCCGCCTCCGGCGGGTTCTGGCGCCGTGTGGGACATGCGGTCCGCGGCACCTTACTCACGCGGACCGACCGGGGAACCGAGACGCTGTCCGTTTGGCGCCTCGGGAGCGCGTACGGGGCGGCTTATCTTTCGAACCAGTGGTATCCGGGCCGGCTCAACACGGTGGCCCTGGGATTCGCCGAGGGCTCTCTCCAACTGGGGTTCGATTTCCTCAGCAATGTCGGTTCCGAGTTCGGGCCCGATCTTAAACGAAAGATCCTCCACCGAAAACGATGATCGGCGTCTGATCCACCCCTGTTCCGTCGCAACTTGCTAAAATAGAACCTTCATGTCCAGACAGCCTGCGGTTTCAGGCCGGATACTCATCGTCGATGACGACGAGCGCCAGCGCACCGACATGGCCGCCATGCTTGCCGATTGTGACTTCGACATGCAGGTCGCGGCCGACGGGCAGGAAGCGCTGGAACGGCTCGCCGCCTTCAACGCCGACGTGATCGTTTCGGATCTGGTTATGCCGCGCATGGACGGCTTTGAACTCCTCCGGCACCTGAAGGAGCACGGCGACCTCACGCCGGCGATCGCCCTCACCGCCTTCGGCAGCATGGAAAAGGCGCTTTCCGTCGTCCATGACCTCAAGGCATTTTGGTTCCTGGAGAAGCCGGTGGAACCACGCGCCTTCAAGACCCTTCTGGATCGCGCGATTCGCTACAAGAGAAGTCTGCAGAAAAACGACGAGCTGAAGCGCGAACTGAGCCTTCATGGGGTCCTCGGGGACATGGTAGGAACCTCCCCGGCGATGCAGCAAATCTTCACCCAGATCCGGCAGGTAGCGCCCACTTCCGCGCCCGTATTGATCTGTGGAGAGAGCGGCACGGGGAAGGAGTTGGTGGCGCGGGAGATCCATAAGTGCAGCCCTCGCAGTGACGGGCCTTTCGTCGCGATCAACGCCGCCGCCTTACCCGAAACTCTGATTGAGAGTGAGTTGTTCGGCCACGAGAAGGGCGCCTTTACGGGAGCCATGGAGCGTTCGGCCGGCTGCTTTGAGCAGGCACACGGGGGCACCCTGTTTCTCGACGAGATCGGCGAGATGCCGTCGTCTACGCAGCCCAAGCTGTTGCGGGTTCTCGAGGATTTGCGCGTCCGAAGGCTGGGCGGGAAGCACGAAATCGCGGTAGACGCTCGCGTGCTGGCCGCCACCAGTCAGGATCTCGCCACCCATCTGCGCGAAGAACTTTACTATCGGTTGAGTGTATTCCAGATCGTAGTTCCGCCGCTGCGTGAGCATAAAGAAGATATCCCGCCGATCGCCGACATCATGCTGCAGAATCTGAACAAGAAACACGGCACGCGCGTGGCCGGCGTCGATACCGAAGTGCTGGATCTTCTTCAACACCATGACTGGCCCGGAAATGTGCGGGAGTTGCGCAATCTTCTGGAGCGGGCCGCCATCATTGCCGGCGAGGGTTTGGTCGGCCTGAAGGACCTTTCCTCCCCTGTTTTCGGGGTAAACCCGGCCGCGTATACCCGGCCGTCCCCGGCCTATGAGAGTCCCGTCTTGCTTCGGCCTGGCCAGCCACTCACGAAAATCGAGGAGGCTTACATCAAGCTCACTCTGGAGCACGTGCGCGGCAATCGCAAACTCGCCGCCGAGATGCTGGGGATCAGCCTGCGGACGCTGCAGAACCGGATCGCCGAACTGCGCGAAGAGGAGAACGCGATATCTCCCGGCTCATGATTACCTCGGCCTGACCTTAGCCTGCGATGGGCCGAGAGTCCAAACCACCGGCGCCCACCGCCTCGCGCCACCGCAGCAGCGCCATACGGCCTCTCCTCCAGGCGTTGCCGCGCATGTTCCGGCGGGCGTCGAGCGAATGGATCGACGATAATGTTCCGCGCCTCGGCGCCTCCGTCTCGTTTTATACCCTGCTGTCGGTGGCCCCGGTGATTGTCATCGCGGTCGCCTTGGCCGCGGTGGTTTATGGGGAGGATGCCGCCCAGGGCCGGCTCGCATCGGAAATCCGTGGCGTGGCCGGGCCCGAAGTAGCACGGACGATTCAGAGAATCGTCAAAGGCGCCTATCATCCCGGGACGGGCATGGTTGCGACTCTGCTCGGCCTGGCGACCTTGCTCTTTGGCGCTTCTTCCATCTTCGTCGAGCTGCGCGACTCCATGAACACCATCTGGCATGTTTCGCTCCCCCCCGACCAGACGAATGCCGCCACGGTCATTCGTCTGATCGTGGATCGCTTCTATTCGTTCGTAACGGTGCTGGGCATTGGTTTTCTGCTGATGGTTTCTCTGCTGTGGAACGCCTGGCTCGCGGCCATGAGGATCGCGGTGCCGCCCGCCGCGACGTTTATGATTCTGTATCTGGTCATCGCAGTGCTGTTCGCGGTCCTCTACAAGATCGTTCCGGACGTCACCTTGAAGTGGACCGACGTCGTCCTCGGAGCCATGATCGCCTCATTGCTGTTTATGCTGGGCAAGCAGCTCATGGGGCTCTACTTCGCGCATGCCAGGCTCGGATCGACGTATAGTGCCGCCGGCTCGCCGCTGGTCGTGCTGCTGTGGGTATACTACTCGGCGCAGCTATTCTTCTGGGGCGCCGAGTTCAGTAAGGTGTATGCCCAGACCGTGGGATCCCGTCGCGACCTTGCGCATGGATCGGGCTGACCTACGCGGCTCCGGCCCTCTTTAGCCGGATTTCCGCGCCCCTTCCAGCCCCACCTTTCGCAGGTCCCCCGCCATGAGCGCGATCTCCCGACCCTGGAAAATGGGGTCGAAGGGTCGAAGAGAATCACGCCGGCCCCCCACCACCGCCGCGGCGGTCGGCGGCATGGGGCGGATTCTTCCCGCTCCGGCGTCGATTACCGCTTCATCGAGCGCCATCCCCCCGCTCCAGCGGCGTGACGAACGACTGGAATCAGCCCGCCACCAGGCCGTAGATCAGAAATCAGCACTGCGGCGAAAGCAATACCGGCCTCGCGGAAGACTTCGTAGGTGATGTGCCATTCGGCATTTCGTGACACTGTCACCAAACTCGCGAAACTGCATCTTTCAAGGTGGGAGACATATGGAAGTCACAATCCGGCACCAGGGAGGCGTGAAGTTCGAGGCGAGCGCGCGGGGCCACCGCGTGATCTGCGACCAACCCGTTGATAACGGGGGCCTGGACGAGGGCATGACGCCGCCCGAATACCTGCTCGTCTCGCTCGGCACGTGCGCCGGATTCTATGCGGCGCAGTACTTGAAAACCAGGCGCCTTTCAGCCGAAGGACTGGAAATCAAAGTCAGCGCGGACAAAGCGATGCAGCCGGCGCGGCTAGGACAGTTCCACATCGAGGTGATCGTTCCCGGCCTCGATCCCCACCATGAGGAGGGCGTGCTGCGGGCGGTCAAGGCGTGCCTGATCCACAACACCCTGCTGCATGCGCCGGCCATCGACACCGTGGTGCGGGTGCCCGAAGCCGTCCTGTAGCGGCAAGTCCCACAGAAACGCTAACCCCTGCGCCGCCCGCTCCACGCGACGAAACTCAACTGCCCATCGTCATCGGAGCCAGGCCTGAAAGCGGCTTCACAAATCCGATCGGCCTGCTGGACGATTGCCACCGCCGCATCGAGCGATTCCGGCCGCCGGCCTTGCGGCGCGGCCTGCAGGGCTTCAACTTAGAGCACTGACGCGCCCGCCGCGCCGCCGGCGCGAAACCCCTGGATCTCGGCAATCTCCTCCTCCGTCAGCCGGAACTCGAGCGCACCCAGCACGCCCCTGGCCTGCTCCGCCGAGCGCATGCCGACGATCGCCGCCGTCACCGCCGGATGCCGCAGCGTCCAGGCGATCGCCACTTCGCCCGCCGAACGCCCGTGCCGCAGGCCGATGCGCTTCATCAGCGCCGCCAGTTCCAGGTTGCGCGAAAGCTGCGGCTCCTGGAACGCCAGCGCCCGGCGCCTGAAATCGTCCTGCGGAAAATCCGCCACCCGCTCCTTGGTCATCGTCCCCGCGAGCAGGCCCGACTTCATAGGAGAATACACAATCACCCCGATCCCCTTCTCCCGGCAATACGGAAAATGCTCTTTCTCCACGTCCGGTGAGACGGCCGAGTAGGGCGGCTGCAAGGACGTAACCGGCGCGATCCGCCGGCACCGCTCCATCTGCTCCGCGTTGAAATTGGAAACGCCGATCCACCGCACCTTGCCCTCTTCCTGCAGCCGGGCCAAGGCGCCCCACCCTTCCTCGACGTCTTCGGCCGGCTCCGGCCAGTGGATCTGGTAGAGATCGATCGCATCCACCTGCAGCCGCCGCAAGCTGGCTTCGCACTCTTTGCGGATCGATTCGCTCTTCAGCACGCCGCGAATCTCGCCTTTCTCGTTCCAGGTGCGCTCGCACTTGGTGAACACGTAAGGGCGCGTGCCCTTCCGCTCCGCCAGCGCGCGCGCCACCACTTCTTCGGAATGCCCCAGACCGTACACCGCCGCGGTATCGATCCAGTTCACGCCCTGATCGAGCGCGGTGTGGATGGCCGCAATCGATTGCGCGTCGTCCTGCGGGCCCCAGGCAAACGCCCAACCGCCGCCGCCCATGGCCCACGCCCCGACCCCGATGGAGGTCAACTCCATATCGCTCTGGCCCAGCCGTTTCTTCCGCATCTTCTCCGCTCCTCGTACAGGCACTCGTTACTCCTCTACAATATCGAAGGTTGTGTTTCCTATGAATCCCCGCGCCATCGTGATCGGCTCCGGCCCCAACGGTCTGGCCGCGGCCATCGTACTGGCGCGCACAGGTTGCCCGGTGACCGTCCACGAAGGCGCCCCGCAAATCGGCGGGGGCGCCCGTTCCGCCGAGCTCACGCTCCCCGGATTCATGCACGATATCTGTTCCGCGGTGCATCCCATGGCCGCCGGCTCGCCGTGCTTCGAGCAGTTCCCGCTGGCGGAGTATGGCCTGGAATGGATCCATCCCGGGACCCCGCTCGCGCACCCGCTCGATGACGGCACTGCCGTGCTGCTGGAACGCTCCATCGATGCGACCGCGAAGAACCTCGGCCCCGATGGCGAAGCCTGGCGCCGTTTGATGACGCCCCTCGCCGCTGCCTGGCCGCGCCTGCGCGACGATATCCTGGCGCCCCTGGGGATCCCACGGCACCCTCTGCTGATGGCGCGATTCGGCCTGCGCGCCATCCGCCCCGCCCGCGCCCTGGCCGAAGCTTTGTTCCGCGGACCGCGCGCCCGCGCGCTCTTCGCCGGCCTCGCCGCCCACGCGATCCTGCCGCTTGAAGCGCGCCCCAGCGCCGCTGCCGGGATGGTGCTCGGCGTTCTGGCGCACACCGTGGGCTGGCCCATCCCGCGTGGTGGCGCGCAGCGCATCAGCAACGCCCTGGCCGGCTACCTGCGCTCGCTCGGTGGCGAGATCCGCACCGCATCGCCGGTCGCGACGCTGCCCGAAGCGCCGATCGTCATGTGCGACGTAACCCCCCGCCAGTTCCTGGCGCTCGCGGGCGATCGTCTCCCTGCAAGTTTCCGCCGCGCCCTGGCGCGCTATCGGTATGGTCCCGGCGCCTATAAGCTGGATTGGGCGCTCGATGGCCCCATCCCCTGGCGCGCGCCGGCATGCGCCCGCGCCGGCACGGTCCACCTCGGAGGAACGCTCGACGAGATCGCCCTCTGGGAGTCGCGCCACACCGGCCGACCCTTCGTCATCCTGGCGCAGCCCAGCCTGTTCGACCCCACCCGCGCGCCGGCCGGAAAGCACGTCGCCTGGGCCTACTGCCACGTCCCCCACGCTTCGACGGTGGATATGACCGCGGCCATCGAGGAGCAGGTCGAACGATTCGCTCCCGGTTTTCGCGCCCGCATCCTGGAGCGCCACGTCCTGACCCCGGCCGCCTTCGAGCGTCACAATCCCAACCTGGTGGGAGGCGATATCGCGGGCGGGGCGCTCGACCTACGCCAATTCTTCCTCCGGCCCACGCGCCGCCTTTACCGCACCCCACTCCACGGCGTCTTCCTATGCTCGTCCTCCACGCCCCCCGGCGGCGGCGTCCACGGAATGTGCGGCTATCACGCGGCCATGGCCGCCGTGGGGTAGGCCTCCCGGCCTGCCTCGCGCGGGGAGCGCGCCTACGGCGCGTGGGCAGGCCAGGAGGCCTACCCTACTCGACGGAAAGCTCCTCGAGAAGAGATTTGCCTTTGGGGTTCCAGCCGAGCTCGCGGACGGCTTTCTGCGCGCTGATTACCTGATCGAGCGTGAGGGCATCGGCCATGGGGCCCATCACGCGGCGAGCCTCCTCCAGGGGGATGGCTTCGACGCGTGCTCCCGCGGCGGCGGCGTGCGCCACCTCCTTCACCGGCAGTGAGGGTCCCGTCGAGGCGAAGTAGAGCGATCCGGCGCGGGCCTCGAGCGCTAGCACGTAGAGGTCCGCCAGGTCGTCCACGTGCACCAACGGCCAGCGATTATCACCCGAGCCGACATAGCGCACGACTCCCTGCTCTCTGGCCTGGCGCGCGAAGTCACCGGGGAATCCTCCGCCGCGGCCGTAGACCATCGCCGGGCGGATCACGATCCCGTGCGGTCCTGCTGCGTTCAGCACCAGCTGCTCGTTTGCGGGCCGCCACGCCACAAAAGGAGCGGGGTTCACTGGCGTGTTTTCGTCGGCTACGTGACCGCCGGTGCCGCCCATTACCCATACGCCGCTGGTATAGAGAAAAGGCTTGGCGGAGCCGCGCAAGCCAGCCAGGATCGCCCCGACGGCGGCGCCGTCGAGCCGCGGCGCCTCCGGAGACGGCTCCATGGCGAGATGCATCGCGGCGTCGGCCTGACCCGCGCCGACAGCTATCGCCGCAGTATCCCGTAGGTCGCCCCGCACCGCCTCCGCGCCCAGCTTTTCCAACGTGCGCGCGGATTCGCCGGAACGCGCCAGTCCCGCCACCTGGTGTCCCGCGGCACGCAACTTTTCCGTAACTACCGCGCCGATGTAGCCGGTGGCGCCCGTCAGGAAGAGTCTCATGCTACAAAGTGGTGCGGATGCGTGTCAGACGGCGCGCGCTTTGCGAGCCGCGGCGCCGGTCTCCGATTTCGCGGGCTTGCGCTCCGCGGTGGCCGCCAGCCGCCGGGCCTGGTCGGTCACGCAGACCAGGAACATCGGCTGGCGCGCATTCTTGAGGAGATCGAGGATGCGGCTGGGCGTCTCCTCCAGGTAGATGGACTTGCCATCGGTGAGCAGGTGGACATCGGAGGAAGACGCCAGCGCTTCGCTGAGCCGCTTGCCCATATCCTTCTGGAGGAAGCGCAGAACGCGGCGGATCTTCTGGAGCGAGAAGCCCTTGCGCCGCAGTTCGGCGATGACGGAAATCTCGACCACTTCTTCCGGCATGTAAATGCGCTTGTGACCATTCTGGCGCGGGGAAACGACGTTCCGCTCGTCCCACCACTGCAACTGCCGCAGGCTGACGCTGCAGATGCGGGCGACGTCGCTGCTGTTATAGCCTTGCGCGTCCGCCGGAGGCGCCGGGCGGGATTTCCTGGCTTTAAACATTCTGTGCCACTTCCGTTGTTAAAATTAAGGGCCACTTTGGATTGTACATTGGCTGCCGCCGGTGTCAAGGGTCAAAGCGTAAACAAGAAGCAGGACAAGCATACCTCATTCTCTGCGATGCGCGGGACGCCGCCAGCGCCGCCAGCGCCGCCCGGGGGTGTGCGAAGGAATACGCCACCCGGAGCCCGGCAGGCGGCGCGGTGGCGCTGGCGCAGTACACTGTTAGCGGAGGGGATTATGCAGGCGGAGATCATCACCAACGGCTGGAATCGCAACGCAGCGAAGATCTGGATTGGAGTTGCCCTGGGAACGGCAGTCGGAGTCGGCATCGTCCTTTCGCGCCGCACCAGGAAAACCCGCTGGGATACGGCGCGCGATATCACCAAGCGTATGGCCAGCCGCTCCGGAGAGTTCGCCGAAGTCTCGCGCGAACTCGTGGACCGGGTTAAGACCATCTACGAGGAGAGCCGGAAGGTGGTCGAGGATGCCACCGAGCTCTGGGCCCGCAGCCGCAAGCTCGTAGGTGTTTGAAGGACCAGTCCGCGCACATTCCGATTCGCCGGCCTGCGCATTTCGCGTTACGGGTGGGTGGCCGGTGTGCGTGGCGACCCCTGAATTCCGTAGGAGTGGAAGGCAAGCGCAACGGGCGGCTTCCATGATTCCCCGCGCATACTGTTCCAGATAGGTCCCATTCCCAAAAACATGGCGTCTCTATAATGTTTCGCCTGATGAACAACCGCTCCTGGCCCATCTTCTCCCAGGTGGGTAAGTCCTCAGGCCTGCCTCGCGACGAAGTCGCGCTCCGCGCCCTCGGCAGGCCAGGAGGCCTGGCTTGCTGTGGCACATAAGTAGTGTAAATTCATATATTTACGAGCTGCCGTATTCCTCTCGTTACATGCTATAATGGACTTGGTAACCTCCCTTGTAGTCCCGTAGCAAATCAGGTGAAGCACAAATGAGCACCCGCAAGTTCTGGCCCCTCGATTACGACCCCGAAGGCGAGATCTACGACAATGTGTCGTGGGATCTGCCCGGTTTCCGCCGCGCCCTGCGTCCGCGGAACAAAACAACGAAGTCCTCCGGGAATCGGAAGCCGCGTTCCTAGCTGCGTGCACGCGTTGCACGATCCTCGTGCGTTCTTGCACGAAGTTTGGATTGTGTAGGCGCGTATTGCGTAATCCTTACCTTCCGCCAATCGTCGCCAGGCTGCGAACATGGCTCTTTTGCGTTGAAAAAACGTGTTTTATATACAACGGTGCATGGATTGCTAATAACGGGAACGAGGTTCTCGACTATGAAAGCTTTCCTTACGACGTGCATCGTAACGGGCGCGTTGCTCGCCGGCGGCTGCGCGACCAAGAAGTATGTCCGCAACACGACCACTCCTATCCAAGCTAAGGTGGACCAGGTAGGCCAGCAGACCACCCAAAACTCCCAACAGATTGAAGACACTCGCAACACTGTCAAGCAGGTTGACGAGAAGGCGCAGAGCGGCATCAGCGCGGCTCAGGAGCGGGCCTCGAGTGCCGACCAGCACGCGGCCACCGCCGATCAACACGCCGGTGATGCGATGAACAAGGCTAACCAGGTGGCCCAGGTAGCCGACCAGAATACGCAGGGTTTGAACAGCTTGCGCACGGTGGTTTCGAACATCGACGACTACAAGCTGCAGACCTCGGCCATGGTCGCTTTCAAATTCGATAAATATGCGCTGACGCCCGACGCAAAACAGGACCTGGACAAACTGGTCGAGGACGTGAAGGCGGACAAGCGTTTCTTCATCGCCGTGGAAGGCTATACCGATCGCACCGGGTCGAGAGTCTATAACGAGGCCTTGAGCCGCAAGCGCGCCGACGCCGTCGTGGAGTATCTGGTCGCCAAGCACGATATCCCGATCTACCGCATTCACATGATCGGGCTGGGCGACGAGAAGCCCGTGGACGAAGCCCGCAACCGTGCCGCGCGAGCGAAGAACCGTCGTGTGGAAGTGAAAGTCTTCAGCGCCGATCAGGTCACGGCTTCTCTGGGCCAGAACGGGGCCGCCAACCGGGATCAACAGCAGGACCACTAGATCGCCGGACGATTGGAAACAGGACGGAGCCGCGCGCCCAGGGTGGCGAGCGGCTCCTTTATTTTGTAGCAGCCCTTATTTCGCTGGGGCCGAGTGGGCGTCCGGGTCCATTCCGTAGCGGCGCACGGAGCGTCTGCCACCAGACATAAAGGCACAACAGGTTGGCCAGCATGGCGACGACGCCGCCGCCGAATGACAGGGCGTGGGACTGGTTACGGGTCGACAGGCTGCGGATCGACTCCCCGATAGCTCCGCCGGTAAACTGCAGTCCCAGCCCGCCGCTGAGCATGAGTACCCGCCGGTCTTTTTCGCGCGCGGCCAGGAGCATGCCCCACAAGGCGAGATCCAGAATCGCCGCTCCAAAATTCAGATCGCGGGTCCAGGGAGTCATCCACGGCCCGAACTTCGGCCCCGGCCGGAAATGGATGGCGAGCGATATCCCGGCGAACAGGATGGCGCCGAGAATCAGGGCCGCGCGCACGACGCGGCGCGATCTCGCAGCCGTGGTGGCTTGATAGATCAGGCTGATGACCACGGCAAAAACCAGGAACTGCAGAATCCATTCATTGATCCAGTAGGCGCGCGCCGCTCTCACCAGGACTTGCGGATCGCCGGTGCGGTAATAGACGAACTCAAGCGAGATCTCAATGAGGGTCGTCAGAAAGCTGGCAATGGTGTAGCCGAACAGTACCGGGAAACGGCGATAGCCGCCTCGCAGGAGCACAGCGACCACGAGCAGTTCCAGGGGCAGGCCGAGCGCCCATCCGCACACCTGAACCGCATAGTTCATCCAGCTCCAGTTGAGGCTCATGCCACTACAATTCTAAGCCGGAGGCGAGGTCCCGTGGGATCAAGGCAACGAAATACCCTAGGGTTGTGCTCAGGGTTATCCGATCCACGGATCGGGCGGGATCGTCGGACCGTGCGCCAGCGCGACGCCAATCCACGGATCGGGCGGCATGGTCGGGCCATGCACCATGGCGAATGTAGCGAGCGTGATTTGCAGTTGGCCGGATCGAGGCGCCTCAGCACCCTGGATGAGGTTCGCGGTGAATGCAAGCGCGAACAGGAACAGAATTGCGGCAAACGCTAATTTGTTTTCGAAAAATCTGCGCATTTAGGATCTCCTTATCACCACGTATTGCGAATCACGAAGGACTCGCCCTCGAAATTGGATGGCTAGTGCCGGTCCCATTCTGTCTACCAAAGCACGCTGATCGCCTTCCTATCCTATCCGCAGTGTATCGTAATGAACTGCCTGAAGAATAACGATAGTAGGGTGACAGCTAGTACTTTTAGTTGGCATTGGTTAATTTACGTATCAGGTAAAACCCTTAGACGGGGCCTTGGAAACCGCTAATCCGCTCGGAAGGGTATCTGGCTCGGTCGCAAACCGTGCTCCGGGTACGCACCTTCTGCGTGGAAAGCACGGTGACCGAGATATTCCAGGCGCATGTCGGCGGTGACCTCATCGAGCATGGCGAGCGTGGCCGTCCTGGTCTCCATGGCGAACGCGGTCAAGAGCAGGTTGTCGCAGATGGCATTAATGAGGCGGGGAATGCCCTGAGACCTGAATTGAATCTCATCCATGAGTTCGGGGGAAATGATGGTTTGGTTCTTGAGGCCGGCGCGGGCCATCCGCGAATCCACGTAGGCCGCAGCCTCCGCCGGATCGAAGCTGCGCAAGGTGCAGCGCAAAGCGACGCGCTGCTTGAGTTGGCGGTACTCGGGAGCTTCGAGCTTACGGTCCAATTCCTGCTGGCCCGCGAGAAATATCTGGAGCAGCTTGCCGCGGCGGTTTTCCAGGTTCCCCAACAGCCGGATCTCCTCGAGCACGTCCCATTCGAGATTGTGCGCCTCATCGACGATCAGGACGGTGGTGCGCCCGGCCGCCGCTCTCTCGAGCAGCAGGTTGTTCAGGGAGAGCAGCACCTCGGTCTTGGAAAGGCGATTGCAGCGCAGGTCCAGATCATAAGCCAGCAGCTCGAAGAACTGTTCCACGTTGAGCCGGGAATTGAATAGGGAAGCGAAGGCGATCTGCTGGGAATACAGAAAGTCGCGAAGACACTCCAGCATGGTGGTCTTGCCGGTGCCCACCTCGCCGGTGAGCACAATGAAGCCTTTCCGGCTCTGCACTCCGTAGATGAGGTTGGCCAAGGCTTCCTCGTGCTGGGGGCTGCGGAACAGAAACGAAGGGTCCGGGCTCATGTTGAACGGATTTTCGGTGAAGCCGAAGAAAGCGTTGTACATAGGGCTGCGGCTGAGAACTCTTATCGCAATCTTATCATGCGGCGGGAGCCGGGCCAAAACGCGCGGTTCCCAACTCACCGCGGAGGGCTAGTTCTCGGGCGGCGGCTTTTCACCAGCGCTCTTGCCGGCGGTCTTGGTCGGGCTGATCAGAATGTGGGCGTTGCGGCCCTCCAACCGGGGCATGCCCTCCACCGAGCCATGGCTGGCGAGGTCCGCGGCAAAACGCATGAGCAGCTTCTTACCCAAGTCGGCATGGGCGATCTCGCGGCCGCGGAACTGCACCACCGCCTTCACCCGGTTGCCTTCCGCGAGGAAGCGAATGGCATGCTTCATCTTGAAGTCGTAGTCATGATCGTCGGTGTTGGGCCGAAACTTGAGCTCTTTCACCTGGACGACATGCTGTTTCTTCTTGGCGTCGTGCTGCTTCTTCTTCTGCTCATACTGATAGTGCCCGAAATCGACGGCCTTGGCGACCGGGGGAACGGCGGTAGGAGCGATCAGAACCAGATCGAGCCCCAATTCCTGCGCCTTCCGCAACGCCGCCGAAGTGGGCATCACCTCGGTAGTCCCATCCGGAAACACCGCACGGACTTCGCGCGCGCGGATCGATTCGTTCACGTTCTCTCTGCGATTCTGCCTGCGAGGCGGGTAGTTTCTTCCTGGATACATTGGTTATGCGTTCAATTCAGTTGAGGATTGGGAAGGCATGCGGGAAGGACCGGGACGCCCGGAAAACTCTGGTCGAGGGGTCGGAATGGTGCGAATTAAAAACAAGCGCGAGTTTCGTTAGATACAGTGTACACCAAGAGGAGCGGTAAATGTCAACGAACATGCAACCGACGGGGGCTGGGGATTGGGGGCTAGGGGCTGGGGAAAGTTTGCTCGCTTCGCTCGCGTCTTTTCCAGAACGCTGCGAGCGAAGCGAGCTCCTTTCCCTAACCCCCAGCCCCCAGCCCCCAGTCCCTGTCAGCTAAGATTGGATCTCGATCTCCTATGCCTCGCTGTCCTTCCTGCTCGCGCGTATCCCCCGGGGACGGCCGTTTCTGCCCCTGGTGCGCGGCAGCGCTCGATACCACCTCCGCGGAAACGGCGGTGCTGGCGGAACCCGGCGCCTCCTCCGCGCCGCACCTGAGCTCCTCGGGCAGCGTGGACGAAGGACGATTTCTTCCGGGGACCGTGCTGGCCGGACGCTACCGCATTGCCGGCCTCCTGGGCCGCGGCGGCATGGGCGAGGTCTACCGTGCCACCGACCTGACGCTGGGCCAGGCGGTGGCGCTGAAGTTCCTGCCGGAAGCCATGGCGCGCGACGAACACGCGCTGGCCCGCTTCTACAATGAAGTGCGCCTGGCGCGGCAGGTGACCCATCCCAACGTTTGCCGGGTCTACGACATCGGACAGGTGGAGGGGATCCACTACATCTCCATGGAGTACGTCGATGGCGAGGATCTGGCGTCGCTGCTGCGCCGCATCGGACGGCTGCCCGTGGATAAGGCCACCGAAACGGCGCGCAAGTTGTGCGCCGGCCTCGCGGCGGCGCACGAAAAAGGCGTGCTGCATCGCGACCTGAAGCCGGCCAACGTGATGATCGACGGGCGCGGCCAGGTGATCGTCATGGATTTCGGGCTGGCCGGCCTGAGCGATCAACTGCACCAGGGCGACATTCGCAGCGGCACGCCCGCCTACATGGCGCCGGAGCAGCTCGCCGGAACCGAAGTGACCCAGCGGAGCGATCTCTACGCCCTGGGCCTGGTGCTCTACGAGCTGTTCACCGGCAAGCGGGCCTTCGAAGCGGCGTCCCTGATGGAACTGGTCGATATGCAGCAGCGCGCCCAACCGCGGTCGATCACCGAAACGGTGAAGGAACTGGACCCCGCGGTGGAGCGGGTCATCATGCGCTGTCTCGAGCCGGATCCGCGGCGGCGGCCCTCTTCGGCGCTGGCGGTGGCGGCGGGACTGCCCGGCGGCGATGTGCTGGCGGCGGCGATGGCCGCGGGCGAGACGCCTTCCCCGGACCTGGTGGCCGCCGCCGGCGATACCGAGGGGCTGAGGCCCCGTGTCGCCCTGATCTGGCTGGCGGCCGCCCTTGTGGGAATCCTGTTGGCGGGCATCGCCGGTGCGAAGTTCTGCTTCACCGCGAAAATTCCGCTGGAGGAGCCGCCGGAGGCGCTGGCCCGCGATGCGCGCAATCTGCTGAAGAGTTTCGGCTACACCGCCAGGCCCGGCGACGCCGTGTGGGGATTCGACTATGACAAGACCTACCAGGATTATTTGAGCAAGCACCCCGACGCCGCCGGCCGGCGATGGCGGAATCCCGCCGCCGGACTGCCGCCGGTCATCGATTTCTGGTACCGCGAAAGCCCGCACGATATCGTGGCCATGCGCCACTTCAATGTCGTCGTGAGCTACGGCGACCCGCCGCTCGAGATGTCCGGCATGGCGCGGCTCAAAACCGATCCCGAGGGAAAGCTCCGCGAGTTGGAAACGGTCCCCCCGCAAGTGGAAGGGCCCGCGCCGGCGGCGGGCGAGTTCGATTGGGCCGTCTTGTTCCGAGCCGCGGGGCTGGACCCGGCCGCTTTCCAGCCGACCGAACCGCAATGGACTCCGCTGGCGAATTGGGACGCGCGGCGCGCCTGGACTGGCGCCGACTCGGAGACCGGCGCGGCTCTGCGCGTGGAGGCGGCGGCGTGGCGCGGACGCCCGGTGTTCTTCCGCATCGTCGGGCCGTGGAGCCGTCCCGAACGCACCGAGCAGGCCAGTACGCAAGCGGGCCAGCTCGCGATCCTGGCGATCGTGTATACGGCGCTCATTGCGGCCTGGCTGATTGCGTGGCACAACCTGCGCGCGAAAAGGGGGGACCGCCGCGGCGCGCTCCGCCTGGGCCTTCTGTTTTTTGGTTCCATGGCCGGCCGGTATTTCCTCACCATGCACCATTCGGCATCGATCGAGGAGCTGAACCTGTTCTGGGATGCCGTGGCCGGCGCCGCGGTCAACGCCTGCATGGGCGCGCTCTTCTACCTGGCGCTGGAGCCGTGGGTGCGGCGCCGCTGGCCCCAGACGGTGATCGGCTGGAGCCGTTACACCACGCGGGGAATTCGCGACCCGCTGGTAGGGCGCGACCTGCTCTATGGCGCCGCCTTGGGCTCCCTCTGGGGCTCGCTCATCGTGTTGCAATTCGCGCTGCACGGCGCGGCCGGCGAGCCCATCATGCCGCCGCTGGCGTCGCTGGGCGGCATCCGGCCAGCCACCGGGGTACTGCTGCAAGCCCTGTACGGCGCACTGAGCGATGCGCTGCTGTTCTTCTTCCTGCTGTTTTTGATCCGCATCGCGCTGCGCAAGGAGTGGCTGACGGCCCTCGGATTCATCGCCATCATGACCGCGATCTATTCTCTGGGGAGCAGATATCCGCTGATCGACTGGCCGACCAACGCCTTGTTCGCCGTGATCTATGCCTTCATGCTGCTGCGCTTTGGCCTGCTGGCCCTGATCGCGGCCGACTTCGTTTCGCAATTGCTGCTGGCGTTTCCGCGCTCGCTCGATTTCTCGGCATGGTACGCCCCCATGGGCCTGGTGCCGTTGGTGGTGGCGGCGCTGATCGCGGTCTACGGGTTCCGCATCTCTCTGGCCGGCCGCCCGCTGCTGCGGGAAGAGCTGTTCTAGGCTCGGCGTCTCGGCGGTGAGCCATCGCCTTATACTGCAATTATGAGCGCCCCTCCCGAGCTCGACGCCATCATCCGGCAGCTTCGGGAGGATCTGGCATTCCGGCGCATCGCCAGCGGGATGCGAACCCTGGAATCCGCCGCCCCCGTACTCGCCTCGCTGGGACCGGTGCTGCCGCACTCCGGCGTCTTTCTGGGGATGCTGGCGCAATGGGTCGATGCCGGATTCGGAGGTCCGGAACTGGTGCGGGAGTTGCTGGCCCGCTTTCCCGCGCCATCGAGGGCGGCGCTGCCGCTGCTCGATTACCTGCACGTCCGCATGGCCGAAGGCATGGTGGCCCTGGCCGGGGAGGACTTCGAGCAGGCCAGCCAGCACTTCCGCTTTGTGCAGTCGCTCGAAGGCGAGGTCGACGACGCGGAGTTGCTGGCCATTGCCAACTTCTGGACCGCGCGCTGCCTGCGGCGCATCGGCCGCTACGACGACGCGCTGAGCTATACGGCGAAGGCCATAACCCTGGCGAACGACTGCGGCTACGGTCCCATGGCCGCGGTGATGCAGGTGCTGGAAAGCTGGCTGGCGTTTCAGAAAGGGAAACTCAAAGAGGCGTGCGGGCTGCTGGAACAGTCGGAAGCGACGCTCGGCGCCACCGACGATTTCGTCAGCCGCGGCAACATCCAATCGGCCTATGGACGCATCGCCCGCCGCCAGGGGCGGTACGAACAGGCGCTGGAGTATTTCGACCGCGCCATCACGGAGTATAAGCGGTGGGACCCGCAACACCTCCACCTGGCGCGCTCGCTGGTCAACATTGCGTCGGTGGAGCGCCTCATCGCGCTGCGCTGCCAGAAGCAGATCGACCGGGCCTCGGCCCGCCGCCGCAGCGCCGAAGCGCTCGAACGGTCGTCGGAAAACTCGCGCGCCCGGAGACTGGAAGTGGAGCGCTTGCGCTCCGCGGCGCGGGCGCATCTGGCCGAGGCCAGCGAGATCTACCTCCAGCGCGGAATTCATCGCGGCATCGGCAGCGTCCATATCAACTCCGGGCTCCTGCACCTGGATTCGGGCGACCTGGAATCCGCCAGCTCCGATGCCCAACGGGCCTTCCGCCAGGGAGAAGAGAAGCGGGATACCATCGTGATGGCGCGGGCGCGCATGCTCCAGTGCACCATCGAGAACGCGCGGCTGGAAGAGCAGATCGGCGAGGACCCGGCGCGGCACGCGCAGCTCGCCTACAATTGCGCCCGCGATGCCGTGGAGTACGCCCGGCAGACGCAGAACCGGCGCTTGCTGGCCCGCGCTTGCGTGTGGCAGGGTCTCACGCATGCCAGCGACCATTTTCAAAACCGCGAGGCCGCACGGCGCTGCCTGGACGAAGCCCGGGCGCTGCTCCGGCCCGACGGGCACGAACAGGAGCACGAGTGGGAGGACCTGGACGCGCTCGAGGCCCGGCTGCGCCGCACCGGCGAAATCGATCCCGTCCTGCGCGAGTGGTCCGACGGCCACACCGGGGGAAAAAGCTTTCAGCAGATTACCGACGAATTCGCCGCGGTGATTATTCCCAAAGTCTGGGAGCGGGAGGACCGCAAAATCTCGCGCGTGGCGGACCGCCTTTCGATTTCACCCAAGAAGGTGCGGCGCATCTTGCAGGCGGCCGGACTGCTGGGGCGCGGGTCGGCGGACGGCGTGTAGACGGGGTGTGGTAATTTCAGATTTCGGATAAGGATCACTTATGTTTCCAGGCAAGAACCCCTCCCTTGGGACCTCCAGGTTGACAGACGAAAACGTCTGTCCCACATTGCACCGGAATGTGCGCTCTGGTGGGGCAGGCGCTTTCGCCTGCCAACCGATCAAAGCTGCGCGGTATGCGATCTTGATTTGCAGTCTCGTGATAGCCGCGCTGCCGGCCGGCGCACAGGGCCGGACCAGGTATGAACGACGCGTGCTCTTCAACGACGGCTGGCGGTTCTTCAAAGGCGAGGCGGCGGGCGCGGAAATGCCCGCGTTCGACGACTCCTCGTGGCGCTCGCTCACGCTGCCGCACGACTGGGCCATCGAAGGCCCGTTCGACCAGCGGATCAGCGCCCACACCGGCGGTCTGCCCATCTCCGGCACGGGCTGGTATCGCAAGCACTTCACCGTGACGGAATACAGAAGCTACCGCCGAACGGTGGAATTCGACGGCGCCATGTCCAATGCGCGCGTATGGCTGAACGGCCATGAGCTCGGCGAGCGGCCCTACGGCTACTCGAGCTTTGCCTTGGACCTTACACCCTACATCAACCCGGATGGCGACAACGTGCTGGCCGTGCGGCTGACGCCGGAAGAGCAGTCCTCGCGCTGGTATCCGGGGGCCGGCATCTACCGCAACGTGTGGCTCACCGTCACCGGTCCGGTGCACGTCGCGCACTGGGGCACTTACGTTACGACTCCCGCGGTCACCGCCGGCAAGGCAACCGTCGCCATTGCGACCGAGATCGAAAATCAGGGGCCCGCTGCGGCGCCGATCCGGCTCACAACGTCTATCCTGGACGCCTCCGGGAAGCGCGTGGCGCAGGTGACCAGCGACGGCTCGCTGCCCGCCGGCGGTAAGCAGACCCTCTCGCAGAAGTTGACCGTCGCCAACCCGCGGCGGTGGGACATCGACAGCCCGTACCTCTACAGCGCAGTCACCGAAGTAAGGCAGGGCGGAAGTGTCGTCGACCGTTACACGACGCCGTTCGGCATTCGCACCATCGAGTTCGACCGCGAGAAGGGCTTCCTGCTGAACGGCCGCTACCGCAAACTGCAGGGCGTGTGCAATCACCACGACCTGGGCGCGCTGGGAGCGGCGGTGAATGCGCGCGCCACCGAGCGGCAGTTGCAGATTATGCGCTCGATGGGCGTGAACGCCATCCGCACCAGCCACAATCCGCCCTCGCCCGAGTTGCTGGAAGCGGCCGACCGCCTCGGTCTGCTGGTGATGGACGAAGCCTTCGACATGTGGCGCATTCCGAAAGTGAAGAACGGGCTCAGCAAGTTTTTCGACCAGTGGTTCGAACGCGACCTGCGCGATCTTATCCGCCGCGACCGCAACCACCCGAGCGTCATCCTGTGGAGCATCGGCAACGAAATCGAAGAGCAGGGCCGCGCCGATGGCGGCAAGCTGGCGCAACGCCTGACCGACATCTGCCACGAGGAGGACCGCACGCGTCCCACCACGGCGGCCTTCAACGATTTCTCGGGCGCCATCAAGAACGGGCTGGCCGCCGCAGTCGACGTCCCCGGCTTCAACTATCAGCCCTTTCAGTACAGCCAGATCCGCAAGGACCACCCCGCGTGGGTGATCTTCGGCTCGGAGACGGCGTCGTGCGTGAGCTCCCGCGGCGTATATCATCTGCCCATGAAGCTGGAAAACAAAACGCCCGATCTGCAGGTGAGCAGCTACGATATCGAAGCGCCCCCCTGGGCCTACTGCCCCGATGTCGAATTCACCTACCAGCACGAACTGCCCGCGGTTCTGGGCGAATTCGTGTGGACCGGGTTCGACTATCTGGGCGAGCCGACGCCCTACGGCGCCCGAGCCGATTGGCCGTCGCGCAGCTCCTACTTCGGCATTGTCGATCTGGCTGGATTCCCCAAGGACCGCTACTACATCTACAAGAGCGTCTGGACCAGTGAGCCGACCGTGCACCTGTTTCCCCATTGGAACTGGGCGGGACATGAAGGCGAGAAGATTCCGGTCATGGTCTACACCAATGCCCCGGAGGTGGAGCTTTTCCTGAACGGCCAGTCGCTGGGCCGCAAAAAGCTGGGCGCGGACACGGTGGTGCTGCCGGTCGGCAAGAACGTCAGCCAGGCCGGCACGTTCACCAGCAAATACCGGCTGGAATGGGAAGTGGCTTACGCGGCCGGGGATTTGAAAGCCATTGGCTACCGCGATGGCAAGCAGTTCGCGGTGGACAGCGTGAAGACCGCCGGAGCGCCGGCGCGCGTGGTGCTGACTCCGGACCGGAAGGCCATCGCCTCCGATGGCGAGGATCTCTCCTTCGTAACCGTGCGCATCGAAGACAAGGACGGCAACCTCTGCCCCCTGGCCGATAACCTCGTCAAATTCCATCTGGAGGGGCCCGCCGCGATCGCAGCCGTAGATAACGGCAACGCGGCATCGGTGGAGCCGTTCCAGGCGGACTACCGCAAGGCGTTCAGCGGCCTGGCGCTGGCGATCGTGCGGTCGCAAAACGGCAAGCTGGGACCGATTCGTCTAAGCGCCACGTCCGACGGCCTCGCACCCGGCGAAGTACAAATCGAGGCGAAGTAGGGTAGGCCTCCCGGCCTGCCCAGCGCGCGGCGCGCAGCCGGTTCCGAGGGCAGGCCAGGAGGCCTACCCCACTTTGCCCCTGTTGTTATTCACCGTTGTCTTACTCTACGTATTCAACGCTACTTTTTACCGTATTTTTACGATTACGTCACCGAATGCTTGTGCGGTAACTTCATGTCAGCCCCATAGAGGGGGAGTAAGGGGACCTGATATGACCAAGCGCGCTCTCTTCATTTTGACGGTAGCCGTCACCGGGTCTTTGGCCATGCCAGTCTTTGCCAACGATCTGGCGGGAGCCAAGGTCATCTTTCGCAAACGGTGCACGGGCTGCCACACTTACGGAAAAGGCATCAAAGTAGGACCGGATCTGCGGGGAGTCACGGAGCGCCGCCAGCGCTTCTGGCTGACTAACTTCATCCGCTCGTCCTCCAAAGTGATTCAGTCGGGCGATCCCACCGCGGTCACGCTGTTCCATCAGTACAAGCAGGAAAGAATGCCGGACTGGACCGACCTTTCCGCCGAGCAGATCGACGCCATTCTCGATTACTTCGCAGCCGATGGGCCGTCGCAGAAGGAACCCGACGAGCGGCATGCGTCCACCGCCACGGTTGCCGAGATCGACATGGGCCGGCAGTTGTTCGAGGGCCAGGCGCGCTTCGCCACCGGAGGGCGGATGTGCGTCACCTGCCACAGCTTGAGGGGCGCCGGCGTGGCGCACGGCGGTACGCTCGGGCCGGACCTTACGCGCGCGTATTTCAAGTATCAGGATAAGGCGCTTACCGATTTCCTGAAGCACCCCTGCTTCCTGATGACTTCCGCGAAGACGGCGGGCGCACTCCTGACGCCGCAAGAATCGTTTGACCTGAAAGCCTTTCTGGCCCGGGCCGCCGGCCTGGCCATACCGGCCCCGGCAAAGGGCCCCGTGGTCACCATCGCCACGGCGCGGACATCCCTCGCGGAAGGCTTGCGATGAATCCCGGCCTCTTCCGGGTCGGGCCGTATGTGGCGACGATCGTTTTTTTCGGAGGGCTCGCCGTACGCTACGCACTTGCGCACAGACGCGATCGGGCGGCCGGCTTCGCCGAGGGCCAGAAACTGTTCATTGGAGGCAGGCTCTGGCGCCTCGGTGTTTTGCTGCTGTTCGTGGGCCACGGCGCTGGGCTGCTGTTCCCGCAGCAGATTCTCCTTTGGAATACCGTGCCCGTGCGGCTCTATATCTTGGAAGGTTTAGCTTTTGCGGCCGGCATCGCGGCCCTGGCCGGCTGGGCAGGTGTGATGTGGCGCCACTTGGGACGCGCCGCGGGATCGGCCGCCGGAGAGGTGGCCGATGCGGTGTTCCTGTCGCTGCTGTTTGTGGCGCTTCTATCGGGTCTGCTCACGGCGATTCTGTATCGCTGGGGCTCGTCCTGGGGAGTGTTGACCCTGACGCCCTACGCACGCTCGCTCGCCAGCGGCAATCCCGCCGCCTCGCTCGCCGCCGATCTGCCGTTCCTGGTCCGGCTCCACGTCTTCTCCAGCCTGGCGGCCCTGGCCGCGATACCGTTCAGCCGCCTGGCGCCGCTCGCGATGGTTCCGCTGCACAGCGCGTTGCGTCTGCTGGGCAGGCCGCTGTCGGCTGTGCGGAGAACACTGGACCTGTCGTTCCGAAAACACAACCCGCTCGAACTGCTTTGGCCCGAGGAGGATTGAGAAACTGTCGAAAAGAGGTCCGCAACCGTAGAAATACAGCTACAATAATTCCTACGTCTGATGCCCCCCGGGGCACATTCATGCGACATGCGACTTAGGTTCATCGCCGCCGGCATTCTGGCCCTCGGTTTGGGCACCGGACTTGTGGCTTGGCAGTTGTCACGCGTCGGCATCCATCAAGGCTACGCACCCGTTCAGCCGATCGCCTTCCCGCACAAGGTGCACGCCGGCGATTACAAAATTCCCTGCCTGTATTGCCACTATGCGGCGCGCACCAGCCGGCACGCCGGAATCCCGCCGGAGAGCGTGTGCATGAACTGTCACAGCCTCCTTGAAAAGCAGACGGCGGAGATCGAAAAGCTGCTGGAAGCGGTGGAACAGCGACGGCCCATCCGTTGGATCAAGATCCATAATCTTCCCGACTTTGTGTACTTCAATCACAGCCAGCACGTGCTTTCCGGCGTGGCCTGCCAGCGGTGTCATGGACCCATCGAACAGATGGACCGCGTGGCGCAGGCTTCTCCGCTGACCATGGGCTGGTGCCTGGACTGCCACCGCGAGGAGGCACACCTCGCGGCGACCGGCGTCGAGCGGTCGCTCGCGGCTCTGACCCAGAGGCCCAAGCCGGCGGCGGGCCTGGATTGCGCGAGTTGTCATTACTGAGGAGCCTGGAGAATGAGTTGTAAGAGCTCAAAAGACGAGTTCATCCAGATCGGCGAGGCGCCCGCTTCCTGGAAGAGCCTCGCAGAGCTCCGCTCCGGCCTGCGTCCCACGGCGGAATTTCCCGGCGGTCTGCCGGGCGAGGGCCAGGCACGGCCGGCGAACACGCGGCGGGATTTTCTGTCGCTGATGGGTTTCTCCCTGGCCGCGGCGGGCTTGGCCGGCTGCCGCGCGCCCGTGCAGTACGCCGTCCCCACGGTGGCGGGCACGGACCAGCTTATTCCCGGCGTGGCCAACTTCTATGCCACCACCTGCGGCGGCTGCCCTTCCTCGTGCAGCCTGCTGGTGAAGCAGCGCGACGGGCGGCCCATCAAGATCGAAGGCAACGCGCAATCCACCCTGTTCGGCGGCGGAACGTGCGCCACCGGTCAGGCCACGGTCCTCTCGCTCTACGATGGCGAGCGATTGCGCGGCCCTCTGTGGAAGGGAAAGCCCGCCACGTGGCAGGAGATCGACCAGCGCGTGGGCGAATCGCTGCGCGCGGCCCAGGGAAGCGGGCGGGCCATCGTGCTGCTTTCAGGGACTATCACCAGCCCGTCCACGCGCGAGATGATCGCCGAGTGGCGCAAGCGCTATCCCAACTTCCGCCACGTGGTGTACGATGCCGTCTCTTACGACGCCATGCGCGCCGCCAACCTGGAAGGCTTTGGCCGCGCCGTGATACCGCATTACGCGTTCGATGGCGCGCGCGTGATTGTGGGGATGGAAGCGGACTTCCTGGGCACCTGGCTTTCGCCCGTGGAATTCGCCCGCCAGTATGCCCAATCGCGCCGGCCCGAGCGCGGTTTCGCGCTGCACGTGCAATTCGAATCGGGCCTGTCGGTCACGGGGAGCAACGCGGATGTGCGCGTGCCCGTCGCTCCGTCGGAACTGGGCGCTGTCGCCGTGGCGCTGCTGCGGCGGATCGCGGCGAAGGCCGGGGTAGCGGGCGTCCCGGAAGGGCCCGAACCGGCCGTGGAAGCGCGGAAACTGGATGACGTAGCGGAGCAGCTCTGGCGGCATCGGGGCGCATCCCTGGTCGTATCCGGTGTTCAAGACCAATCGATGCAACTGGTGGTGAACGCGCTTAACGCCTTCCTCGGCAATATCGGCACGACCGTGGACCTGGCCCTCCCATCGCTCCAGCGCGCGGGCGACGGCCAGGCTATGGCCGCGCTGGTCGACCAGATGCACCGCGGCGAGATTCACACCCTGCTGCTCCACGGCGTGAACCCCGGCTACGATTACGTCGATAGCGCGCGGTTCCTCGCGGGAATGGAGAAAGTGGCGCTGGCGGTTTCTTTTTCCGACCGCCGCGACGAAACCAGCTCGCGCGCCGGCGCCATCTGTCCGGACCATCATTTCCTCGAAGCCTGGGGCGATGCCGAGCCGGTGGAGTCCCACTTCAGCCTCGCGCAACCCGTGATCGCTCCTTTATTCGATACGCGCGCCATGCAGGACAGCCTGCTCAATTGGTCGGGCAGCGATACCGGCTATTACACCTGGCTGCGCGAGTACTGGCGCAAGAATCTGTTCCCGCGGCAGAAGGAGGCCCCCGATTTCGACGCCTTCTGGGACCGCTCGCTCGAAGCCGGCGTGGTGACGCTGGCGCCCGCGGGCCCGCCCGGGACGCCCCCGTTCCACGGAGCGTGGGCCGCTGCGGCCGGCGCCATCGTCGAGGCCCGGCGGCAGGCGCTGGCGGCGCGCCGCGACGATCGGTACGAGGTCAAGCTCTACGAGAGTGTGGCCCTGCGCGATGGCCGGCACGCCAACAATCCCTGGCTGCAAGAACTGCCCGACCCGATCACCAAGGTCACCTGGGGCAACTTCGCCGCCGTGTCGCCGCAACTGGCCAGGAAGCTCGGCCTCACCGAGGGCGACGTGGTCTCCCTGCGCGCGGCGCAGGCGCAGCTTCAGCTTCCCGTGGCGATCCAGCCGGGCCAGGAGGGCCGCACCATTTCGGTGGCGCTGGGGTACGGCAGAAAACTGGTGGGCAAGGCCGGCCAGGACGTGGGAGTGAATGCGTATCCGCTCATGGCCACGCGCGATGTGACCCTCCAAAAGACCGGGCGACGCGACGAACTGGCCAGTACGCAGACCCATTTCTCGATGGAGGGCCGCCCCATCGCGCTCGAAACCACGCTCGAGGAACTGCATCAGCCCGAGGAAGCGCCGGAAGCGGCGGCAACGCTGTGGGCCGCCCGGCCGGAAGGCGAACACTCCTGGGGCATGGCCATCGACATGAACGCCTGTACCGGCTGCTCCGCCTGCGTCATCGCCTGCCAGGCCGAGAACAACGTGCCCGTCGTCGGAAAGGATCAGGTAAGGCGCACGCGCATTATGCACTGGATGCGCATCGACCACTACTACAGTGGGGCGGAAGAGAACCCGGCCAGCGTGCACCAGCCCATGATGTGTGTGCATTGCGGCAACGCGCCCTGCGAAACGGTCTGCCCCGTGCTTGCCACCACCACCAGCTCCGAAGGGCTGAACCAGCAGGTCTACAACCGCTGCATCGGGACGCGCTACTGCGCCAACAACTGTCCGTACAAAGTGCGGCGTTTCAACTTCTACAACTACACGCAGAATCCGGATTTCGATTTCAACATGGAAAGCCCGCTGGGCCGCATGGTGCTGAACCCCGACGTGGTGGTGCGCTCGCGCGGCGTGATGGAGAAGTGCAGCCTGTGCGTGCAGCGCATTCAGTGGGCCAAGAATTCCGCCTTGCAGGGCAAGCGCGAACTGGCCGATGGCGATATTCGCACGGCCTGCCAGCAGGCCTGTCCCAGCGAAGCCATCGTCTTCGGCGACCTCAAGAATCCCGCCAGCCGCGCCTCCCAACTGCACCGCAACCGGCGGTTTTACCGCGTGCTCGAAGAGCTGGGAACCCGGCCTAACGTGGGGCACCTCAAAAAGGTGCGCAACCCGCTGGAGACCGCATGATGAGCCCGATAATCCAAACCGCGGCGGACGAAGGCACGCCGGGAGGCCTCGCGCAGATTCTGCCGGCGCCCCGGTGGGTGGACGGGCATCCCACGCTCCACCAGATCACCGACGATGTGGTGCGTGCCATGGAGGCGCGGCCGGGCAAAGGGTGGTGGATCTGTTTCGCCATCTCGCTGGCCGCGCTGGGGAACCTGGGCGTCATGGTGGCTTACCTGTTCGCCAAGGGAATCGGCATCTGGGGCCTCAACAGCAGCGTGGGCTGGGCGTTCGACATCACCAACTTCGTCTTCTGGGTGGGCATCGGCCACGCCGGCACGCTCATTTCCGCCATCCTGCTGCTGTTCCGCCAGCAGTGGCGCAACTCCATCAACCGCTCGGCCGAAGCCATGACCATCTTCGCCGTCATGTGCGCGGGCCTGTTCCCGCTGCTGCACATGGGCCGGCCCTGGGACGCGTTCTTCATTTTTCCGTACCCCAACCAGCGCGGCCCGCTGTGGGTGAATTTCCGTTCGCCGCTGGTCTGGGACGTGGTCGCCATCAGCACTTACCTGACCATCTCGCTGGTGTTCTGGTATCTGGGCATGATTCCCGATCTGGCCACGCTGCGCGACCGCGCCGCGTGCGGAATCAAGAAAGTCGTCTTCCGCGTGCTGAGCCTGGGCTGGAATGGATCGCACCGCACGTGGTCGCGTTACGAAACGGTCAGCATCATTCTAGCCGGCCTGGCCACGCCGCTGGTGGTTTCGGTGCACACCATCGTAAGCATGGACTTCGCCACGTCGCTGGTGCCCGGATGGCACGCCACCATCTTCCCGCCCTACTTCGTGGCCGGCGCCATCTATTCCGGCTTCGGCATGGTGATGACGCTGTTGATCCTCACGCGGCAGACCATGCACCTGGAGCGCTATATCACCATGCGCCACCTGGACGCCATGGCGCGCGTGCTGCTGCTCACCGGGTCGATCGTCAGCTACGCCTACGCCACGGAGTTCTTCAGCGCGTGGTTCGGCGGCAATCTATACGAGCGGTATCACTTCATCAATCGCGCCACGGGCCCCTACGCCTGGGGCTTCTACATCATGGTGCTGTGCAACGCCATCACGCCGCAGGTCTTCTGGTTCCGAAAGGCGCGCGCGAACGTGGCGGCGCTGTTCGTGGCCTCGGTGGCGGTGAATATCGGGATGTGGTTTGAGCGCTTCATCATCATCGTGGTCTCGCTGCACCGCGGGTTCCTGCCCTCCAGTTGGGCCATGTTCTACCCGACGGTCTTCGATGTGGGCATTCTGGTAGGCGCCTTCGGGCTGTTCTTCACCTGCTTCCTGCTGTTCATCCGGGTGCTCCCCATGGTGGCCATTTGGGAAGTGAAAGGGACGGTGGGCCACGGCGCGCACCGGATGGCCTTGAGCGACGACGAGGCCGCGCCGGAGGTGGCCCATGGCTAGGGAGTTCCTGGTAGCCACCTATTCCGACGCCAACAGTCTCATGAGCACCGTGGAGGCGCTGCGCGCCGAGAATCTCAAGATCCACGATGTCTACGCTCCGTACCCCATCCATGGGCTGGATCGGGCCATGCGCCTCGGGCGGACGCGCCTGCCTTGGGTCACCTTGCTCGCGGGGCTCTGCGGATGCGGCGTGGCGCTGGCCTTCCAGTTTTATGCGGCGGTATTCGACTGGGGCATGAACGTGGGCGGCAAGCCGGACAACTCGACGCTCGCGTTTCTGCCCATCGCCTTCGAGCTCACCGTACTGGCCGGCGGACTGGCCACGGTGGCCGCCCTGTTACTGCGCGCGCGCCTGTATCCCGGCAAGCGCGAGTGCCTCATCGTGGAAGGCGTCACCGACAACCGCTTCGCCCTGGCGATCCCGAAATCGGACTCCGACGGGACGGCGCGGGCGCGCCAGATCCTGGAGCTCAGCCGGCCCGACAAGCTCGAAGAAAAGGCGGCCGAGCTATGAAAACCATCCCGTTGTGGGGCAGCCAATCCTGGCTGCCGCCGGCTTTCAGCCGGCGCAGTGGGGTAGGCCTCCTGGCCTGCCCAGCGCGCCGCGCGCGGTGGTGGGGCAGGCTTCAGCCTGCCGCCCTGGCGACGTGGTTCGTCGTGCTGGCCGCGGCTGCGGCGGCGGGCTGCGGCGCCAGCTCCCAACATCGCGCTTACGAGTACATGCCCGACATGGCGAGGGACCCGGCCTACAAAGCGTATGCGCCCAATCCGGTGACCCGCGACGGCCTTACGCTCCAGCTTCCGGTGGCGGGCACCATCCCGCGCGGGTACGTGCCGTTTCACTACGGGGCCGGCGAGCAGGAAGCCGCCCGCGCCGGACGCGAGCTCGCGAATCCGCTCCGCGCCACGCCACAGGTGATGCAGGAAGGCTGGGCGCTGTACCAGACCTACTGCCTGGTATGCCACGGCAAGAGTGGCAGGGGAGACGGGCCGGTGGCCGAGAGGATTCCTCATCCGCCTTCCTACGCCTCCGATCGCGTAATGCAGTTTCCGCCGGGCCGCCTCTTCCACGTGATCACCATGGGCGCGGGCAAGATGCGGCCCTATGCCGCGCAGCTCAGCGCCGCCGAGCGGTGGAAGATCGTGACCTACGTGCGCATCGCTCTGCAACAGTTCGCGGACCAGCCGGCGGCCGGCCAGCCAGGAGGCAAGCGGTGACCGCCAACCTCCGGTTCAGGCCCTCCGCCCGCCACTTCACGGCGGCGATTGTGCTGGTGCTCGCGGGTGCGGGCGTGGCCGCGTACGGTCTCGCGACGGCGCCGGAGCGCACCTGGCTGAACCTCCTGCTGGACGGCTTCTATATCACCTCGCTGGCGGTATCGGCCATGTTCTTCATTGCATCCCAGCGGCTCACCGGGGCGCGCTGGTCGGCCGGCCTGCGGCGCATCCCGGAAGCGTTTATGGCGGTGTTGCCCGCAGCCGCGGCGCTCATGATGGCGCTCTATTTCGGGCGTCACTGGATTTACCCCTGGAGCCGCCCCGGTGCGTTCGCCCACGCGCCCGCCCTCGCCGGCAAGGTGCGCTACCTCGCGGAGCCCTGGGTCTTCGTACGCGCGGGCGTGGCGCTGTTCCTGTGGATGGTCTTCGCCTGGCTCTTCCGCCGGACCTCGCTCGCGCAGGACCGGAATCCGGGCTCGAGCCTGGTCTATCACTACCGCCTGAACCGCTATGCCGCGGCCTTTGTGGTGGTGTTTGCGCTCTCGTTCACCCTGGGCTCCTACGACTGGATCCTCTCGCTCGATCCTTCGTGGTTCAGCACCATGTTCGGGATTTACGTTTTCGCGGGGACCTTCGTCGAGGGCCTGGCGGCCATCACGCTGGCCGCGGTCCTGTTGCGGGGGCGCGGCTTTTTGACCGAGGCCGTCACCGGTCATCATCTGCACGATCTGGGAAAGCTGCTGTTCGCCTTCTCCACCTTCTGGGCCTACATCTGGACCTGCCAGTACCTGCTGATCTGGTACGGCAACATCCCCGAAGAAGTGACTCATTATGTCCGGCGCACCAACGGGCCGTGGCTTCCGTTCTTCGTGGCGAATTTCGCGGTGAACTGGATGGTCCCCTTCGCCGTGCTGCTGGGCGCCCCCGTGAAGCGCAACCCGCGAGCGCTCAAGATCGTGTGCGTGCTGCTTCTGCTGGGGCACTGGCTGGACCTGTATATCCTGATCATGCCCTCCGCCTGGAGCGCGCCCCGGATCGGCATCCCCGAAGTCACGATTGCCCTAGGCTGCGCGGCGCTGGCCTATCTGTTCTTCATCTGGAGCCTGGGGGCGGCTCCGCTCACGCCGGTGAGCGACCCGATCCTGGCGGCCGAAGCCCTGGCCGCGCACCGGGAGTCGATTCCCCAACCGGCACCTGGAGTAGAGCCATGAGCAACATGAAGCTGGTCAAAGGCGCGACGTTCCTGGGCACGATTGTGGGCCTGAGTTTTCTGGTGTATCAGCCCGACAGCAGGAAGCTCACCGACCTGCCCAACCGCATCCCCGAAGCCGCGCCGTACGATACCGCCGAAGCCGCCGCCTTCCCCCCGCCGTTCGAGGACCATTGGCAGTCGCAGGACCACCCCGGACAGTGCCAGAACTGCCACAAGAAGATCTTCGACGAATGGAACGGCTCCATGATGGCCAACGCCTGGCGCGATCCGGTGTGGCGCGGCGCCTTCCTCTATTCGGCGCGGGCCACGTCGGCCAACGGCGAGTGCGATACCCCCGAGCCTCCCGACGGCACCCCGCGCGCCCGCCACAATCCTTTCGCCAAGCCGGGCCAGTGCGCCTCCGAGTTCGATATCGGAACCGGCCTGTACACCGTGTCCCGCCCGGGCTCGCTGCTCGATGCCTTCTGCTCGCGCTGCCACATGCCCACCAACTACCTGGACAACGTACCCCTGCGCAACGTCAAAATCGATCCCAAGACGCACCTGGAATCGGCCACGGTGGATCCCAATTTCAATCCCACTTCGGACAACGGCACGGGGCTGGCCTTCGCCACGCTGGACTCGCAGTATCGCAATACCGACTCGGGGAAGTCCGGGATCTTCTGCGCCGTCTGTCACAGCTTCGGCGAAACGCGCGACACGCCGTTTCACAACTACGAGCGCGGCGGCACGGAGTACCATGCCGCCGTAGGCACGCAACCGCGCAGCGAGATCCTGCCCGCGGACCGGCTGGATATGTTCCAGGTGGCCGACCCCAACAAACGGAGCCTGGGATACAGCGTCGGGGCCGGCGCCTACCGCCTCTCGCCGCATGCCATAGGCACCGCGGAAACCTTTGGGCCGCTGGCGGCCGGCACGCCTCCCCAGCCCCTCGATAGCAACAGCAGCCGCACGTTCGGCCAGGATATGCCCTACCAGCACATGGACCCCGCCAAGCACAAAGGCTTTCACCAGGCCATGTATGTCCGCGCCGAGATGTGCGCCGCGTGCCACGATGTCACCAACGCCCTGCCCATCAAGAACCAGCTTCACAAGTGGGTGGGCGGATTCCCCATCGAGCGCACGTACACGGAGTGGTCCACCAGCCGCTATGCCGACCGCCCGCGCAACGCCAATTTCGACCCGCGCTTTAAGCGCGATTGCCAGGATTGCCATATGCAGCAGGATTACGGCCAGCCGGGCACCGCGCAGACGTTGTACCAGGACGGCCATCCGCTCCCGGCCGCGGTCGACCGCGTGGCTACCGACGGCGCGCTGCACCCGTTCTTCACCCATCATTTCGTCGGCGGCAACACGTTTGTCCCGCGCATGATCGGCAAGGATGTAGACACGTCGGGCAACGTCTCTCCCTACCCGGAACTGTCGGCTTTCAGTTTCTCGTCCGCCGACCCCCATAGCCCGTACTCCCGCGCCTACTTTACCCACACCGAACGGCGTGGGGCTTATGCGCAGCAGGCGCGGCTGGCTTGGGACCGGCTGCGCCACGTGCTCAGCATGGAGTTCCTCGGACCGGCCCAAGCCCAGCCGGGCGCCTCCGTGCCGCTCCGCATCACCCTCGCCAATACCGGAAGCGGGCATAACTTTCCTACCGGATTCCCCGAAGCGCGCACCGCCTGGCTGGCGGTGCATGCCTATGACCTGGCCACCGGCACGGAATTGCCCATCCAGGATTCGGTTTGGGACCGCACCTCCATCGGCGTGGGCAATCTCACCACCGAAGAGATGGTCGACCCCAACTATCCCGGCTGCAATTGGAAGATTCCGCCCGGCTCGGTGGATCCCTATGCCATGCAGTTTAAGGCCATGGCCTCGCTGGGAGACGGTTGTCCGACGCTGGACCTGCCCTATGCCGCGCCGCTGAACCTGATCGTCGACAAGAACGGGCTGCCCATCGATAAAGACGGGCGGGTGATCGATCGCTCGAATCCCACCGCGCTGCCCCTGTTCAAGGACCTGAACGGCAACCAGCAACTGTTCGACGACGCATTTCTCCGCGACACGCGCTTCCGGCCGCTGCCCCGCCCCGAGGCCGTCAAGAGAATCGCCCGTTATTCCGTGGTGGTTCCCCCCGGCACGCGCGGGCCGATTGCGGTCACCGCCGCCGTGTACTACCAGTCCGTGGAGGCCATCGTGGCCCTGGAATTCTTGGGCAACATGGCGGATACCAACGGCAATTTTGTGCTCGAGCCGTGCATCCTCGGCGGCCGGTGCGATGGGCGTAAACCGTCGGTGGAACCGGCCGTGGTGGAAGGCGCGCCCGCCGTGCCCGTGATCGTGCGCAATTGGGTGATCCCGATTGCCGGAGCCCTGCCGCAGAAAGCCGAGCCGCGCGTGGGGACCTATCCGCCCGCGGGCGCGGCCAATGTCTATCAGGATGCCGTGGTGAAAGCATTCTTCTCCGAACCGGTGCGCGGCGTCGATGCCGCGTCGTTCACCCTCGCCGACGCGCACGGCGCCCCGGTTCCGGCCTCGGTGGACCAGATCGGCGATGGCGCCTGGGGCCTCTTCTCCCACTCCGTGATCTTGAAAGCCGGCGAGAAATACACCGCGCGGCTGAAACGGGGCCTCTGCGGCGCCGCCGGCAACTGCACCACCAAAGACACGGTCTGGAGTTTTCAGGTGAGCCCCGAAGCCGGCCAGGGAACCGGCGATACCAGCGTGCTCACGGGATTTCAGGTCGGCGTTCAGCCGCTGCCGACCCCCGCCCCGGGCGCCCGGCCCCCAGCCCAAAGCCCGAACGGTAAGTCGAAAGGACAAGAAAAATGACCATCGGGATCGAACGAACCATCTCGCTTGCACGCCGGGCATGACCGCTGGCAGCGCTCCGGGCCCTGGCGGCCGCCGTGCCTATCGTGCGAGCCCAGGACACGGTGGGCGGCCACATCGGCTTTGTGCTCCGCCTGGTGACTCGCGCGGGAGGCCACACCACCAACGACCTCGCCGACGACTTCACCATCGGCTGCACGAAGCCCACCCGCGCGATACCAGTCTCACCGTCCACCCGGGCCTGGTCTGGGACGTCGGCCACCACTTCGGGGTTGGCATGCGCGCGGCGTTCGACGTCAATGCCGCATCGTGGGGATTCACGCCGCTGGTGAACCACCGTTGGCCCATCCGGCGCGACAAGTGTTTCTTCAAGGCTTATTTTGTCGAGGCGGATTTGCCGGTCCGCTTCAACCGGCCGGTCACCGGCCCAAAGACCAACCCGGTCACTTTCGCCATGCACTTCGGTTCGGGGTTCTGAAGGCCGGTCGCGGCTACCCGGCCGGGGCTGGGACACCGAGGGCGTAGGCCATCTGCTCGCGCAGTTCGGCAGCCCCAAAAGGCTTGCGAAGAATCCGGTATTCGCGAGACGAGCGAGTTGCCCGGGTGTGCGGTGTTTCGACGGGGTGCGCGGTCATGAGGACGATGGCGACGTGCCGCGTGAGACCGGACAGGCGGTCCGCCAGTTCCATGCCATTCATTTCCGGCATGTCGATATCGGTCAGCACCAGGTCGATTTCGCTATGCTCCTCGCAGAGTTTGAGGGCGGCATAGCCGGAGCCGGCGGTGAGCACATCGTAGCCGGCGAATTCCAGCATCATCGATGCTGCTTCGAGCATCTCGGAATCGTCATCTACAACCAGCAGGGTCGACATGCCG
>JADGNR010000201.1 GCA_017883415.1 Bryobacteraceae bacterium | reverse complement strand
CCTTTGGGCACTGGTCCTCGCGCTCGTGTGTGCGAACCTGGCAAGTCTGCAGCTCGCTCGCGGCAGCCAGAGAAGGCGCGAAATCGCCGTTCGACTTTCGATCGGGGCCAGCCGGGCGCGCCTGGTCCGGCAGTTCCTGACTGAAAGCGTGCTTCTGTCTTCCGCCGGCGGACTCGTCGGCATCGTGCTGGCTTATTGGATCACACACACGATCTCGTCGCTGCCGGCGTCTTCGTGGAATTTCTCGGAGATCCACGTTGAACCCGATTTCCATGTGCTTGCGATCACCTTGGCGATCGCGATGGCGGCGGGCATAGGCTTCGGACTGGCGCCGGCGCTATCATCGGCGCGCGTCGACATTGGTCTCACGCTGAAGGAAGGTGCACAGGCGCCGTTGCGCAGCTATCGCTGTTTCGGCTTACGCAATCTGTTTGTGGTCTGCCAGATGGCGGCATCCCTGATGCTCCTGCTGGTCACTTGCTATCTGGTCGCGGGTTACACGCGCATGGCCCGCGGCGATCCCGGTTTTGAAATCGCGAACCTCAACCTTCTTTCGATTGACCCGGTGCGTGACGGCCATTCCGCCGAGGAAGCGGCATCGCTCTTTGCGGCACTGCCGGACGAGCTATCGCGCGTCAACGGAGTCCGCGCCGTGTCGTTGGCCGGGAGCGCGCCGTTCTCCGGCCTGATGGCCGATCGGCCCAATACCCGAGTATCGTCCTCCGCGGCCGAAGGCCAGAGCGACCAAGTGTTGAGTGCAGTTTTCCGGGATCGTATTGGGTCAAATTATTTCGCCACGCTCGGCGTACCTTTGGTGGGCGGGCGCGAGTTCGATCCCCGGGACCAACAATCGGATGCACCGGCGTCAACGGGCAGTGCGGCCATTCCGGCGATCGTCAATCAGACCGCCGCGCGCGAGTTGTTCGGCAGCCAAGACCCGATTGGCCGCTCCATTCGCGAGGGGGCGGTGACCTGCACGGTGGTCGGCCTCGCGCGGGACGTACAGTTCGGGTTTGGGATAACAAAACCAATGGCTACCGTGTTTCTGCCGCTAACACGCGAGCAGTTTCGCAAGAACCCGGCGCTGGGCGCCACGCTCCTGGTGCGCGGCACGGCGGGTCTGGACAGTATGGCGGCCGTGCGGAGCCAACTAGCTTCGCTCCATCCCGATCTCACTGTTTACAACACCCATACCCTGCGCGAAGACCTTGACAGGATGAACTCGTTGGTCGCATGGCAAGCCGGCATCTTCGAGGTTCTGGGCGTTTTCGCCCTCCTGCTGGCCTGCATTGGCTTGGGCGGAGTCACGGCTTACGCGGTGGCGCAGCGGCGGAAAGAGATCGGCATCCGGATGGCCCTGGGAGCGCGCGGCCGCCAGGTACTGGGGCTCGTGCTCAGGGAAGGGACGGCGCTGGTGGTGGTGGGCTCGACACTCGGCTTCAGCGGCGCGTTCGCCATATCGCACGTCTTTTCCGCGTACAGCGACGTGTTGGCGCGCACCTTCGGCCGAAGCGGCTACGATCCATTTCTGGTCGTCGGGGCGCCTCTGTTCCTGTCTGGCCTGGCGATGCTGGCGTGCTACCTGCCGGCGCGGCGGGCAACTAAGACCGATCCCATGACGGCACTACGAGAAGAGTAGCGCGGCGTGCTGGCCAATCCAGAAGAGTGACCGAGACTGCACCTGCTCCCACGTGGCAGTATCACTCCTCCTTGACGGCGTAGCGTTTACCGGAGAGGGCAAACTAGTTCGAAAGGCAACTGGCTACGAACAGGAAAAGCTGAAGCCGCGCTACCCACATCGGGTTCGCGGGCTGCGCGAGCCGCGCTTCAGGCGCCCACTAGAGCGTATCGGTGACCCACAGATTTTTCCGACGAGGCATAAAATCCTTGCTCAACTCGGAATCAGTCTGGACGAGTTCCGGAAGATTCAATGACATCGTGAACGCTGCGCCGACTGCGCCGGCGCCGAAGGGCGCGCTGGGGGCGCGCTGGGCAGGCCGGGAGGCCTACCCTACTTGCGCGGCAGGCCGCGCATGGTCTGCGGATCGTCCATGCGCGGAGAGGGCGTCCCGCTGTGCGATTCGCGTGCCGTGCCGGCGTCGAAGATGCGTGAGTCCACGGCCAAAGCCTGGTAGCCGGATGTCTCCGCCTGGGCGGCAAAGCAATCGCTCAAATCCGACGCCACGGCGTCAAACAGATTCAGCGGCGGCACGTGCAACAGGCGAAAGATGGTCTTCAGTAATCCCGGAAAACTGGTGTTTACGTGAGTCACATAATCCTTCTTACACCACGGACCGGCACATAGCATTACCGTGCGGTGGGCGTCGATGTGGTCCACGCCCCCCTGCGCGTCGTCTTCGGTGATGAAGACGGCGGTCTCTTTCCACCACTTGGTCGCGGACAGGTACTCCAGGATGCGGCCCAGGGCCAGATCGTTATCCACCACGAACGATTCCTCGTAGGGATAGCCGTCCTCGGGCCGCGCGTCGGCCATGTGGTCGTTGGGCAGATGCAGGAAGAGGAACTGCGGCAGCTCCGCGCCGGTCCGGACATACTTCTCGTCGATCTCATGGATGAACTGCGCGGCGCGGTACTGGTCGGGGATGTTCATGTTGAAGCCGGGATACTGGCGCGAGGTGTGGTCGTAGAGCGGCGCCGGCATGGGAACGTTGGTCAAAAAGCGCGCGCCGGTGGGTTCCAGGCCGCGGCCTTCGTCCACTCCCGCCAGCTCGAATCCTTCCCCGAAGTTGTAAAACGACACGCCATGCCGCGCGAAATGATGCCAGATGGTGCCGCCTTCGAGCTGGTCCTCCGGGTGCACCGAAGAATCGGACCCGGCGAACAATAAGCGTCCCGGCGCGCCGGCCATGCGAAAATCCTTCTTCTGATCGCTGTAAGCGGCGGCGAGGGAAGTTTCCGTCCAGGCGTTGGGATACGACCCGACCAGCCAGTGGTGCCCGTCCACGCTGACGTCCGAATCGGCATAGAAATTGTCGCCGAAGGCCCATTGCCGGGCGATGGCGTGGTGGTTGGGAGTTACATTCGTATCTTTGAGGCTCAAGCGCTTGCCGTGTCCGTCGATGTAGCCCCGGCTGCCGAACCGGGCCAGCTCCGGCGCGCCCATGGCCGGACCGTTGGCCGCCTCCGCGACGTCGCCCAGCACTTCATCGTAGGTGCGGTTTTCTTTCACGATGAGGATCACGTGCCGTACGCCTTGCGGAACGGGTGGCGGCGCCTTCGCCTGCGCGCGGAATCCATTGGCCTCCATCACGAAGGCGGTCTGCGCCGGAAGTTCTTCTGCGGGCGGCAGCGCGAAGACGGAAAGCGATCCCTGCGCTGCGCCGCCGCCTCCCCACCCGCGGGCGTTGGGTCCCGCGCCCCGGCCCCTGGCGTTGGCCACGAATACGCGATCGCGGTCCACCGCCACGCGCGTCGGAAACCAAGCTGCGGGAAGATGCCCGAGGACGCGGTTCTCGTGCGTGTCGATTACGGCGACAGCGTTGATACCCGCCTCGGCTACCAACAGCCACCCGGACTTTTCGTGGTACGCCATGCCGATGGGCAGCACTCCCCGCAACTGCTCGAGGCCGGGAATGCGGATCGGGATCTCGGCCGCCACCTGGTTCGTGCGGGCGTCGATCACGGTGATGGAATCGTTGGCGGCATTGGAGACGAAGACGCGGTCCGCGATGGCCAGCACGCCCGACGGGCTACTCCCGCCGTGGCTCCCGCCCCCGAATGCCAGCCCCGTGCGGACGAACGCTTCCACCTTGGCGGCGGCGGGCGTGGAGACGTCCACCACGCAAACCGAATTCGATTCCGGCACGTTGGGGTCACCCAGCCCGGGCACCTTTACCGGTCCCGATTCCGTGCGCCGCTCGATGCCCGCGGCTGCCTCGGCGCTGGGGAATCCGAAGGCAGGGAAGGGAAGGCCGGTGGCGCGCGCCTGTTGGGGATCGGCGCCGGGCAGCGCCCGATATTCGAACATGCCGACGTTGGTGACGTAGAGCTTCCGCCGGTCGGGCGAAAGCGCCAGCGCGAAGGGCAAACGGCCCACGCGCACGGAAGTTACGATCTGGCGCGACCGCGTATCGATCACCGCCACTCGAAAATTCGCCTGGTCGGCGGCGTAGAGTATGCCGCGCTCGGCGTCCAAGGCCAGGTCGCCGGTGTAGCTGTCGTCGAAGCCGTTCTGATTGAGGTCGATCACGCGCCGGCGGTCGGTGTTCCAATCGAACAGGCTGATCCGTCCCGAATTGCCCTCCGAGGCATAGACGGCGTGTTCGCCCGAAAAGGCCAGGCCCATGAAGACCCCACGCCAATCGCCTTCGTCGCGAGCGTTGGGAGCCTCCGGGACGTTGCCCTTTACGGCGGCCAGCAACTGGCGCACTTCCCAATGCCCATCGCGGTTGCAGGCGAGCACCGTTAGCGAGTTCCTGCCGGGACCGCCGTTGGAGGTGACCGCCGTCCTTCCCGAAGCGCTGATCGCCAGTCCGAACGGACCGGAACCGGTGGGGTGCTGCTCCCCCAGAGGCGCGATGATCCGCCCGCCCGGCAGGATACTCGATCCGGAATGGCGCACCGCCGGACGGATGCCGCCCGGGGCAGTGTAGGATTGCGCGGCGAGGATGGTGCTGAAGGTCAGCAGCGCCCGTGTGGAGCGCCAGGCGGTCACTTCCCTATCATATATAACCCGCTCATTCAGCCGGATTCCGGGAACGGTAAGAGCCATCACCAAAAAATACCGGGTAACGAATCGAGTAAAAAGTTATCTGCATTAGTGAAGAATTACACTGTGATACAGTACTATGCGAGCCATTGTGCGCCTCTGAAATGGAATAATAAATCTATTTGTTATGTGTAGTTTACGAGAGATGTGTTGCATCTTCCGATGAATTTGAGGTATCATTTGGCACACGAAGTGCTAGTACCGCGACGAGAACGGGATGAGGGGCACAGTAGTTAGCATCGCGTTGCTGATGATCTTTTCCACGTGGAATTTCCCTGCCGCAGCTCAGTCAGCGCCCAAAAAGGACGACAGTAAGGCCACGTCCAAGGGAAAGGAATCTTCCTTGACCGGATGTCTGGATGAGCAGGAGGGGCATTACGTTCTCACGAACGATCGCACGTTGGCGGCGATCGCCGATCTGGTGGCGGACGGCTTCCCCACCGAGGCCTTCGCCAAACATTTGGGGCACAAGGTGACCGTCCGCGGTACATCGAACCCGGGGGAAACTCGCCCCATCTTCAAGGTGCGCACCATCGAGACCGTCAGCGATAGGTGCGCTCCGCAGCAACGGTAAGGGGTAGTAGGGGTAATTCTGTTTTTTGGAGGAGAACCAATGGCATCCAGTCCCACAGTAGCAGCGCCTCAGAAATTGCTCGAGGATCCGTTAGCGCATTTGCCGTGCTCCAGCATCGTGGAGTACCGGAAAGGCCAGATGATCTACAACCAGGATCAGCCTTCCACTAGTATTTATCTCGTGATTGATGGAAAAGTGAAGGTCTCGCGCCTGGCCGACGACGGACGCCAGGTGGTAGTGGATATCTACCAGGGAGACGAGTTTTTCGGCGAATCGGCTTTTCTCAACCTTCCCCATCGCTCCGAGCAGGCCACCGCTCTCGAAAACACCAAGTTGATGACTTCGACCACGTCGGAGATCGAAGACATCGTCATGAAGCGGCCGCGCCTGGCGGTGGCGCTATTGCAGATCTTCGTGCAGCGCACGATCGATTTCACGCACCGCATCGAGAGCTTTTCGGTGGACAACATCGCGCGCCGCCTGGCCCGTTCGCTCATTCGTTTCTCCCAGCGTCTGGGAGTCCAGGAGGAAGACGGGTCGGTGCGCATGGTCCCGTTTACGCACGAACTGCTGTCCCAGTACGTCGGCACCTCGCGCGAGATCGTCACCCATTATATGAACCAGTTCCGCAGGCAGGGGTACCTGCGGTATTCGCGCAAAGGCATCGTCCTGCATCGCGACGCCTTCCGCGAGTGGCTGCGCCAAAACGCGTAGAAAGAAGCGATCAGCTTTCAGCGATCGGCTCTCAGCTTTCAGGAAAGACCGCAACCCGCTCCGGTGCGCCTTCAGAGCCGCGACCGGGCCGCCGCACGCGCCCTGGGCGTGCTGAAAGCTGACCGCTGCAAGCTCTTCGCTCTCAGCCCATCTTGCGCACCAGTACGGCGGTGACGTTGTCCGGCCCCCCGGCTTCCTTGGCGGCCTCGATCAACTGGCGGCAACTCTGCTCGAGGGGCGCCCCATCGCGCCCGTCCCGCAGGATCTGCTCCAGTTGCGGCGGTTCCACCACCCCATGCAGTCCATCGCTGCACATCAGCATCAAAGAAGGGGTCTTCAACGCCACCGAGTAATAATTCACCGTCAGGGGCGCGCTCGCGCCAATGGCCATAGTGAGCACGTGGCGCATGGGATGGCTGCGCAGGCTGGCTTCGTCCAGCCCCAGGGGGCGGCCCACTTCGTTGACCCACGTCTGGTCGTCGGTGATGGCGCGGAAGCCGTCGTCATCCAACAGGTAGGCGCGGCTGTCTCCCACGCTGGCGATGGACAGGCCGCCATCCATTTCGAGCGCCGCCACCAGGGTAGTGCCCATGCCTTCCAGGGCGGGATCGCTTTGCGCCGCCTCCAGAACGCGCCGGTTGGCCTCCTCCACGGCGGAGAGCAGCACTTGCGAGTCGCGGCGCTGCGCCAACAGGACCATTTCCGCCACCGTGTCCACGGCCAGCCGCGACGCCCGCTCGCCCGCTTTGGCGCCTCCCATTCCATCCGCCAGCAGGTACAATCCGAGCTCCGGCTCGATCAGGCAATAGTCCTCGTTGTTGCCTCTGACGCAGCCCTTGTCCGTTAAGGCGAAGGATTCCAGCATTCCGGCTCCTCCCTTCGTGCGCTCGGCGGCATGCCCAAACTGTAGCACGCGCGTCGCACCGGGGAAACCGTCATTCTAGCCTGCCCGGCCGGCGCGGTAAACTAGGGGCACACCGCCGATGATCTGGAAACGGCTCCGCCTCACGCTGGACATGATCAAGTTCGAGCATTCGGTTTTTGCCCTGCCGTTTGCGCTCACCGGAGCGTTGCTAGCGTTCCGGGACGGCGGCTATGCCGGAAACCGTATCGCCGCGAAACTTTTCTGGATCGTGGTCGCCATGGTGGCCGCCCGTTCCGCCGCCATGGCGTTCAACCGGCTGGTGGATTCCGAAGTCGACGCGCGCAATCCGCGGACCAGCATGCGCCATCTGCCCGCCGGCCTGCTCACACGGACCTTCGCCTGGACCTTCGTGGCGCTGGCCGCCCTGCTGTTTTTCTTCGCCGCGGCGAATCTGAACCCGCTCTGCCTCCGCCTGGCGCCGGTGGCGCTCGGCATTGTCTTTTTCTATTCGTTCACCAAGCGCTTCACCTCGTTTTCCCACCTGGTGCTGGGCTTCAGCCTGGGAATGGCGCCCGCTGCCGCCTGGATCGCCATCCGCGGCTCGCTCGATCCGCGCATCCTCTGGCTCACCGCCGCCGTGACGTTCTGGACCGCCGGCTTCGACGTCATTTACTCCTGCCAGGATTACGAATTCGATTGCGCCGAGGGCCTGTTCAGCGTGCCGCGCGTGGTGGGTATCGCGGGCGCCTTGCACGTCGCCCAGGGGATGCACGTGCTCATGGTGCTCTCGCTGGCGAGCCTGGTCTACACCTTGCACCTGGGCGCATTCGCGGTGGCCGGCGTGGCCGCCATCGTGGCGCTGCTGGCCTACGAGCACAGCATCGTCAAGCCCGGCGATCTCTCGCGCGTCAACGCGGCCTTCTTTACCATGAACGGCTACGTGAGCGTGTTATTCTTTGTATTCTGGGCTGCTGATATATTCCTCCTCAAACCGGGTACCTGAACATGCAAGTGGTAATCGACGATCCGCGCCTGGTCCCCATCCGCGAAAAGGTGGAGACGGGCGAGCGGCTCTCCTTCGACGACGGCGTAACGCTTTACCGGTCGCCCGATATTCTGGCGCTCGGCTATCTCGCCAACCTCGTGCGCGAGCGGCTCCATGGCAACGTGACGTACTTCAACGTGAATCGCCACATCAACCCCACCGATGTGTGCGTGGCCAGCTGCCGCCTGTGCGCTTTCGGCAAACGCGTGCGCGACCCCAAGGCCTACACTATGTCGCTCGAAGAGGTCTGGCACCGCGCCGGGGAAGGCTGGAGCGAGGCCGTCACCGAGTTCCATATCGTCGGAGGCCTGCATCCCGAGCTTACGCTCGATTGGTATTGCGAGATGCTGCGCGGTCTCAAGCAGCGGTTCCCGCAGGTGCACCTAAAGGCCTTCACCATGGTGGAGATTGCGTACCTGGCGCGGCGCACCGGCGTTTCCATCCGCGAGACGCTCGAACGGCTGCGCGATGCGGGCATGGATTCGCTGCCTGGCGGCGGCGCCGAGATCTTCAACGAACGCGTGCGCCGCATCATCTGCGATCACAAAATCGACGGCCGGGAGTGGATCGAGACCGCGCGCATCGCGCACCAGTTGGGCCTGCGGTCGAACTGCACCATGCTCTACGGCCACATCGAAAACGACGAGGACCGCGCCGACCATTTGACCAGGCTGCGCGCCCTGCAGGACGAGACGCACGGCTTCGTAACCTACATTCCGCTGGCCTTCCACCCCGACAACACGCTGCTCGAACACATCCCCAAGACCACCGGCTTCAACGACATCAAGAACATCGCCGTAGCCCGCCTGATGCTCGACAACATCCCCCATATCAAGGCGTATTGGGTGATGATGACTCCCCGCATCGCGCAAATCGCGCTGCGCTTCGGAGCCGACGACATCGACGGCACGATCGTGGAAGAGCGCATCTACCACGACGCCGGCGCCACCACCACGCAGGGACTGCGCCGGGCCGAGTTGCTGCACCTGATCCGCAAAGCGGGGCGCGAGCCCATGGAGCGCGACACCCTCTACCGCCCCGTGGAGCGCACCGAATCCACTTTCACCGTGCTGGTGTAGGGCAGGAACCAGCGTTCAGCACTCAGCCATCAGCCTTCAGCTTCTGCAAAACCCGCGCAGCATGCTTGATGCTGCGTGCTGAGCTGAGCGCTTAATTAAGGCTGATCGCTGAAAGCTTTAATCCAGCCAGGCCTCCTGCCGTCTCATGGCGATCTCGGGCACCGCGCCGAACCGCCGCTCCCGGCCGCGGAATTCCCGCACCGCGGCCGCCAGGTCCTCCGGCGAGAAGTCCGGCCACATGCGCTGCGAGAAGACCAGTTCCGCGTAGGCGCTCTCCCAGAGCAGGAAATCGCTGAGCCGGCGTTCGCCGCCGGTGCGAATCAGCAGGTCCACGGGCGGCCCCAAGGCCAGTTCCAACGACTCCCGCGACAGGTGCGCAATGCCGCGCGCGGCCGCCAGAATCGCGTCGCGGCCGGAATAGTCGATGGCGATGCGCAGCCACAGGTTCGTGGCCGAAGCCGTCGCCCGTTCCGCCTGAGCGATGGCCCGGCACAGCCCGGGCGCCAGGCGGTCGCGCCGTCCGATCGCTTCCAGGCGCACCCCCTTTTCCAGGCACCGCCCCAGCTCCTTTTCCAGGTAGGAGCCCAACATCCGCATCAGCGCGTCCACCTCCGCGCGCGGCCGGCGCCAGTTGTCCGAAGAAAAGGCAAACAGCGTCAGGACGCCGATGCCCGCGCCCGGCGCCGCTTCCACCACGCGCCCCACCGCCGCCACCCCGGCGCGATGGCCGGCCACGCGCGGCAGCCCGCGCGCCAGGGCCCATCGCCCGTTGCCGTCCATAATGATGCCCATATGTAGAGTACTTTGATCTACAAAGCTAAAAGCCATAAAAAAGAGCCCTCACCGGTCCCGCATGGCCTGGATCAGCGCTTCCATATGGTCCAGGTACCGCTCCAGCGCCCGCCGCCCCGCCGCCGTCATCCGGTATTCCGTCTTGGGCATACGCCCTTGGAACGATTTGCTGCACGCCACGTAACCGGCCTCCTCCAACTTCCTGGCGTGGACGCTCAGGTTGCCGTCGGTGGTATCGAGCAACTTCTTCAATTCGTTGAACGTGAGCGGCTCGCTCACCGACAGCGCGCTCAAAATCCCCAAACGAAGCCGCTCGTGGACCAACCGGTCGAGCTTGGACGATTCATCGAGGTGCTGGAGGAGAGCTTGGGCAAGAAGGCAGAAAAGCGCATGCTGCCGCTTCAGCCGGGCGACATCGT
>JADGNR010000486.1 GCA_017883415.1 Bryobacteraceae bacterium | reverse complement strand
CATGGCATCCAGGCCGTCGCCCATCTTATTGCGGCGCTGGTACAGCGTCGGACACGGCGAGAGCACTTCGATGAAGCAGAAGCCCTTCCTGGCCATCACCTCTTCCATGGAACGGCTGAGCTGCTTGACGTGGTAGGTGGTCCAGCGGGCCACGTACGATGCGCCGGCGGCCTCGGCCAGTTGCACCAGGTTGAAGGACGGTTCGAACACGCCATACGGAGCGGTCGCACTGATCACCTGCGACGGCGTGGCGGGGCCGGTCTGGCCGCCGGTCATGGCGTACGTCAGGTTGTTCACGCAGATGACCTTGAGATCCATGTTGCGGCGCGCGGCGTGGATGAAATGGTTGCCGCCGATCGCAAACAGGTCGCCGTCACCGGAGTACACCACTACCTGCAGCTCGGGATTGGCGAGCTTCAGACCAGTGGCGAACGGGATCGCCCGGCCGTGCGTGGTGTGAAACGAATCGAGCGCGGCGTAGCCCGCCACGCGGCCCGTGCAGCCGATGCCGCTGACGATGGCCACCTTGTCGAGGTTCGCCTTCGAGTCCAGCAACGCGCGCGTGAAGCAGTTCACCGTGGTGCCGATGCCGCATCCGGGACACCAGATGTGCGGCATGCGGTCCATGCGCAGGAACGGCTCCACCGGGTTGCGGGCGTCGGCCGGAATCTCGCACGGAATTTCGAGCGTGGTTTCGAGCGTGGCTTCGTTCATCGGGCTGCCTCCACAATGGCTTTCAGAATGACGTCCGGATCGTGTACGCTGCCGCCGGCATGGCTCACCGGAATCACCGCCGCCTTGCCCGCCACGGCGCGTTCCACTTCGGTCACCATCTGCCCCAGGTTCAGCTCGGGCACCACGAAGGCCTTCACCCGGCCGGCCAGCGCGCGGATGCGCTCGGCGGGGAAGGGCCACGCGGAAATCAGGCGGAACTTGCCGGCCCGCACGCCCTGCTGGCGCGCCAGTTTGATGGCCCGCTGCGCCACCCGCGAGGTGATTCCGTAGGAGACCACCACCACTTCGGCGTCGTCCAGGTCCGCGGTCTCGCACAGCGCGCGGCCGTTGGCGAGCGGCTTCAGTTTCTCCTGCAAGCGCCGCACCAGGCGGTCCTGCGTATCCACGTTCATGCTGGGATAGCCGCGCTCGTCGTGGGTCAGGCCGGTGACGTGGAAGCGATATCCTTCGCCCGCGCGGACCATATCCGGCACGTGGTCGGCCCGCGGCTCGAACAGCCGGAATTCCTCGGGCGTCCGCGTGGTGTACCGGCGCGGCGTCACCTCGATGGCGTCGGCTTCGGGGATCACCACTTTTTCCGTCATGTGGCCCACGCACTCGTCCAACATCATCATCACCGGCACCCGAAACTCCTCGGAGAGATTGAAGGCCGTGATGGTCAGATCGAAGCACTCCTGCGGCGAGTTGGGGCACAGCGCGATGATCCCGTAGTCGCCATGCGACCCCCAGCGCGCCTGCATCATGTCGGCCTGCGCCGGCAGCGTCGGAAGCCCCGTCGAGGGCCCGCCGCGCTGGACATCCACAAAGACGCACGGCGTCTCGGTAATCGCCGCGTAGCCGATGTGCTCCATCATTAACGAGAAGCCCGGGCCGGAAGTCACCGTGAAAGCCTTCGCCCCGCCCCATACCGCGCCCTGTATGGCGATCGAGGCGGCCAGTTCGTCCTCCATCTGGATGAACAGGCCCCCCACGGTGGGGATGCGCGCCGCAAACCGCTCGACTACCTCCGTCGAGGGTGTAATCGGATATCCTGCGCTAAATCGCGCACCTGCTGCGAGTGTTCCCTCACAACAGGCATGGTCACCGTCGAGAAAATGAACACCCGTTAGAACCCCTTTAGGATCAGCGTGCATGGCGGGCTCCGAAGATGGCGAAGTCGGGGCAGTACATCCCGCACAGGTCGCACCCGCTGCATTTTTCCGGTGCTACGGCATGCGGCGCGTGGTAACCCTTGGAGTTAAAGGTAGAAGAAAGAGCTAGAACATGGGTCGGGCAGAACTCGACGCAGAACCCGCACCCTTTACAACGTTCGACGGTTACGGCAACAAAACCTTTGGCCAATGAAGTACCCTCCAGATGTGTTTCGGGAGAACACTTGCACCCCAGGGGCCATCCTGCCCCACCCCCCGCGAAGCTCAGCTCCCACCCCTACAGGCTCAGCAATTCCTTCAGCCGCGCCGACTGCCGGCGCGACATTTCGATCGCCGTCCCCCCGCGCAGGGTCACCGACAAACCGCCGCCCGCGCCCACATCCACCTTCGCGATCCACTTCAAATTGACGATCTGTTTGCGGCCGGTCCGGAAGAACATGGCCGGGTCGAGTTGCGTTTCGAGCGCGTTCAGCGTGCGGCGGATCAGCGGCCGTTCGCTGCCGAAGCACACGCGCGTGTAGTTGCCCTCCGATTCCAGCAGAAAAATGTCGGGCAGCCGCACAATCCAGCAGCGCTCGCCGTCGCGCACAAACACCTGCTCCAGGCGCGTTGGGGGGGCGCTCGGTCTCACCCGGGCCAGCGCCGCCGCCAGCCGGGCCGGGGCGATCGGCTTCAACAGGTAGTCCAGCGCGTTCACCTCGAAGGCCTTGATGGCGTACTCGTCGTAGGCCGTGGTGAAGATCACTTGCGGCAGGTCTTCCAGCCGTTCCAGAAGATCGAAGCCGGTCATGCCCGGCATCTGAATGTCCAGGAACAGCAGATCGGGCGCCAGTTTGGCGATGAGCGCCAGCGCCTCCTCGCCGCCGCGCGCCTCCCCCGCAATCTCGACTTCGGGATGAGCCGCCAGCAGGCGGCGCAGTTCCAGGCGCGCCAGCCGTTCGTCGTCGACAATGAGGGCCTTCATGCCGGCCTCGGAATCCGCACCGTCGCCACCACCGTGCCGCCGTTGCGGTTCTCCAGGTGCAGGCTGGCCCGCTCCCCATAGAGGATGCGCAACCGCTCCCGCGCGTTGCTGAGACCCACCTGCGTGGCGCCGGTCTTGGGCTCCGCAAGCTGTCCGGTGTTTTCCACCTCCACCACCACCGCCTCCGGCTCCACCGCGGCGTGAATGCGCAGATCGCCGCCCGCCGGCAGGCTCGCGATGCCGTGCTTCAGCGCGTTCTCCACCAGGGTTTGCAGCAGCATGGCCGGCACCGGGACGCCGCCGGCGCCGGGATCGATGGCCACCTGCACCCGCAGCCGCTCTTCGAAGCGCACCGATTCCAGCGCCAGATAGTCGGCCACCACCTCCACCTCGGAGGATAGCGGAACGGTGTGGCTGGCATCGCGATGCAGGTTGTAGCGCAGGATGTTGGCCAGCCGCGTCAGCATGTCCTGGGCCAGCGCGGGGTTCTCGATCACCAGGGCACGAATCGAGTTGAGGCAGTTGAAAAGGAAGTGCGGGTTGATCTGCGCTTCGAGCACCCGCAACTCGGCCTCGCGCAGCGCCAACTGGAGCTGCAACCCGTGGTGGCGCGACTCCCGGTAGTGCCGCGCCGCCGTCACCGCCACGTACAGGACGGTCCAGGCCACGGTCACGGCACTAACCCCTCCCCAGAGGCCGGCCACCGCGGCCCCGCCGGAAATCCGGCCATCGCTCCCGCGGTTCAGCACGTACGAGAGCGCGACCACCAGCATTGCCTGCACCGTGCCCACCACCAGCGCCGCCGGCACCAGGCGCAGGAACACGTGCCGCGTCGAGACCAGCCACTGCCGCCGCCGGATCTCGCGGCGCAGCAGGTGGGTGAGCGCAATGCTATAGCAGAAGAACAGAATGTAGCCCGCCACCACCCCGAGCCGCGGGCCCAGTTGCCGGACCGCCATCCACAGACCGAGCGCCGAATACGCTCCCCACCCGCATACCTGGCAGATCCAGTAGGCGCGGTTCTTCATTTCGCCCCGATGCGAGCCGCCTGTCCCTGGCCCCCGGCCGCCTGTCCCTGGCCCCCGGCCCCCAGCCCCTGGCCCCCGGCCCCCAGCCCCTGGCCCCTTTTCTTATCGCCGGCCAGGAAGCGGTCCATCAGCCCGAACAT
>JADGNR010000200.1 GCA_017883415.1 Bryobacteraceae bacterium | reverse complement strand
ACGGCCGGCCGGCCCGCATTTGTTGAGATCGTAGTCCCAAACGCGCAGTATTTACGCGAAATTCGGGCTACGGTTGGGCTATGGACGACGACGATTTCCACGATGAGATCGCGCAACTCGAAGCGCGCAGCGAGGCGCTGACCGAATCGATCGAGCGCTGCCGCAAGATTTCGCTGGCCGCGAAGCTGACCAACCTGGAACCGGAAGATAAGCCGGGGAAAAAGCGCTTCGGACTGTTCGGATAAGGAGAAATCAATCATGCCCGCCATTCTGGATGCGGTAACGAAGCATGGGGAGAACCGGGACGCCGGCTGGGTGAACCGCCTCTTCGCCAAAGAGGGGTATACGCCGGAGTACCAGGAGTTGAAGTTCACGCTCCACCGCAAGCTGCTGGACCGCATCAACCTCGAGGCGCTTTCGTCGATGGCGGGCGAGCGGGTACGCGCCGAAATCCGCGCCGCCGTCGCCAAGCTGGTGGACGAAGAGAAGACGCCGCTGTCCCTGGTCGAAAAAGACCGCGTGATCGAGGAGATCCTGGACGAAGTATTTGGCCTGGGGCCGCTCGAACCGCTGCTCCAGGATCCCACCATATCGGACATTCTGGTCACCACGCCGCGGCTGGTCTATGTCGAGCGCGCCGGCAAACTGTATCGCACCCCGGTGGAATTCAAAGACGACGCCCACCTGTTGCGCATCATTGAGAAGATCGTCTCCCGCGTCGGCCGCCGGGTGGACGAATCGTCGCCGCTGGTGGATGCGCGCCTGCCCGACGGCTCGCGCGTGAATGCGGCCATCCCGCCGGTGGCCGTGGACGGTCCCCTGCTGTCGATCCGCCGTTTCGGCCGCCACGCCCTCAAGGGCGAAGACCTGGTGGCCAAGCTGTCCTTGACCGAAGGCATGCTGGAGCTGTTGAAGTCCTGCGTCAAAGCGCGCCTCAACATCCTGATCTGCGGTGGAACCGGCTCCGGCAAGACCACGCTGCTCAACGCGCTGTCTTCCTACATTCCCGAAGACGAGCGCATCGTGACCATCGAGGACGCCGCCGAACTGCGGCTCCAGCAGACCCACGTGGCGCGCCTGGAAACCCGCCCCGCCAATGTGGAAGGCACCGGCGCCATCCACATCCGCCAGCTGGTGATCAACGCCCTCCGTATGCGCCCGGACCGCATCATCGTCGGCGAAGTCCGCGCCGAGGAGGCGCTCGACATGCTGCAGGCCATGAACACGGGACACGACGGGTCGCTCACCACGATTCACGCCAACACGCCCCGCGACGGCCTGGGCCGCCTCGAAGTGATGGTGGGCATGGCCAACGCCAACATGGGGGTCCGGTCCATTCGCCAGCAGATCGCCTCGGCGGTGGATCTGTTCGTGCAGACCTCGCGTTTCAGCGATGGCACGCGCCGCATCACGCACATCACCGAGGTGATCGGTATGGAGCAGGACATCATCACCCTGCAGGACATTTTTCTGTTTGAAAAGACCGGCATCACCGAATCCGGCAAAGTGGTGGGACGCTTCCGGGCCACCGGCATCCGTCCCAAGTTCTACGAACGCCTCAAGGCCTGCGGCATCGTGCTGCCGACGCAGCTGTTCCAGACCGTGGTGGAGATCCGATAATGCCCGTCGGCGTGGTGGTATCTTTCGTGGTGGTCTTCGCGCTCACCCTGCTTGCCGTGAGCGTGGCGCTGAAGTTCATCGATGCCCGCCGCAAGTCGCAGGTGGCGGGCATGCTGCAAACCGCCGCCGGCGAGCCGGTGCTGGCCATCTCCAACCTGCTCAAGGAGCTCGACCCCGATAAGCCCACCGGTTTCAAGGCCCTGCTGGACTCCTTGCACTTCTTCCGCCACGCCCAGGAACAGATTCAGCAAGCCGGCTTGAATTGGTCCCCTTCCCGGCTGGTGGCCGCCATGAGCCTGGCCACGATTCCCGGCCTGGGGCTCGGCATCCTGTTTCCGATTGTGGGGAACGCCGTGTTCTCCGCCCTCGTCTTCGGCCTGGCGACGGGCTCGCTCCCCTATCTCTACGTGCGCCAAAAACGCTCCAAGCGGCTGGCCGCCCTGGAGGAGCAGTTCCCCGACGCGCTCGATTTTCTGGCCCGTTCCATGCGCGCCGGCCATGCCTTTTCGATCAGCCTGGAAATGGTGGGCGAGGAGATGGCCGATCCGCTGGGCCAGGAGTTCCGCGCCTTGTTCAATGAGCAGAACCTCGGCGCCCCTCTGGATATGGCTCTGCGCAACTTCACCCGGCGCGTGCCCCTGCTCGACGTGCGCTTCTTCACTTCGTCGGTTCTGCTGCAAAAGCAGACCGGCGGCAATTTGAGCGAGATCCTCTCGCGCCTGGCGTACGTGATTCGCGAGCGCTTCCGCCTGAAGGGCCAGGTGAAAGCGGCCAGCGCCCACGGCCGTCTTACCGCCACGGTGCTCACCCTGCTGCCGGTGGCGACCATGTTGTGCCTGCTGGTGGTGGCCCCGGGCTATCTGCAAGGGATGGCCGCGGATTCCGACGGCAAATGGATGATTGGAGGCGCCGTCGTCGCCCAAATCCTGGGCAATTTCTTTATCAAGAAGATCATCAACATCAAGGTGTGATATGAGCCATCCCGTACTTTTCTCCGTGATTACCTTCCTGATGTTGCTGGTGGTGCTCAGCGGCGTCGGCTACCGGATCTTCTTCAAGCCCGGCCGCTTCCTCCGGCAGCTCGGCAACCCGGTGATCACCGAGGCGGCCCGCAACCGGCTGGTGGACGACAGCGAGCCGCAATCGAGCACCCTGGTCACCATTCTGCGCCATATCGGCGACCGTGTGCCCTCGTCGGAAAGCGATGCGGCCACCTTGAAGGCCGACATGATCCGCGCCGGGTTTCGATCGGAACACGCCGTCCCGGTGTTTTATGGCATCCGCATCCTGAGCACCCTGGCCGTCCTGTTTCTGAGCATCCTGATGCAGCCCCGGCTTCCGCCCAATCCGGTGCTGCGGGTGGCGCTGATCGTTTCCGCCTGCGCGGCGGGATGGGTTCTTCCGAAGTTCTTCCTCGAGAAAAAGGTCACCAAGCGGCAGGAGATCATCCGTCTTTCCCTGCCCGACGCGTTGGACCTCATGGTGGTCTCCATCGAGGCCGGATTGGGCCTGGACCAGGCCATCCAGCATGTGGCGCGCGAACTGCAAGTGAGCCATCCGCAGCTCAGCGAGGATTTGTCGCTGGTCACCCTGGAAATGCGCGCGGGAAAGCGCCGCTCCGACGCCCTGCGCAATCTTGCCGAGCGCACCGGCGAGCCGGAAATCCGCAGGCTCGTCGCCATCCTGATTCAGAACGACCGCTTCGGCACCAGCATCGGCGAGAGCTTGCGCTCCCACTCCGATGCCCTGCGCGTGAAACGCCGCCAGGAAGCCGAAGAGCGCGCCGGCAAGGTCGGCGTGAAGCTGGTGTTCCCGATCTTCTTTTTCATTCTGCCGTCGATGCTGATTGTCGCGGCCGGTCCCGGCATCTTAATGATTTTCAAGTATCTGTTCCCCATGATGAAACAGGGGAGCTAGAAAAGGAGCAGCAACCATGAGCAACACACTGATTCAGGCCGTGATCTGGCTGGGAGCCGGGGGGGCTTTACTCGTCTTCCTCAAACGGCGCAAGAGCCGCCGCCAGCTGCACCGCTAAGGACGCGGGCCTCGGGAGCGGGAACGATCCGCGGATCGTCGGCGGAACCGGCTGCGCCGCCCACCCATCCTGTGTCGGCATTGGTCCAGCAGGCGGTTCCGCCTGCCGGGCCCGTTTCTTTCGCTCCGCCGCCATGGGGTGCGGAGCGCGGCAGACCGCCGAGTCTGCGCGACGGATTGCCCACCGGGGCGGCCCGTCCGGAGTTGCCCCTGGGTTTCATGGAAGGAAAGGAGAAAGCGATGGACATGGTGGTGCAAGCGGTCGTGTGGTTGGGAGCCGGCATTACCCTCTTCATTCTGGTGTCGCGGCGGCGCAAGCGCCGGGCGATTCGCTAGGGCTACGGAATAGAGGCTGGCGGTAGCCTGCTCCGCCACCATATCGTTGACGCCAGCCCGAACCCCTATGCCGGTTGAAACTCTCCTCGCCACACAGAATCGGGACGGCGGTTGGCCCTACGTTCGCGGCATCTCGTGGACGGAGCCGACCGTATACGCCATCCTCGCCTTGCTGGCGGCCGGCGAAGCTTCCGCCGCCCGGCGCGGCCTCGCATGGATTCGTGCGGCTGCGCGTGCCGACGGAGGCTGGCCTCCCCAGCCGGCCGTCGACCAGAGCACGTGGGTCGCCGCGCTGGTGGCGCTGCTGCCCCCCGAGGCGCTGGGCGAGCCCGCCCACGCCCGCGCCATTCAGTGGCTGTTGCGCACTACCGGGCAGGAGTCTACGGTCCTGTATCGTCTGCGGCAGTGGCTCCTCGGCAATCCGACCCCCGCCGACCAGCAGTTCCCGGGCTGGCCCTGGATCCCCGGCGCGGCCGCGTGGGTGGGACCCACCGCGCTCGCCATTCTCGCCCTGGACATGGAGCTCCGCCGGAGACCTTCGCCCGCCATCGGCGAGCGCATCGCCGCCGGCCGCCGATTTCTGCTGGTCCGGATGTGCCGCGAAGGAGGATGGAATCACGGCTCCGCGCGCCCGCTCGGGTACGAGTCGAACCCTTACCCGGAAACCACCGGGATGGCATTGGCCGCCCTGCGCGGCGTGCGCGCCCCGGGCGTCCGGATCTCGCTCGCCGTCGCCCGGCGCTTCCTGGACGGCTGCTGCTCGGCCGACGCCGTGAACTGGCTGCGCATGGGCCTGCTGGCTCATGGAGAACTGCCCACCGGCTATTGCCCCCCCGCCGGGATGGCGTACCGCACGCTGCCGGATACCTCCCTGGAACTGCTGGTCGCGGCGGCCGAGAAAGGACGAGCCGCCTTCTGGGCTTGAGCCATGCGTCGGAAACTCACCAGGCGCGAATTGCTGACCGTCAGCGCGGGCGCCGCCCTGTTCACCGGTTGCGCCCAGGTCCGGCCCATCGTCCCCTCGAAAGTTTCCATCGTGCGCGCGCCGGTCTACGATCAGAGCGTCTATGAGATCGTCCGCCGGATCCTCGAGGACCACCGCCTCCGGGTGCGCGGCCGCCACATCGTGCTCAAGCCCAACCTGGTCGAGTTCGAGCCGGGAAACATCGTCAACACCCATCCTTTGCTGGTACACGCCGCCTTCGAGGCCTTTCGCGCCATGGGCGCCGCCAGCGTCCGCATCGCCGAGGGGCCGGGGCATCGCCGCAACACCCTCGACCTGGCCGAATCCGCCGGATACTTCAAGATCGTGCCGCACTTCGAGGACGTCTTCGTGGACCTCAATATCGATGAGGTCACCCGCGTCCGCCCGGCGCGCCAGTTCTCCGGCCTGGACAAGCTCTATCTGCCCAACACCGCGCTCGGCGCCGATCTGCTGGTCTCCCTGCCCAAGATGAAGACGCACCACTGGGTGGGCGCCACGCTTTCCATGAAGAATCTCTTCGGCGTCGTCCCCGGCGGCGTGTACGGCTGGCCGAAGAATGCGCTGCATTGGGCCGGCATCGACGAGTCGATCGCCGACCTGCACGCCGCTTTCCCCAGACAATTCGCCCTCGTCGACGGGATTGTCGGCATGCAGGGGAACGGACCCATCCAGGGCCTCCCCAAGCCCGCCGGCGTCCTGGTTGCCGGCTGCGACCCCGCGGCGGTGGATGCCACCTGCTGCCGCATCATGCGCATCGAACCTTTCCGGCTCGCGTATCTGCGGCTGGCCTCCGCCGGAGGGGATGCCCATATTGCGGAGCGCGATATCCAACAGACCGGCGAACCCATCGCCGCGGTAGCCACCCCGTTCGATCTGATCCCGGAATTCCAGGGCTTTCGGTTGGAGAATGGTTAGATGCGACCGCAAAAACTCAAACGCGTAGTCGGGACAACGCCGCCGGCCGCGGCCGTGCCCCCATCCCCCCTCGCCGGTCTGGCCCACAGCCGCTGGGCGTTTGTGCTGGTTTCCCTCCTGCTGCTGGTTCCCTGCTTCTGGCTGCCCCGCGTGCAGGCGGGCGATCTTTCCAGCCACATCTATAACGCCTGGCTGGCGCAATTGATCGAAAGCGGGCGCGCCGAGGGGCTGCAGGTCGTGCGCCAGACCACCAATGTTCTGTTCGACCTGATCTTGAGCGGGCTGTTTCGGCCCCTGGGCGCGGAGGCCGCCCAGCGGATCTCCGTTTCCCTCGCCGTGCTGACATTTGTCTGGGGCGCTTTCGCCTTTATCTCGGTGGTCTCCGGCCGCCGCTCGTGGCACCTCATGCCTTGCATTGCCATGCTGGCGTACGGTTGGGTCTTTCACATGGGCTTCTTCAATTTCTATCTCAGTCTCGGCCTCTGTTTCTGGGCCCTGGCGCTGGCCTGGAAATGGGAGCCGCGCCGCCTCGCCGCCGCCCTGCCCCTGTTTCTCCTGGCCTATGTCGCCCACGCCCTGCCCGTGGTCTGGGCCGCCGGCCTGTTGGGCTATCTGTGGCTCGCCAGCCGGGTCGGGCCCCGAGGCCGCGCGCGCGTGATTCTGGCCGCGCTGTCGGCCATGGTGCTGTTCCATGTGGCGGTCGACCGCACGCTCGTCTCGCGCTGGTCCATCCAGCAGATCACCTTGACCACCGGCGCCGACCAGGTCTGGGTTTTCGATACCAAGTACTACGTGACGCTCCTCGGACTGCTCCTGTGCTGGGGTCTGCTCTTCCTGCGCCTGGTCCACTTTTCCGGCGTCCGGCAGGTGGTATCGGGCATTCCATTCCAGTTCTGCGTCCTCAGCGCCGCGGGCGTGTTCATTCTCCCCACCACCGTGTTCATCCCCGGCTTTCACCATGCGCTGGTCTATATCGCCGAGCGCATGTCTCTGGGCGTGGGCATCTGCGTCTGCGCTCTGCTGGCGACGGCGCGCCCCCGCCCGCTGGAGCGGCACGCTCTGCTGCTGGTGGCCCTGATCTTCTTCTTCTTCCTCTATCGCGACGAGCGCGCGCTGAACTCGTTTGAGGACCGGATGCAGAATGTGGTGGCGAGCCTGCCGCCGGGACAGCGCGTGCTGAGCGCCATCGACGATCCCGACCTGCGGGCCAACGCTCTGACGCACGTGATCGACCGCGTCTGTCTGGGGCGCTGCTACAGCTATGCGAACTACGAGGCCTCCACCTGGCAGTTCCGGGTGCGTGCCATCGCCGAGAACCCCTATGTGGTGTCCACCTATCGCGATTCGTGGCTCATGCAGGTGGGCGGTTACGTCGTCCAGGAGCGCGACCTGCCCCTGTTCCAGGTGGATTTGGACGCCAGTGGGCGGATGGTGATCAAGAGTTTGAAGGCGGGTAGCCCATGTGGAAGTACCTACTGGAAACCGTTACCGGATCTGCTGCCCAACAGTTGACTGGTCGCCGCGTTTCTCTGGCTGGCCCGGTAGCGCGCCTATGGCTCGCACCAACCAGCACTCGACGCGAAGGCGCGGAGACACGGAGGCCGCGCGGAGCGAGCAGAACTCGCGAAAAAGACGGGCTCCATTTTGCCTTCTCCGCGTGGTCTCCCCGTCTCCGCGGCTCCGCGTCGAATGAAAGTTCCCGTTGGTCTGAGGCACAGCCCCGCCAGGCTTCCTTATGGCGCCGCCAGCAGCACCATGAGGTTCCATACCACCAGGCCGGCGTACCAATATGTCGTCCAGCGAATCACCTGCTGCTTCTTCGCGTAGACGCACCACGCGCCGAGTCCGAGGGCCAGCAGTTTGGACAGCGCCACACCCAGCACCGGACCCGCATGCATCAGCGAGCGGATGAACGGGCTCACCCCCACCGCACCCAGCTTGAACCCGACCAGGGTGGTCAGCAGATCCAGCAGTTGCAGGTAGATGAAGATGTGACTGATGCTCATCCCTTCGCCCCGGTGATTCGGCGTACCTCTACACTCAGTGTACCCGCCGTGTAGGAGAAGTTTCCGTGCGAAAGATAAGATCCGTACCAGGAAAAAGAAGCGCTCCGGCTAGTACAAAACGTCTATGGTGCGGCCTGCCGCCGGCCACGGGCCCGCGGCGCGGTCTGTTAGATTGGTGATCTGATGGGTTCAACGGCATCGGGCGCCTCCCTCATTCTGGAAGCCAGCGGCCGCCGCTATCCCCTGGTGGAAGGCCAATCGTGGGCCATCGGGCGCGGCGACGGCTGCGTAGTCGTGCTGGACAGCCGCTCGGTTTCGCGGTTGCATGCTCTCATCCAGCGCAAGGATGCCGGCGGCTTCTCGGTGGTCGATCTCGGCAGCCGCAACGGGTCTTTCCTCAACGGCCGCCGCGTCAGCCTCCCCGTGGCGTTGCGCGACCAGGATCGCCTGGTCTTCGGCGATCAGAAACTGCTCTTCCGCAACTCCGCCGGTTCGGTCTCGACCGCCGCCACGGAAACCAACCCGCGCAATATGCCCACCACCGCCCTGCACAGCCATGCCCTGGTCACCATCGTGGTGGTGGATATTCGCGACTTTACCCCGCTGGCGCGCACCGTCTCCGAAGCGCTGCTCTCGCAAACCATCGGCACCTGGTTTCTGCGCGTCGGGCAGATCGCGCAACGTCTGGGAAGCTGGGGGCAGAAATACATCGGCGATGCGGTGATGGCCGTGTGGGTCCACGACAATCTGTCGCAATTGTCCGGCGATCTGGTGCGCGCGCTGCGCGCCGTAAGCGAAATCGACTCCGCTACCGGGGAACTCAACCACACGCTCCCCCTACCCGGGCCCCTGCGTATCGGCGCCGGAATGAACACCGGCCCGGCCATTGTCGGCGGCGCGGAGTACACCGCCCTGGGCGATACGGTCAACGCCGCCTTCCGCCTGGAAGCCGCCACCAAGCAGCTCGGTTTCGGCGTCGCCCTGGGCGAGCGGACCTTCCAGGAACTGGCCCTGCCTCTCGCGTCGCCTTTCACGCGCCGGGAAGTGACTCTGAAAGGCTACGACGCCCCCAGCATCGCCTGGGCGATCTCCTTCGAGGGCCTCCACGAATTCCTCAGGCTACGAACCCTCCCGGCTCCGCCCGGGTGAACGCCGGAGGCGCCGCCTCCCTCTCGCAGCGCTCGCCCATGGCACTGTCGGCGCGGAGGTTCAGGGTTGCAGCAATCCCTCGCGGACGGCATAGCGAACCAGGCCGGAAATCTCGTGGATATTGAGCTTTTCCATGAGTTTGGCGCGATGCGATTCGCCCGTCCGGACGCTGATGTCCAGACGACGCGCCGCCTCTTTGGTCGTTTCGCCTTCCGCGATGAGTTTCAGCACCTGCTGCTCCCTCACGGTCAGGGTGTCAGCCACCCTGGAGCCTGGGTCCAGCATTTCGTCAATCACGACCCTCGAGATGCCCGGACTCAGACAGGAGTTTCCGTGAGCCACCTCGTGAATCGCGTCGACCAGGGCCGACGCTGCCTGCGATTTGAGAATATAGCCGGCTACCCCCGCTTGAAAGGCGTGCCGAATGTAAGACTGCTCCGAGTGCATGGTCAGAAGTATGGTCGGAATCCCCAGCTCCTTGCGGATTTCGGCGGCGGCTTCGATGCCGTTCATCACCGGCATGGCATAGTCGGCAATCACCACCTGCGGTTGCAGACGCCGCGCCAGGTCCACGGCCACGGCGCCATTCTCGGCCTCTCCGACCACCAGAATTCCGTTGCTCTCCAACAAGAGCTTCAGACCGTCCCGTAGCACCCCATGATCGTCGGCGAGAATCACTCGAATCGGCATCGGGCCTTTTTCTCCTGTCCAACCCACGCCGAGTGTGGCAATTTGGCCGCCATTCTAAAGCGCTTGCCCTGCGCCCGAAACCGCGGGGGACGTGGACAGAATCGCGACAAAGTGTACCGTTTTGCGAAACCAAGGCATGGATTTTGTGGTTTGGGCTATCAATACCCTGTTACCTTGATCCGGGTCCAGCCTCGCTGGCGGGCACCAGGCCGTTGGGCAGGGGCTTGGAGCCGTTGCCGGCCTCAGCTCAGGATCTCCCGGGCCATCCCCACCTCCTCGGCGGCGCCGTGCGCGATCAGCAGGACCCGCCCCGCCGTCACGGCCGCCTCGTACTCCTGCACTGCCTCCTTCGGAATCCCGAGACCGTACAACGCCGCTCCCAGCGGGCTCAGGTTGCCGAAGACGGCCGCGTTTTCCAGCGCCGCCACAATCCACCCCCCGAGCGGTCCCGCCGTCAGGACCACCCCCATGTCGGGGACCACA
>JADGNR010000199.1 GCA_017883415.1 Bryobacteraceae bacterium | reverse complement strand
CGCGCGAAGCCGCGACAGCATTCCATGACCGCCTGCGACAGCTCTTCTCAGAGTGCAAGTGCATCACGACGCTTGGTCCGTACTCGCCAGGGCAGGCGGTGGCGATGAAGCGGATGGGGATCGAGGGGATCTACCTGGGTGGGTGGGCGACCTCCGCCAAGGGAGGTACCAGCGAAGACCCGGGACCCGATCTTGCCAGCTATCCACTGAGCCAGGTACCCGACGAAGCGGCGACGCTCGTGCGCGCCCTGCTTACGGCGGATCGCAACCAACACTATGTGCGTTTGCGGATGACCGAGGCACAACGCGCCGCCACGCCCGCTCACGACTTTCGGCCGTTTATCATCGCCGACGCCGACACGGGCCACGGCGGCGACCCGCACGTCCGCAACCTGATCCGCCGCTTCGTAGAGGCTGGCGTGGCGGGCTACCACATCGAGGATCAGCGCCCGGGCACCAAGAAGTGCGGCCATCAGGGTGGCAAAGTGCTGGTGGCACAGGACGAGCAGAACAAGAGACTAAACGCGGCCCGGTTCCAGCTCGACGTCATGGGCGTTCCGGGCCTTATCGTCGCCCGCACTGATGCCGAAGCTGCCAATCTGATTGACGGCCGCGGCGACGAGCGCGATCAACCCTTTCTTGTTGGGGCGACGAACCCCGATGTGCCGGCCTACAAGCCGTGCTTCCTGGCGCTGATCCAGCATTTCCACGAGCTGGGGGTCGGCGAGATCAACGGCCATTTGCTTTACGCCATCGCGGAGGGAGAGCAAGCCGCCGCCCGCGAGTGGCTGGAGAGCCGGGGCATTCTGGCGCAAGCGGCGGAAGCCGTGGCGCGGTTGCGCGACGGGAAAGAGACTTCGACGGACGCGATGTTCGACCGGACGGCCGCCCGGTTCCTCGAAGCCTGGGAGGACGAGGCCGGCCTGCGGACGTTCGGCGAGGCCGTGGCCGAGGTGCTGGAGTTCCGCGAGAGCGAAGGCGAGGCCATCGAGAAGAGCGCCGGCGAGTGGCAGCGCTTCGCCGCGGGCGCCTCGCTCTATGCCGCCCGCAGGAAAGCGCGAGAACTGGGCGTTGACGTCGCGTGGGACTGCGAGGCGGCGAAGACGCCCGAGGGGTACTACCAGGTGCGCGGCGGCGTTCCTTACGCCATCGCCAAGTCGCTGGCGGCGGCGCCGTTCGCCGACCTGCTCTGGATGGAGACCAAGACCGCCGACCTGGCCGACGCGCGCCAGTTCGCCGAGGCGATCCACGCCGAGTTCCCCGACAAGATGCTGGCCTACAACCTTTCGCCCTCGTTCAGTTGGGACACCACCGGCATGAGCGACCAGGAAATGCGGCGGTTCCCCGAGGAACTCGGCAAGCTGGGCTTCGTCTTCAACTTCATCACGTACGGCGGTCACCAGATCGACGGGCTCGCCGCCGAGGAGTTCGCCACCGCGCTCAAGCAGGACGGCATGCTCGCGCTGGCCCGTCTGCAACGAAAATTGCGCATGGTGGAGTCGCCCTACCGCACGCCGCAGACCCTGGTCGGGGGACCGCGCGCGGACGCCGCATTGGCCGCTACCTCGGGACGCACGGCGACGACCATGGCGATGGGTAAGGGCTCGACCCAGCACCAGCACCTGGTACAGACCGAGGTGCCCAAGAAGGTGCTGGAGGAGTGGCTGGCCTTGTGGACGCGGCACAATGAGCTTCCCGGCGCGCTGCACGTCCAGTTGCGGCCGCACCGCGCCGGCTCGGAGCTGCTCGAGCTCGGAGTCTACGACCAGGGGGACGAGAAGCTGGCCAACGTGGTCTTCGCCCCCATCCACGACCGGCGGGACCGCAGCATCCTCTCGGTGCGCGACCAGAACACCTTTGCGGAGTCGCTGCGCCGGAAGCGCCTGATGACCCTGGTCCATCTCTTCCTGGTGCACCGCTTCAAGGCCGACTCGGTGCACTACGTGACGCCGTCGGAGGACAACCAGTACCAGGTTGCCAAGATGAAGTCGCACGGCATCTTCCGCGAGGTCAACACCGAAGTGGGCCAGATCATTGTCGCCGACGTCAACCACCAGCGGATCACCGAGCTGTTGGCGCCGGACCAGGAGGCTTTGGGGAAACTGATTTGCAGGGAGAGGTAACAGAATGAAGACGGACCGCAGGGAGTTTCTCGCTTCGGCACTGGCCGCCGCGCCGCTATTGGTTCCGCGCCGCGCGTGGGGCGCCAACGACCGGCTGGCATACGGGCTGATCGGCGCCGGTGGACGCGGCCGCTACCTTGCCCAGAACTTTCGGAAGCTGGGCGCCGAATGCGTCGCCATCGCCGAGGTCTATGAGCCCTACCTCAAGGAGGGACTCACCGAAGCCCCCGGCGCCAAGGCCTACGGCGATTACCACGAGCTGCTGGCGCAGACGGGCCTCGACGCGGTAGTCATCGCCACGCCGGACCACCTGCACGCGCCCATGCTCTTCGCGGCGCTCGACGCCAGGAAGGACGTCTACCTCGAAAAGCCGATGTCGCATTCGCTCGAAGAGAGCCAGCGCATGATGCAGGCCGTCCGCAAGACCCGGCAGATCGTGCAAATCGGCATGCAACGGCGCAGCGCGCCCTCGGTGATCAAAGCCAAGGAGATCGTGGATAGCGGCATCCTGGGCAAGATCACGCTGGTGAAGCCCATGTGGAACTGGAACGTCTCGGCGGCGCTCGACAATTCGCCGCTCGCCGGCAAGCTGGATTGGAAGCGCTTCCTCGGCGCCGCGCCCGACCGCGACCTGGTGCCCATGCGCTTTCGCTACTGGCGCTACTTCTGGGACTACTCGGGCGGCAACATGACCGACCAGGGCACTCACCTTATGGATGTGGTGCAGTGGTTCACCAATTCCGGTCCGGTCCGCTCGGCCGTGTGCTATGGGCAGAAGGCCAAGAATACCGGCTCGGAAGTGCCCGACGTCTTCAGCGCCGTCTTCGAATACGACAAGCTGATGGCCACCTGGACCCTGAACTACTGCAACTCGTACGAAAACGACTGGTCCATTCAGTTTCAGGGCGACGAGGGCACCATGCTCCTCAACAACGCCGGCTACCGGATCTGGAAGGAGCCGCACCCCAGGAATCCGGAACCGGTGCAACAGATGGCCGCGCCGATTCCCATCGAGACGCACATCCAGAACTTCCTGGACTGCGTGAAGTCGCGGAAGGAACCCACCGCGCCGGTGGAAGTGGGCGCCAGCGCGGTGTCGGCGCCGCACCTGGCCAACCTCGCGTACCACCAGGAGCGAAGAGTCAGGATGGAGTAAGGCGGGCGACAAGCGAGGTAGCCACGAGCAAACTGTCCACGGAACACAGGAATGTGGGCGGCCATCTTTCCGGCGGCACTCGGGACCAGTTTCACAGAACGGGATTTGGCGGTCCCTTTCGCTCCACTTCTACGGGATCGGCGTTTTGCGTCAACTTGACAGTCGTCGAACCTTTTCAAACACCCAGTTTCCGGTAACCCCACTTCAAGACCGCTTACCGGAGACCGTGCTCCCGGCGTATGCTGAGAAAGCGATGAGAGCATTCATGCAGACAGGCTCCCACGGACGCTACAACTGGCTCGAAACCGATCACGACTTGCGCGAGTTCTTGGCGCTCTGCCCCGACACGATCTTAAGTAAGCACATCGTCATCACGGCTGTGGACAGCGGCTCGTTTAACCCTTCGGACCAAGACCGGGCCGCTGGGTGGTCAGCCACAGGTGGTATCGCATACAGCCCCCGGTTGGACGCGGTTACGATGCTGCCACGCGACTGTTGTTGCCGAGATTGCGGTCCATTTGACGAATGGTACATCTACGGGACGGAAGCACCCGAACTTGGCTCGATCTGTCACGCCAATGTTTTTGACACGGCGATTGCTCCGCCGAGCGTGTTCCAGTTCGTCAACTTCTGCTTCCGGTTTTCAGATCAGCAGATGAAGGCCGTCGCTGACCTCTTTTGGAAGCAGATCGAATGGATGCAACCCGAATCCTACCTGGGAGACGGGAACAGTTGCCTCTTGTTTGTTTCCTCCAACGGTGAACTCTTCCGAGGCGTCGAGACCACTCTTAGCAGATCCCCATCACGAAGCCAGGGAAGCAGCAGCGGGTGAATTCCAATGGCGTTAAGTCATAAAAACGGCGTTACCGGAAACAGGCCACTCCACAAGAGTGTGTAGCCGCCATGTCGGGTTGTAGTCGGAAGCGGGTGGCACAGACTTCCAGTCGAGAGATCCTCCGCGATAAGCGGGCCTGGTCCAGCCACCAAAGTAGCCAGCGCCACACGCGTACGGTTCACTCCTCGAGCGTTGTCAGCAATGCCGCCAATAAGGGGTGGGGCGTGGGCGCAAACGGGTTGGTGACGGTGACTCCGCGCCACGTAAACCCATCCTGGAGATCTTCCGACAAGAGCAGGCGACACTCGGCTTCGGCTGCCGCGGCCAACACCACCGAGTCCCAGATCGAGAGGCCATGATCGGACGCCAGATCCGTTGCGCTGACGATCACGGCGGCGGACGTCTCGATCACCGCATACGCGTCGCGCCAACTCAGCACGGCTGCCCGCGCGCGATTTGGGCGCCGCTTGGCTTTTCGAACAAGCACGTTGAACAGTTCGCCCAGCGTCTGAACCGGCAGCACGATCGTGCCTGGCGGCAATCGTTGGATCAGCTTTAGCGCCTTGTCTCGCATGACCGCGCCGTTGGCGCCTTCGGCGTAGGCCAGGACGTTTGTGTCCAACGCGACCCTCATAGGGCGTCGTCGTACAGCTCGTCACGCTTCCAGCGGCCGGCCTTGACAACTCGTTCTTTTCGGAGCCGGGCGAAAAGGGCGGAGCGCGCCGCCGCTACAGCCCGATCGTCCTCAACGACGGGTGTGATTCTGGCTACCGGCTTGCCGTGACTGGTCACGACGACGCTTCGGCCCGTCTTCACGGTTCGCAGTACTTCCGAGAACCGGCGGTTGGCATCCGCGGCCGAGACTGCTTTGTCCATGCTGGTCATCCCAATGTAGTGACATTCACTACTATAGCGCAGACCCAGCGCCTCTTTCTGCCCGGTGATGTCGTGGAGGCCTACCGGAGACTACGTGACAAAAAAGATCCACGCGGCGGTCGGCGACCGCCGCGCAGGATGCCATCCTGCCCCACTGGGGCTTACTTCGTCTGGTGCAACTTCTTCAACATGTCGATGGCGTTCTGGCTCTTGGGATTCAGTTGCAGCGCTATTTCGTAATTGCGAATCGCCAGGTCGTTCTGCCCCGCTTTCATGTACGCCTCACCCAGGCTGTCGTACCCGTTGGAGGCCTTCGGATATTCACGCACGTTGCGCTGGAACACGGCGATCGCGTCCACGGTCCGGCCGGAGAAGAGCAGAGAATAGCCGAAGCTGTTCAGGGTTGCTTCCTCAACCTTATACCGGGGCGATGCGGACTTCTTGACTTCCGTGTACCACTCGAGCGCGGCGGGCGTATCTTTGAGCCTGGCGAGCAACGTCAGCACTTGCAACGTTCCGGGCTGCGGAGCCTTGTAGTTCCAGGCGTACTCCCTGGCGACACTCTTCAGCACGAAGTCCCCGACGGCGATCCCGTTATCGGAGTTGGCCATGAGCGCGAGCCCCTTACCCGACTCGGCATTCATGGTGAGCAGCGCCTGAAAGCCCTCATCGGCACCGTTGTGGCCGAACTGCCCGGGGTTGTCCTTCTCCATGAAGAAGCCGAGCCCGGCCTCCTCCTTCACCGGCGTCAACATCTGGCGGGTCGTCTGCTCGGAAAGCACGTGGTTCGCTTTGCCATGTTTCGACAGCGCAATTTCAATGGCGAACTTGCCCAGGTCCGTGGGCGTGGTCCACAACCCGGCCGCGGCCATCTCAGGATAGATGTGCCATTTCCCGCGCACCACCTTGCCGTCCGCATAGGTCCCGCTGGCCGTCAGGGCGGCGCGGGCCGGAGGCAGGGGCTGTTCATAGCTGCTGGCGGTCATACCGGTCTTGTCGAGAACGATCTCGCGCATCAGATCCGGAAACGATTTGCCGGTCACGTCCATCATGAGCTGCTGCTCGATGGTGACGCCGCCGCCCGAATAGCGCTCGAGCGTTCCGGGAACGACATCCACGCGAATCGGCGCCGTGTTGGCCGGCTTCTCGCCATTGAAAATCCGCACCAGCGTAGGCACCGGGTCCTTTACGTCGTACCCGGGAAAGCCGTGAACGGTAAGACCCGCGGTGTGCGACATCAACCGGCGCAGGGTCACTTTTTCCTTGCTGGTGAATTCGTTTTCGGGCACTTTCCACGTTTTGAGCTTTTGGTTCACATCCTCGTCGAGCGACAGTTTGCCTTGTTCGACCAGGTAGAGCGCACCGGTGGCAGCCACCGGTTTGCTGATCGAGCCCGCCTGGAACAGCGTCGCGGGGGTGACGGGCGCGGCCGATCCGGCCTCGATCACACCATACGTTTTGACGCAGACGATCTGGAAATTATCGATGACGGCAAGGCTCAGCCCCGGCACTTTGTAGAGTTGCATCAACTTCAATAAGTCGAGCCGCAGTGGTGGTTCACTGTCGCCCAGGGGCAGGTCGACCACCGTCGCTTCGATGCGATGGATGCGCGCTTCATCGGCGCCGGCATTCGATTGGGCGCCGAGGGCAACGGTGACGCAGAGCGCCGCGCCAACCGTGAGGATCGGGCGATGGGCATGAATCATGGAGACATCATAGAACAGCAGCACTGCACCCCGCGGCCGCCTCCAGCGGGGAGGTGTGTGCCCGGTTTGCAGGGCGACTACGCCACGTCCACGATCACCAGCGAGTGGTCCGAGATCCGTGCCTCCCGTTCCGCGTGGGAGTACCGGCAGGAGGCGATGCGCGGCATCAGGGACGGGGTGGCGAAGGCATGATCCAGCCGGAAGCCGTTTCCGCGTACGCCGCCCTTCCAAGTCGAGTACCAGGTCCACTCCGTGATGCCGGGGTTGTGATGGCGCCACATGTCGGTCCAACCCAACGCCGCGAGCCTGCCGAAGTGCTCCGCGCACACATACGTTTTGCCGGTTTCGTCCAGCCGGTGCGCGCCCGTGTTCCAGTCGCCGACCAACAAGAACGGCTCGTGCAGCCGGGCTTCGGCAGCCAGCAGCACGGCATCCCAAAAGCGGGTCTTCGCTACATTGGTGGGATGCTTCCGGCTGGAGCCCGCAGCCATGACGTGGAGCACGCCAATGCCGAAACCGTACTCCGGCAGGCGGATGTCCAGCCAGCGGACGAGACTCCCGGAGGGCGCCGGACAGGGCCGTATACGGCGCATGGGCGTGCGCGAGACCATCGCGATGCCATTCTGGTTTCCGGCCGGGTGCGTGGTCTCTACGTGAGGCATTCCCCTTTCCTTGAGCGCGGCGCACAGGGCCACACCGGGCCCAGCGCGGAACTCGGTCAGGGCGATGGCGTCGGGTTCGTACGCGGAGATTTCCTCGACGATGCGGTCGAGGCGGGCGGCGCCGCCATGTTGAATGTTCCAGGCGAGGAGTTTCACGATTTCCCCCGGTGATATTCTATGCGAGTCCAGGCCTACGTCGCCGGTGGCGGGTTGGTGGTGGCGGGTTGGTGGTGGCGGGTTGGATGGTGGCGGGCTGGATGGTGGCGGGTTGGATGGTGGCGGGTTGAATGGTGGCGGACTGGATGGGCCGCCCCACACCTAGTGGACCGCGGCCGTTGGCTGGGCCCGCAAGGAGGTGGAAGAGCCGGCGAGCAACTCGCGAACCAACGGGTTGGCCGCGGAGTGCGATTCCAGATAATCGACGCCTTCGGCGGTCAGCCCATAATCCGAGTTGTCCTCCGCTTTGACGTATCCCTTGGATTTGAGGTACCAGAGCGTGAAGTCCAGGTACTCGCGCGGGAACGCCATGCGTTTCTCCAGATCGAGCACGGAGACGCCCGCGGCGGCTTCGTTCCTGCGGCGGCTATGGTAGAGAATGGCCAGCACCCCCAGGCGGCGGTTCGCTTCGCCGGCGATGTCGTCGACGAAGTCTTTCAGCTCGAATATGGGAAGCGGCCCCTCCTCGTGGTTCTGGCGGCAAAGATCGTATTGAGCGCGCTGTGCCGGGTCGGAGAGGACCTCATAGGCGCGCCGGAGCAGAAGAAATTTCTCCGTGTCGCCGGTTTGCGGGTTGTCGGGGTGAAAGCGCGCGGCCATCATCCGATAGACCCGACGAATCGTCTCCATCTCGGCCAGCCGGCTGATTTGCATCACTTCATAGAAGTCGATCGACGGATTCGTCTCGGCCATGGCAGCAAACACCTCCGGGAGCGCTCGCGGAGGATCGGCGGCACGGGATCGTCGCGAAGCCCGGCGTTAGACGGTTCCACGTCACTCACGAAGAGTAGATCGGCTGGCGCGGCGCGGAAGTTTAGGGCCGCTAGGGGATCTTCGCCAGCGGCCAATTCACGTACTTGATCTTCTGGCGGCGCCAGGTGTAAGTGATGTGCAAGCTGCCATCGCCGGACTGGACCATGGCCGGGTAGGAATACTCGCCGGGATTCAGAGCTTCGCCGAGTCCCTCGGCGGCGCGAAAGGCGAGGAGCTGCCCGAAGGTGCGCGACGCCGCCGTGGCCACGCACACAAGGCTCCACACGTAGAGGCCCCACAGGATGGCGGACACGCGCCGCACGCGATCGACCACGGCGCCCGCCAGGGGCGCGCCGAGGCCATACATCAGCGCGAACGACGATCCGAGCAGCCCCAACTGGACCGGCGTGAGGCGCAGCTCCTTTTCGAGCAGCGGGAACACCGCGAACACGGCCTGGCGGTCGGCGTCGTTGAAGAACGCGATGCCCCAGAGCATGCCCACGACGCGCCATTGGTAGCGGCCGGAGTCCACGGTGCCGTCATGGTAGCACCTCTGCTATTCTTCGGAGATCAAAAGAAGTGAGGAGGACATCGAAATGAACCAACATCTCTCCCGGCGTGAATTGTTTCGCGTCGGCGGAGCGGTCGTCGGCGGAGCGGTCGCCGGCGGAGCGGTCGCGGGCGGAGCGGGGGCCGGCGGAGCGGGGGCCGGCAGCCTGCTGGCGCAGGCGATCGTGCTCGAGGCCGAAAGCCCGGGCGAAGCGCCGAAGCCGGTTGCGGCCAGCGACCGCGTACGCTTCGGCATCATCGGCGTCGGCATGCAGGGCTCCGGCCTGCTGGCGAATGCCATCTCGCTCGCCGGCATGGAATGCGCCGGCGCCGCCGACCTGTACGATGGCCGCCACCTGCTGGCCAAAGAGATCACCAACAACCCCAGCCTTCCCACCAGCCGCCGGTACCAGGAGCTGCTCGACCGCAAGGATATGGATTGCATCGTGGCGGCGGTGCCCGATCATTGGCACAAGAGAGTGGTGGTGGACGCTTGCAGCGCGGGGAAGGACATCTACTGCGAGAAGCCCATGTCGCACACCGCCGCGGAAGGGTTCGCCATGGTGGAAGCGGCCCGGAAGAACAGCCGCATCGTGCAGATCGGCTCGCAGCGAGTGAGCTCGGTGTTGTGCGCCAAGGCGCGCGAGCTCTACCGCGAGGGCGCCATCGGCGAGGTGGAGATGGTCGAGCTCTCGCTCGGACGCAACGATCCCACCGGCGCCTGGCAGTATCCACCGCCGCCCGACCTTTCTCCGCAGACGCTGGACTGGGACACCTGGTTGAACGATGCGCCGAAGATGCCCTTCGACAAGTTTCGCTTCGCGCGCTGGCGCTGCTGGAAGGAGTACGGCACCGGCGTGGGCGGCGACCTGATGGTGCACCTGCTGAGCGGCATGCTGTTCACGCTCGGCTGGAACGAGATTCCCCGGTCGGCCTCGGCGCTGGGGGGCATCTTCCGCTGGAAGGACGGCCGCAACATGCCGGACCTGCACGCGGTCCTGTTCGACTACCACGGCACGCCGGTTTATGTGCGCCTGGGCCTCGGCACCGAGAGCCCCGAACTGGCGCGCTTCATGGGCCCGAAGGGGATTCTCGACACGTCGGAAAACGACCTCCGTTTAGCGCGGCAAAGCGGAGTGGACACGGCGCCCAGCTACTACTCCTCGGGCTTTCCGCGAAAGATGCGCGACGAATACGTCCGGCAGTGGCACGCCGAGCACGATGTCGCCCCCGGCAAGGAACCGACGATGGAGGACGTAGTCTATCGCGGCCACGATTGGGACGACGTCCGGCCCCATCTGTGGAACTTTTTCCAGGCGGTCAAGTCACGGAAGCCGGTGGTGGAGGATGCGGT
>JADGNR010000198.1 GCA_017883415.1 Bryobacteraceae bacterium | reverse complement strand
GAAACATAACCAGTTGTCAGTGGTCGGTGGCCGGTTGCCAGCAAAGGCAAAAGCCGAAGGACTCGCTACTCCCTCCCAGCCTATCGCCAAAAACACGGCGGCGCGCTGGGGGCGGTGGCGCGGTGGGGGCGGCGGCGCGGTGCGGGCGGCGGCGTGGTGCAGGCGCGGTTGGGGCGGCGGCGCGGCGGGGCGATGGCGCGGTGGGGGCGCGGTGTCCTGCGCCTCTCATGGTCGGAAACCGCGCGCTGCGGTACCCTGGAGGAAACTTATGCCCGGACTTGCAGCGGTGGCGCTCTTTGCGGCAGCCTTGCCGAACGCGGTGGTGCTCCAGCCCGTGGCCAATATGTATTCGCGGCCCACGCAGGACGCGGATGTGGTTTCGCAGGCGATCTACGCCTCCAACGTATTGCTGTTGGACCAGCGGGAAGGATGGGCCCACATCCGCACCGCGGACGATTACACCGGCTGGACGCCGCTGGCGGCGCTCCGTCCCGGTCCGCCTTACGCCGCCGGCGGGCGGGTGGCCGAAGTGACGAGCCTGTTCGCGCACATCTACCGCGAGGCCGATGTCACCCGGCACGCACCCATCCTCACGGCGCCCTTTGAGACCAGACTGGAGGTGGTGGCCGAACCGGCGGAGAACGCGCGCTGGCTGCGGGTGCGGCTGCCCGACGACCGCAGCGGCTGGGTGCAGACCGGCGACCTCGCCTTCGATGCCAGGCCGCTCACGATTCCGGAAATGCTGGCGCTCGCCCGGCGCTTCCTTGGCCTCCCTTATACCTGGGGCGGGACCTCCAGTTTCGGATACGATTGCTCCGGGTTCGCCCAGATGCTTTGCCGGCGCCGCGGCGTGCGCCTGCCCCGCGATGCCCAGCCGCAAGCGGATTTCGGCGGTGCGGCGCCCGTAGCGAAGGACGACCTGGCGCCGGGCGACCTGCTCTACTTCGGCAGTTCGGACAAACACATCACCCACACGGGGATCTATCTGGGCGAGGGAAAGTTTATCAACGCGACCACCTGGCAGACGCCCATGGTGCGAATCGACGATCTCGCCGATCCGCACTGGTCGCGCCTGCTGGCCGCCATGAGGAGAGTGAAATGAAACGCCGGAGTTTTCTGGCGGCGCCGGCCATCCTTGCGCCCGCGCTTCCTGGCTTCGCGCCGGGCCCCACGATGGAAACCCGCATCGTGCGCCTGAACCTGCAGCACACCTGGACCACCACCATGTCGTCCAGCGCGTACCGCGACACGCTGCATGTTTCCTACGCGCGCGACGGGGTCACCGGCCACGGCGAAGGCGCTCCCATCGTGCGCTACCACGAGGATGCCGCCCAAGCCCGCGAGGCGGTGGAGTCCGTCCGCGGTATGCTGCTCGAGCGCAACCCCATGCAGTTCGCCAAACTCATGGCCGAAGTGTTCCGCCGCGTGCCGGGCCAATGGGCGGGAAAGGCGGCGATCGATATCGCGCTCATGGATTGGGTGGGGCAGAAGCTTGGGATTCCGCTCTACACCTATTTCGGACTCGACCCCCAGGACACGCCGCTCACCACCTTTTCCATCGGCATCGATACCCCGGAAATCACCCGCCAGAAGACGAGCGAAGCCGCCGATTTCCCCATCCTGAAAGTGAAGGTCGGCCTGGAAACCGACGAGCCGACCATCGAAGCCGTGCGCAGCGTGACCTCCAAACCGTTGCGTGTGGATGCCAACGAGGGGTGGAAGGACAAGGAGGAGGCCGTCCGCAAAATCAACTGGCTGGAAAAGCACGGGGTGGAGTTCATCGAACAGCCGCTGCCCGCCGAGATGATCGAGGAGACCCGCTGGGTGCGCAGCCGCGTGCACATCCCGGTCATTGCCGACGAGGCCTGCCAGCGGGCGTCGGACATTCCCAAGTTGAAGGATGCGTTCGACGGCGTCAACATCAAGCTCGATAAAAGCGGCGGCATACTGGAGGCGTACCGCATGATCCAGATTGCCAAGGCGCTGGGCATGAAGACCATGCTCGGCTGCATGATCTCGAGCTCGGTCTCCGTCACCGCGGCGGCGCATCTTTCGCCGCTGGTGGATTACGCCGACCTCGACGGCAACCTGTTGATCGCCAACGATCCGTTTCACGGCGTGAAGGTGGAGAAGGGCAAACTGATCCTGCCGGCCCGTCCGGGCCTGGGGTTGACGCCGGCGTGAAGTGGGGCGGGCGCCCTCGCCCGCGTCGGACCCCCCGGTCCGACAGCCGAGCCAGGGGGCTCGGCGCGGGTCAGGGGACCCGCCCCACTTCCTGTTCGGCCTGATCCGCCAATTCGGTAAGCGTAGCGGCCAGTTTGCGCGCGGCGTCCACTTGCAGCCCCATCCGGACCACGAACTCGCCGGTGAGCTTGCCGGTTTCCTTAACCACCAGCTTCAAGTCGACCATGGGGCCGAACAGGAGCGAATTCCCCGCGTGTCCATTGATGGAATCGAGTTCCAGAACGCGGCCGGCATGCAGGTCCGGGATGGCCGCGCGCAACTCGCGCGGAAACGCCATGGTATTGCGGCGATACAGGCCCCGCCGCGCGGGCACACTCTTACGCGCAAGTTCCTTGCTCACGCTGCCTATCTTCCCACTTCAGCGCGCGCCGCGATTATCGCAGCATCGGCAGTGGGTCCATCGGCTCCCCTTGCCACCACTTCTTTTCCGGCCCCAGCCGGAACACGGCGAAGTGTAAGTGCGGAGCGGCGGGGGAAGCATTGCCCGTGCTGCCTACGTATCCCAGCACGTCGCCCCGGCGCAGGAGCGTGCCCTCCGTCAGCGCCGGCGCGTAGCGATCCAGATGCGCGTAGTAATAGCACAAGGTCTGGGAATCGTCGAACTGGTATACCGTCAGGCCCCCCGGTTTGCTGAGGAACAGCTTCACCACGGCGCCTTCCGCGGCGGCCACCACGGGCGTGCCTCGCGGCGCGGGGATATCGAGCGCCTCGTGTTTCCGCCCGCTGCGGTCATCGTTGAACGTGTCCGCCAGGTGGGTCGCGCTCACCCCGCGAACCGGCATGAGAAGATGCGGCATCCCCGCGGTTTCCGCAGCGGCGCGCTCGGCTTCGCCGGTCCAATCGGGAGACGCCATGGCGGGTCGCGGCGGCGCGGGCTCGTTCGGCGCCGTGGCGGGAGCGGCGTGCGCGGGCTCGCCCAGCGCCGTGGCGGGAGCGGCGCGCGCCTCCTGGTTGCCGGCGGACAGAGCCGGCGTCTTCAACCCTCCCGCGCTCCACAGTCCCACGGCCAGGCACAACACTCCCAGGGCAAAGCCCCACGCGAACGCTCCTGCCATTTTGGCCCGCACTGGTTACTCCTTCAAGACCGCCGGGGTTCCCGGCTTTACCATCGCGGCGAGTTCCAGCGCGTCCCAATTCGTCAGCCGGATGCAGCCGTGCGAAACCGCGTGGCCGACCAGCGCGGGATGGGGCGTGCCGTGAATTCCGTAGTGCTCTTTCGACAGATCGATCCAGACCAGCCCCACCGGGTTCCTCGGCCCCGGCGGGATGACCGCTTTTTCGTTCGGGTCGTGCGCATCCCAGAACAGGCTGGCGGTGTAGTGGAAGTCCGGATTGCGTCTTACGCCCAGGATCTTCCACGTGCCGATGGGCAGCGGGTCGTGTTCGCTCCCGATGGTCGCCACATAAAATGCCAGCAGCTTACCGTCCGCATCGAGAGCCCGCACCGAGCTCTCCGATTTCGAAACCACAACCTGCGCCGCGTGGGCCGGAGGCATGACGACGGTGCGGGGCACGGTCAGTTGCTGGCCCGCTTTGGTGAAGTCCGCGCCGCGATTCAACGCCTCCATCAATGCCGGGCTGGCATGGAACCGCTCGGCGAGCTCATCGAGCGGCGAAGCATAGCCGAGGGCCGGCAGCGCGGCCTGCAGCAGCAGGTCCGCCGGCGGCTGGACGAACGGCCCCTGCTCATCGTCTTCGGTAATCGTATACGGGACCAGCGCCGGCGCCGGATCCTCGTTGAGCGCCGCCCAGGTAGCGCCGTCCACCGTTCCGGTCACCGGCAGATCGCGATCGCCCTGGTAAGCGGTAACGGCCTTCTGCAGATCCGACCCGAAGCTTCCGTCAATCTGCCCGCACGAAAAATGTGCACTTGCGAGCAGAATCTGCACCCGCGCCACGGCCGATCCCCGGGCGCCCCGATGCACCGCGCGCTGATCCGGATTGTTGATGGCGGCGGCGTCGAACGCCGGCAGCCTCGGCTGTGCCGCGCGGTCCGCGTGGCCGCGCCCTTTGGCCGCTTTCGCCGGTGGGCGGCGCGGCTGCGCGGTGTGCGCGTCCGTACCGAACGCGAACGCCAGAATGAATGCAAAACTTGCCCGGATCATTGGTCTCACACCAAGGGTAGTGGCACGCCGAATGCCGTCCGCGGGGGCCGCGGCGGCGGTATGCTGGTGAGATTCACCATGAGCCACCCTTCGTCTTGGAACAGAAGCCGCACGGCCGCCGTTGTTGCCGTGGTTCTGGCGGCCGCTGCCGGCGCGCAGCAGGGCTACAAGGATACGCCCATCCTGCCCGGTCAGAAATGGCACGTGCACGACCCCGACCGGCCGCATCCGCGCTCCCTCGCGCCCGGCGCCATGCCCGGTGCACCGCCCTCCGACGCGATCCTGCTGTTCGACGGAAGGGATCTCTCGCAGTGGGCCCAGCGCGACGCGGGCGGCAAACTCGTCGAGCCGCGATGGACCCTGGGCGATGGCTACTTCGAGGTCGGACCCGGCACCGGGGATCTGATCACGCGCGATAAGTTTGGCGACTGCCAGCTGCACCTCGAATGGGCCGCGCCGGTTCCGGTTCATGGTTCGAGCCAGGAGCGCGGCAACAGCGGTGTCTACATGATGAGCCGCTACGAAATGCAGGTGCTCGATTCCTACCAGAATCCGACGTATGCCGATGGCCAGGCCGGCGCCATCTACGGCCAGTGGCCGCCGCTGGTGAATCCCATCCGCCAGCCGGGGGAATGGAATAGCTACGACATCGTGTTTGAAGCGCCTCGATTTGACGGCGGCAAGCTCCTCAAGCCCGCTTATGCGACCCTCTTCTTCAACGGGGTGGTGGTCCACAACCGCAAGGAACTGATGGGCAATACGGAACACCGCATCCTGGGCGCTTATAAGCCGCACGGGGACGAGCCGCTGCTGTTGCAGGACCATGGTTACAAGGTGCGGTTCCGCAACGTGTGGATCCGGCGCCTGGCCGGCTACGATCAACCGGAGTAACCGGACCCGGCCGGCGGACGCCTACTCTTTCTAGTGGCCATCCATAGTAAAATGAAGGACATGCGTTACTTTTCCGGTCTGATCCTGCTGGTGTGCGCCCACGCGGTGTGTGCGCAGACGGGGGACGGCCCTGAAGTGGCGCAGGCTCAAGCGGATATCCAGAAGCTGCGCGCCCTGGTGGAGGCCGGAGCGCTCCCGCGCGTCCGGCTGGAGAAGGCGGAGGACGCCCTGGCCGATGCCCGGGATGCCGCCATCCTGCGCAAAACCGTTTACGGGCAGGATTTGACGGTCGAGCAAGCGGATGAGATGATTGCCGCCGCCGACCGGCGCTTCGAACGCCGCAAGAAAGCGTTCGACGAAGCCCGGAAGCTGGTGGAGGCGGGCGTGGCCGCCAAACTTTCGCTCGGCGGCTTTCTCCAGGATCTCGACCGGGCGCGCCAAGAGTGCGATCTGGCCGAATCGCGTGCCCGCGTGACGCGCGAGGTCGCCGAGATGGCCCGCGCCGAGGATGCGCTCGACCGCAAACTGGCGCTGGCCCCCGGAGAAGGCGCGGCCCTGGCCGAGCGCTTCGACGGCGACGGCGTCTTCACCCCCGGCACGTTTTCGCGCGTCGAGACGGCCTTCGAGGCGCACTTCGGCAAGCCCCTTCCGGTGAGCGCCATGGGCGAAACCGCGGTGCACCGCGCGCTGGGCTTCGACCACCGGGGGCGCGTCGACGTGGCCCTTCATCCCGACCAGCCGGAAGGCGTCTGGCTGCGCCAGTACCTCACCGAGAAACGCATTCCGTTCTTTGCCTTCCGCCAGGCCGTCCCCGGGAAAGCCACCGGGGCGCACATTCACCTGGGGCCCATGAGCACGCGCATGGCTTTGGGCGGATAATAATTCCACTATGGTCGATCCCAAGCTGCGGGTGCTGATCCCCTCCGAGAAGATTCAGGCCCGCGTCCGCGAGTTGGGCGAGCAGATCTCGCGCGACTTCCCCGAAGGCAAGCTGCACCTGATCGGCATCCTCAAGGGCGCCTGCTTTTTCCTGACGGACCTGGCGCGCGCCTTAAAGCGCGACGTGTTCGTCGACTTCATGGGCATCTCCACCTATGGGAAAGGGAAGACCAGTTCGGGCGAGGTGAGGGTGACCAAGGACCTGGACGCTTCGCTCGAAGGCGCCGATGTGCTGATTGTCGAGGATATCGTCGACAGCGGCGTGACCCTGAACTACCTCATGCACCTGCTGGAGCAGCGGCGGCCGAAATCCATCCGCATCGCGGCGCTGCTGGACAAGCCCGAGCGGCGGCTGCGTCCGGTGCACGTCAACTACGTCGGATTCGCCATTCCGGACCATTTCGTGGTGGGGTACGGCCTCGACTATGCCGAAAAATACCGCAATCTGGACGATATCTGCGTGCTGGAAGACGGCGGCTCTAGCGATTCGGTACGAGTCTAGTGCGGGGCCCGCCCCCAGGGATCGGCGTTCCATGTGCTTGGACCCTGGCGCCCATGCTGGTTCGGATCTCGGGCCGGACGAGTCGCTATGTCATGAGGTATCGGTGGGCGTCACCCTACAAGATCGCACCGGCGATTTTCCGGGTCTTCCGGTATCGCTTTCACAACGACGGTGGCGCATACTAGATCTGCTCCTATTGTTCCCGCCTTCCTGCTCTCGCGGCGCATCACAGGGGCCTGATGATGGGCGCGGCGGGCCGCATTGATTTCTTCCTCTGGATTTAGGCCTCAAGTCACAGGAGTCGTGCTTCGCAAAAATGGAAAGTACCCTACGGTGCGGAGAGGAACGAAGAGGGTTCTAATGTCCGAGACGAAATCGTGGACTGACTTCTATGAAGTGATGCAAATCAGCCGGAATGCCGAGCTTGAGACGATTCATCGGGTCTATCGGATCATGGCGGGGCGCCTTCACCCCGATAATCCAAAAACCGGCGACACGGAGAAATTTCTTCTGCTCCGGCGCGCCTATCAGGTCCTCTCCGACCCGACGCAGCGGGCCCAATACGATGCCACCCGCCAGAGTAACGAGGACCAGCCGCTCCCCGTATTCGAGTTGAAAGAGTTCGTCGACGGCATCGCCGGCGAGGCGAACCGCCGCCTGGGGGTGCTGGCCATTCTTTACAATCGCCGCCGCAGGAACGAAGCGGGCGTAGGCGTCTCCCTGCTCGACCTGGAAAAGCGCATGGCGTTCCCACGAGAGTACTTGACCTTCACGCTCTGGTATCTCAAGGCCAAGGGATACGTCCGGATGGAGGACAACTCGGATTGTGGGCTGACCGCGGAAGGCGTCGATTATCTGGAAGCGCACTCCACGGATAACCCGTTAATTCGCGAGTTGCTCACCGGCGCTGCCGCTTCCAAGGAGCCGGATCCCGCCGCTACGGTCCACCATGTCTCCGGCCGCCTGAAGGCGGCATCCCATGTGTACCCCGCGATTTGAACAAACCGGGAACGACGATTCAAGCATCATTGCCGAACTACCGCCCGTCCATCCGCGGGATCAGCTTATGATCCGTGACAGGAGGAGGCTGAAACTGCTTCGGTTGGGCTGTGGTTTGCTTTCGTCGCCCAGCCACTTGGACACCAGTCTGACAGCCTGTTTGCCCAGTTTCAGTTTATCGTCCAGAATCCGGCCATCGCGGTAAGCCTCACTCAGTTCCTCGGATTGGTCGGCAAACGATTCGTAGATTGGGTGCCCCAGCGCTTTTTCAACGCGATTCGTACCGCCCGTGAGCTTTTTCGGCATCCGATTCAGAAGGAGATGCGTCTTCACGCGCGGAAAACCAAGGTCGAGGAGTCCCTGGAGCGCGCGCCCGGCCTCGAACAGGGCGAGTTCGTCCGGCGTAGCAATCACAAACAGACCGGTCATCTCCTCGAGCAAGTCCTGGGAGGTCTCATTGAGCCGCCCGAGGTCGACTACGATGCATCCGTACAGAGGCCGCGCAAACTGGAGAAGCTGGCGTACCCGCGTGGATTGTGGGCTGACGCCGACCGCACCAGGCGACTGTAGCAGGTCAAGGCCCTCCCGGACTGTGCCCGTCATACTTCTCCAAAGGTCCGTATCCAGCCGATGCAGAGACTTGGCCGCATCGAGAAACGTGTAGGGGAATTGCGCTTTCAACAGAAAGGCTGCCGAGGCGGAACTTAATTGCGTCTCCATCAGCAGGATCTTCTGCTTGGTTCGGCGGTTCAGTTCCAGCGCGCAATAACACGCTATCGTAGTCGTTCCGACGCCGCCCTTGACGCCCAGGAAACCGATTACCGTCGCTTTCGCCGTATCGGCGGGTTTCTCTTCGGACACGGTTTGGCTCCGCGCGATGCCGTAATTCAGCGCCCGGACGAGGACCTCAGTGGTCAACTTATTCTTGGTGAGATAATCCTGCGCGCCCTGTGCCACCACGCGGACCGCGAGATCGTGGTCGTCCAGCCCGGTGATCACCACGATCGGAAGGCGGGGCGCCCGGCGTTGAATCGCAAGGAAGGTTTCCAGGCCGTGGGAGTCCGGCAGCGACAGGTCTACCAGGGCGGCATCGAAATCGCTTCGGTCCAACATGTCCACTGCCGATGCCAGGCTGCGCGCGCCCTGGACCCGGAACGTCTGGTTCTTCGCATCCGCCAGAAATTCCTCTATCAGGCGGGCGTCTCCTATATTGTCCTCCACCATCAGCACTTTGAACTGGGTGCTCTGCATACAAACCTTTGGGGGGCCGGGGCCGGCGCGCGTGCAGAATGCGGAAGACGCGCGCGTGAGATGCCGCCCCTTTTCCAGCGTGGCCGCCGGCAGCCAGCCGTGTTATTTCATAATAACCCGGACTGCGGTGGGGACCACCCTGTTCGCACTGCCGGGTTCCCCCAGCCTAAACCGGGTTTTCCTCACGACTCGATCACGTTGTTGCGAATGGCATAACGAACCAGGTCGCTGATGGAATGCAGGTCCAGTTTGCCCATGATGCGCGCCCGGTGCGTTTCCACCGTCTTTACGCTGATTCCCAGAATGTCGGCGACTTCTTTGTTTGACTTTCCTTCCGCCAGGAGTTGTACGATCTCCCGTTCCCTCGGGCTAAGCTGGCCTGGCGAAATGCCGCGTTCCACGTGGATGGGGCTGGTCAGATACCCGCGCAGAACCGTTTCGGCGATCTTCGAAGTGAAGAACAGCCTGTGCTGCCGCAGCGCCTCGAGCGCCGCCATCAGATCGTTCCCGGCGTCGCTCTTCAGCACGTAGCCCCGCGCGCCGGAGGCGAGTACATCGCGTACAATCTGCTCGGATTCGTGCATCGACAGGATCAGGACCTCGGTCTTCGGACTGTGTTTCAGGATCTGCCTGGTGGCCTCCAGCCCGTTCATCTCGGGCATGGAAATGTCCATCACCACAATGTCCGGCTTGAGCCGGGCAGCGGCCGCAACCGCCTCCCGCCCCGTGGCGGCGTCCCCGCACACCTCCCAGTCCGGACGCCCCTCCACCAAGGCCCCCACGCCCTTTCTCACTACCAGGTGATCGTCAACGATCAGTATCCGTGTCTTCTTCATCCGGTTCTTTTATGGGCAGAATTGCCGTGAGCGTGGTCCCAACCTCGGTCGATACGATCTCAAGGCGCCCCCCGAGTTGTTCCGCCCGTTCCCGCATACCCAGTATGCCTACGCCCAGCCGGACGGTGGGCCTCTTGCCCGGGCTTGCCTCTGCGGCAAGCCCGCGTCCCGAGTCCCGCAATTCCAGGTGTACTTCATGAGCATCGCGCTCCAGGGCGATCCTCGCCAGCGGACTTCCCGAGTGCCGGCGGATGTTGGCCAGCCCCTCCTGGACGATGCGAAACAACGTCATCTCCAGGTCACGGTCCAGGCGGCCGAAATCAGATGGAATGCTCAGTTCCAGTTCGATCCCGGTCCGTTCGCGGAAGCCCGCCACATAGGTTTGTAATGCGCTGACCAATCCAAGTTCGTCCAACAGTGGAGGATGCAGCAGGTACGTCAAGGAGCGGATCTCACGCGAGCACTGTCCGGCCAGGTCAATCGCATCCGATAACAGCTCG
>JADGNR010000197.1 GCA_017883415.1 Bryobacteraceae bacterium | reverse complement strand
CTCATCGGCGTAGGTGACCGTGCTCTTGGGCCGTGCGCAGGTGGCCACAGGCGAGGTCTCGGTAAGTCCGTAGCCGGCCTCGACGCGGCAGTGAAATGCCTGCTCCATGCGCGCAATCAGTTCGGGGGATGAAGCCGCGCCGCCGATCATGATCTCGCGCATGCTCGACGTGTCCGAGCGCCCCAGTTCGGCGCAGTTCAACAGCGCATTGGCCATGGTGGGGACCAGCGACATGCCGGTGGCCTTCTCCGCCTCGATGAGCCGCAGCACCCCGGCGGGATCGAAGCGCCGCACCATCACCTGCCTCAGCCCGTTCATGGTCGAAGAATGGGCGCGGCCCCAGCCGTTGGCATGGAACAGGGGAATGGTGTGCAATTCGACCGCGTTGTCGGTGGGCGCGAAGGTGGCGGCCACCGCCAGGCCGTGCAGGTAGAGCGTGCGGTGGGAAAGCATCACCGCCTTGGGCGTGCCCGTGGACCCGCTGGTATAGAACAGCTCGGCGATGGCGTTTTCGTCGATGGAGAACGGATCGGGGCGCGCCAGGCGGCCGCGCGCCAGCAGGTCTTCGTAGGGCGGGCCGATCTCGACATAACGTTCGATTCCCGGACACGCCTGGCGCAACTGCTCGACGATCGGCGCGAAATCGCTTTCGAAGATGAGGATGCGGGCCTCGGCGTGGTTGAGGATGCAGGTGAGCTCCGCCGGAGTCAGCCGCACGTTGAGCGGCATGACGATCGCGCCCGCCATCGGCACGCCGAAATAGCCTTCCAGGAGCTGATTGTTGTTGAAGCTGAGATAGGCCACCCGGTCGCCGGGGCGTATGCCCTCGGAGAGCAGGCCGGCGGCCAGGCGTTCGCATCGTTCGCCGAATTCGGCGTAAGTATGGCGCGAGTCGCCGGAAACGATGCCGATCTTCTTGCCGTAAAGATCGACACCCCGGTACAGGAAGCGGAGCGGCGTAAGTGGAAAATACATGACTTGCGATTGTACAACAAGCCCCGCCCACTCCACCGTATTAATATAGTGGCGTCATGGATCGCGATCCGTTCCTCGAAGCCGCCATCGCAGAGGCCCGCCAGAGTCTGGCGGAGGGCGGCATTCCGATCGGCGCGGTGCTGGTGCACGAAGGGCGGATCATCGGCCGCGGACACAATTGCCGCGTGCAGACCGGAAGCGCGATCGATCATGGCGAGACGAACTGCCTGCGGAATGCCGGCCGCCTGCCCGCCCGCGTCTACCAGAGCAGCACGATTTACTCCACGCTCTCCCCGTGCCCCATGTGCAGCGGCGCCATCGTGCTCTACAAGATTCCGCGGGTGATCGTGGGTGAGAACCGGACGTTCCTGGGGGCGGAGGAGTATATGCGCGCCAACGGCATCGAGGTGACCGTGGCCCAGGACGCGGAGTGCATCCGGCTCATGACGGAGTTCGTGCAGGCGAATCCGCAATTATGGAATGAAGACATCGGCGTGTGAAGAGTGGGTCGACGCGGCGAGTTTGGGGGTTTCGTAGCCTGTCACCGAAATAGGGATCGATAGCGCGGCGGTGGTTTTCTCCGGGGCGCGCTCCAGGCGGAGATCGGCCGACGGTCCGTAGCAGATCTCGAGCCGGCGGCGAACGTTCTGCAAGCCTACGCCGGCGCCGGCGCTTTCCGGCGCGGCGCCCCAGCCGCTGTTCTCCACCTGAATCCGGAGCTTCCCGCCGGCGAGCCCGGCGTGGATATGAACGTAGCCCGGTTCCGCCATCGGCGCCACACCGTGGCGGATGGCGTTCTCCACCAGGGGCTGAACGGAGAGCACGGGAATGGGCACGTGGCGCGCCGCCTCGTCGATGTGCATCTCCACGCTCAGGCGATCGCCCAGGCGCAGTTGCTCCACTTCCAGGTACGCGCGCACAATCTCCATCTCCTGCGCCAGGGGCACGAAGGTCCTGTCCGATTGCAGAAAGTAGCGGAAAATTTCCGCCAGGCTGAGCACCATGTGACGCGCGCCGGCGGCTTCCCGCGGGATGGTGCCATACAGCGTATTGAGCGCGTTGAACAGGAAATGGGGATTGATCTGCGATTGCAGCGCGCGCAATTCGGCCTGGCTCACCAGGCGGTGCATCTCCTCGCGCCGCACGGATTCTACGCGCGCGACGATCTCGGCCGCGGTGCGGGCCAGCGCCTCCAGGTCCTCGCCCAGGTAGCGCTGCCCGCCCTGACGCCCTCCCAGCAGGAATAGCTTCAGATTCTCGGGACCCATTCTCACGGGCATCACCACCTCGGCCCAACTCCAGCGCCGCGGCCAATCGAATCCGGCGAGCGCGCTGGCCAATACCGGCAGGTGCAGGTTGGCCGCGGCTTCGAACTGGTTCTGGTTCACCACTTCGTAGTCTTTGGTCTTTACCGCAGCCGCGATAGCGGCAGCGGTCCAATCGAGGTATTGCTCTTCACTCGAAAACGGCGGGTAGTCCTTGACCCGGCTGGGCAGGCCGGCCACGCTGCCCCGCCGGAAGATGGCATGGGTGAGCCATGCCTGCACCCGATTTCGCAGCCAGGCAAAGACCACCAGGAAGAGACAGACGCTGATCAGCAGCATGGCCTCGTGCAGAGGGTCCCGCGCCACACGGTCCACCAGCATCAGGCGGAATGCCGCTGCGACCACCAGGCCGGTCAATATGGCGGCCAGCAGCGCATTCGCCAGAAAGCGCACGAAAGCGTCCAGCAGAACGAAGCGGTAGTCCTGCAATAGGACAAACAGCGCCAGCGGGATCCCGGCGTGGTGCACGAACAGCTCGCTCGACCACGCCTGGCTGGCGTGTCCCGTACCAAAATGGACGAACGAAGTGGCGAACAGCGCCAGGCACATGGCGGCCACGATGCGGGCTCCCCCCGGACGGCGCGCGGGGCCGCTCTGAAACGCGTCGCGCACCACGGCCGCCGCCGTGAGCAGCAGGAATCCGACGGTGATCAGCAGCAGCGCTCTTTGATGCAGCGCCGCGCCGTTACCCCAGATCTCGCGGAAGTGCATCACGACCGCCGCCCCGCTCAGCAGATAACCGGCGCGCACCAGGAAAGGCCAGCGGTCCCCGATGGACACATGGAGCAGGACTGCCGGCAGCAGGCTCAGCACCGAGAAACTGACCGCCGCCAGGAGGTCCAGGACGGGCGCCGGCAGGCCGGGCGAAGCCAGCACGATGAGCGATCCCAGATTCCATGCCAGCGAGAGCGCCGCGGCCAGGCCCGACAGGTGACGTCCGCGCCCGCCCGACCATCCGCGGCCGCGGTACAGAAGCGCCAGGAAAATGGCGAAGATCAGCGCTCCGGCCGCATGGCCCAGAATGTTGATCAGCAGAGGTTCGTCCAGTCCCGGCATGGCAGCCGCCGCGCCCCCTCTCTTACTGTAATTGGTGAAGCGACTCGGCCGGTATGCCGTCTGCCGCCGAATCTTGCCCGCTGGCGGCGGAATGTGCGACGCTCATCATTTTGCATGTCGGATGCGCCGGCGGATTGGCGAAGATCGAACAGAGATGGACCCGCGCCGTATTAGTACCTTGATCGTTGACGATGAGCCCATCGCGCGCCGGCTGCTGCGCGAGGAGTTGGAGCTACTGCCCGAAATCGACCTTGCCGGCGAGGCCGGGAACGGCCGCGAAGCATTGCAGAAAATCGCGAAGCTGCACCCGGACCTGGTGTTTCTCGACCTGCAGATGCCGGTGATGAGCGGCTTCGAAGTGGTGCGCAGCCTGGGCGGCGCGCCTTTGCCCATCATCGTGATCGTCACCGCCTTCGATCAGCACGCCATCCAGGCGTTTGAGGCGGGGGCCATAGACTATCTGCTGAAGCCGGTGGGCGAAGCGCGCCTCCGCAAGGCCGTCGAGCGGGCCAAGGCACTCCTGAACCGTCCCATCGAGATCGCCAACCAGGTGGCCCGCATCGCCAATGTGAGCACTCCCGCGCATCCGGCCAGGAGCCGCAAAGTCGTGGGACGAAGCGGCGCCGACTACATCCTGCTGGATGCCGACGAGGTGCTCGCGTTTCAGGCGGAGCGGGAGCTGGTGTGGATCGTCACCGCGAAGCATCGTCTGCTCGCGACGCAATCCCTGCGCGCCATTGAGGACCGACTGGGCGAACCGGACTTCCAGCGCGTGCACCGCAACGCCATCGTGAATGTCAACCACGTGCGCAAACTCACGGCGCTCAGCAGCCAGCGCTGGACGATCACGCTCAGCAACTCGCTGCAACTGGTGGTGAGCAAGCGGCAGGCCCACAAAATCCGGCAGATTCTGGTGGGGTAGGCCTCCCGGCCTGCCCTCGCCACCCATCGCCAATTTCCGCCCGCCCACAATAAGATCCGCCCGCTAGTGAGATTAGGTTAGGCTTACTCCCCGCCGTTCCCAATACTGACAACATGATGAGATTTCTCGCTGTAGGTGTTGGACTGTTCGTACTGGGCTTCACACTTCCGGCGCAGGCCCAGTCGCTGGGAAATGCCGGCACGATCGAAGGCAGTGTGCTGGACCCGTCCGGCGCAGCGGTGGCGAATGCCAAGGTGACCGTCCACAACCCGGTGAGCGGCTATGAGCAATCGACCATGACCGGCACGGACGGATCCTTTCGCTTGAGCAATATCCCGCCCAACCCGTATCACCTGGAAGTGAGCGCGCCCGGATTTGCCGTTTTCGCGCAGGACATAACCATCCGCAACGCCATACCGGTTGCAATCAAGGCCACGCTGGCGGTGGCCGGAGAGCGGACCAGCGTCACGGTAGAGGCCGCCGGCGCCGATATTCTCGAAGTCGATCCTTCGGCACACGTCGATGTCGACCGGAGCCTGATGCTGAAGATGCCGGCCATCGATCCCGGAGGCAGCCTGAGCCAGGCTATCACCTACAGCACGGGTGGCGTGGCCGCCGACGCCAACGGGCTGTTCCATCCGCTGGGCGACCACGCGCAATCCAGCTTCGTGATCGACGGGCAGCCGGTCAGCGACCAGCAGAGCAAGGTGTTCTCGACCCAACTTCCCACCAGCGCGATCCAGAGCATGGAGGTGGTGACGGGGACACCGGATGCCGAGTTCGGCGATAAATCCAGCCTGATCGCCAACATCACCACGCGCTCGGGCCTGGGCGTGGGCCGGGTGTTTGGCAGCCTGGAGACCTTTTACGGGTCCTTCGGCACCGTGGGAGCCGCCGCGGGATTGGGCTTCGGCAACGCGCGCGTCGGAAATTTTCTGGCACTCGACGGCACGCGCAGCGGCCGTTTCCTGGATACCCCTGAGTTCACCGCTTTTCATGACAAGGGCAACAACGAAAGCATCTTCGACCGACTGGACTATCAACCCAACAGCCACGACGCCTTCCACCTGAACCTCTTCTCGGCGCGCAACTGGATCCAGACTCCCAATGACTACGACCAGTTGTCGCAGGATCAGCACCAGCGCGTGGTCACCTGGAATATCGCTCCGGGGTTCCAGCACACCTTCAACCCCCACACGCTGCTCACCGTCAATCCATACATACGGAAGGACGAGTTCTTCTACTACGGAAGCCGCGATCCGTTCGCCGATACACCCTCCACGCAGAACTCGGCGCGTCAGCTTCTGAACTGGGGCCTGAAGAGCGATCTCTCGGTGTCGTACGGCCGGCACAACGTAAAGGTCGGGATCGATCTGAAACAGACCCGCCTGCTGGAGAATTTCGGGTTCGGCATCACCGACGAGACCTTCAATCCTATCTGTGTGGATGGAGACGGCAACCCTGCCGGGCCGCCCACCTTGCTCGATCCGAACCAGTGCGCCGGCGCGGGCTTCGTTGCCAACCCGAATCTGTCGGTGGGCCTGGTGCCGTTCGACCTGACGCGCGGCGGCAGCCTGTTCGCTTTCCACGCTACCGGCAACATCAATCAAGCCGCGTTCTATGTCCACGACAGCATCAAGGCGGGCGACTTTCTGTTCAATGCCGGGTTCCGCTTCGACCGCTACGACGGCATCAGCTCCGCCAACGGATTCGAGCCGCGCGTGGGCGTCGCCTACAACATCAAGAAGACCGGGACCGTGCTGCGCGCGGCCTACGCCCGGACGCTGGAAACCCCGTTCAATGAAAACCTGCTGTTATCGAGCGCCACGGGCGTGGGCGGGCTCGACCAGAACATCTTCGGCGCGCAAGCCGTGCCCATTCCGCCGGGAAGCCGGAACCAGTTCAACATCGGCTTGCAGCAGGCGGTGGGCCGGTACCTGCTGATCGACGCCGACTACTTCTGGAAGTACACCAACAACGCCTACGACTTCAGCACCCTGCTCAACACCAGCATCACCTTCCCCATCGCCTGGAATAAGTCGAAGCTCGATGGCGTCACCGGACGGGTGAGCACCACCAACTTGCGCGGCTTCCAGGCCTACTGGACCTTCGGACACACGCGCGCGCGCTATTTCCCGCCGGAAACGGGCGGGCTGATTTCCCAGGGGGCCCCGTTGGCCGGCGGTGTCTTCCGCATCGACCACGACCAGGCGTTCCAGTCTACGGGTGTGTTCCGCTACCAGCACAAGACCGCCGAGTGGGTGGCTTTCACCTGGCGCTACGACAGCGGACTGGTAGTGAGCGGCATTCCCGATTCCGACGCTACGCTGGCCCTGACGGCGGCGCAACAGACTTCGATCGGCCTGGCCTGTGGCGGCGTGTTTGCGACGTTCACGAGCCCCATCACGGAATGCGGCGGTCCGGTGACGTCGAAGCTGATAACTCTGCCGCAGGCCGGCACCGAGAATGACGACCACAATCCCGACCGGGTGAAGCCGCGGCACGTCCTCAACCTGGGCATAGGCACCGACAACCTGCTGCACCGGGAGGGCCACACGCGCGTCACAGCGTCGGTGGACATTGCCAACTTGACCAACAAGGTGGCGTTGTATAACTTCCTCTCCACCTTCAGCGGCACGCACTTTTTGCAGCCGCGCACGGTGGTGGCCCGCATCGGGTTGGTGTTCTGACGCACTCGTGGGGCATGCTTTTAGCTTGCCGTTGCCGCCAGCAGCTTGCGCGCCCGGCGGAACACGTCCACGAGCATCTTCTCGGTCAGCTTGCCGGTGGACGTGTTCTGCTGGCTGGGGTGATAGGAGCTGATCAGCACGGGTTGGCCGGGACCGGTCGAGAACTGGCGATTGTGGCCGAAGGGATAGGGTGCCCGGCTGGGAATGACGCCGCGCGCTTTCAGCACGTCCAGATAGGTGTCGAAGGCAATCCGGCCGAGCGCCACCATCACTTTCACGTCGCCCAGCAACTCCAGCTCCCGTTCGAAATACGGGCGGCAATTGCGGAGCTCCGCGGGCGTGGGCTTGTTGCCGGGAGGCGCACAGCGGGCCGCGGCGGTGATGTAGGCGTCGCGCAGAGTCAACCCGTCGTCGCGCGAGGTGCTCCGGGGTTGCGAAGCGAAGCCGGTTTGGTGGAGCGCGGCATAGAGCATGTTGCCGGAGCCATCGCCGGTGAACATGCGGCCGGTGCGGTTGGAGCCGTGCGCGCCCGGCGCCAGGCCGAGGATGAGCAGGCGGGCGTGGGGATCGCCAAAGGAGGGCACCGGCTTGCCCCAATAGTCGCAGTCGCGATAGGCGCGGCGCTTGACCCCCGCAATGGTCTCACAGTGCTCCCGCAAACGGGGGCAGCGGCGGCAGGCGACGATCTCTTCCTGAAGGATTTCGAGCGCGGATGAAACGTTTTTCATCAATTTCTCACAAAACTTCTGTTGAAGAATCCCTCGACAATGGTAGAGTGTTACTAGCATAGCTTGGCGTACCGCAGGCGGGTCACCTTGATCGAATTATCCGGTTGCTCCGGCCGGATGTTCCGATTGGCTGCTCTGGCGCAGGCCTGATCTTCTTCGCCCATTGCGTCGTAAACGTATGAAGAGGCTTTCCCTATCCTCGTTCTTTCACATTCCAGGTATCGCGTTACTGCTTTGCCTGATCGCCAGCCCATCTTTCGGCTTAACCCGGACGAAGAAGCCCAGGGCGCGCCGTGCGGTGATCCACAAAGCCGCCTTCACGTCCAGAGTGCCGCTCCGGCGGGCGGTGGCGCGCGTGCCGCAATCGGCGTTCACGGGCGAACCTATTATCGCGGGCGGGCCGTGGACGGAGCCGACTTATGCCGACTCCACCGCCGGCGATTCCGTGGACGGCGAAGACCTCGACATCCGAAGGGCGGCCGTGGAGGCTCTGGGAGCGTATAACGGCTCGGTGGTAGTGGTCGACCCGAACACCGGGCGCATCCTCACCATGGTGAATCAGAGACTGGCGCTCGGCAGCGGGTTCCAGCCATGCTCCACCATCAAGGTGTCGGTGGCGCTGGCGGGATTGAGCGAGAAGACCATCGACCCGGCCACCCGGCTTCGGCTGGGAGGTCTCCGCATGGACCTCACCTACGCCCTGGCGCACTCCAACAATTACTATTTCGCGACCCTGGGCACGAAGTTGGGATTCGAAAAGGTGAGCTACTATGCGCACATGTTCGGGTACGGGGAAAAGGCCGGGCTGAACATCGCGGGCGAGCAGCCGGGACGGTACCCCGCGGCGCCCCCGAAAAACGGCGGCGTGGGCATGCTGACCAGCTTCGGGGAAGAGATTTCGCAGACCCCGCTGCAACTGGCCGCATTGATGAGCGCGATTGCCAACGGCGGCACGATGTACTATTTGCAGTATCCGCGCTCGCCGGAAGCGGCACGGGGCTTCATTCCGGTGGTGAAGCGGCAACTGAACATCGAGAGCGTGATTCCGGTGATCAAGCCGGGCATGCGCGGGGCGGTGGAGTTCGGCACGGCGCATCGCGCGCGCGAAGACGGCCCGATCGCCGGCAAGACCGGCACCTGCAGCGAGAACCACACGCACCTGGGCTGGTTCGGCTCGTTCAACGACGTGGGCAGCCACAAGCTGGTGGTGGTGGTATTGCTGACCGGAGGCCGCCCGGCGATCGGCCCGCTGGCAGCCGGCATTGCCGGCGACGTCTACCGCCGCCTGGGCGAGAAGAACTACTTCGCCGAGGCGCAGTCGATCCCAGTGCCCGACCACCTCGTTGCGCGTCCGGAACAGCACCGGCGAGCCGGCGTTGATCGCGGAATCACGCATCAGGTCGATCGCCTCGATCACCAGCGACTGCAGATCGATCTCCTCCGGGCGCAGGTCGAGGCGCCCTTCCACGAACTGAGAAACGTCGAGCAGCTGATCGACGAGCTGGTTGAGGCGCACCACCTGGCGGCGAATGGCGGCGAGCCGGCGACGCAGCCTATCGTTGATCGGCGTGCTGTGTCCGTTGGTCGACTCTGCCGAGGCGAGCAGCCCGTCCGTCTGCAGGCTCAAGGTGGTGATCGGCGTCCGCAGCTCGTGCGAGGCCGCGGAGAGGAACTCGTCCCTCACATGCAGCGTGTGCTGGAGGCTGGCCAGCGCCTCCTCCTGTTGCGCGTTCCGCCGGCGCATGGAGGTCAGCTCGAGCCGCGTCTGTACCCGCACCAGGAGCTCGCGGCCCGAGAAGGGCTTGACCAGGAAGTCGTCGGCGCCGGCCTCCAGGCCGGCGATCGTCTCGCGTTGCCCGGCGGTGCGGGACATCAGGATGAGCGGCATATCCTGCGTCGCCCGCTCGGCGCGCAGCTGCCGCGCCAGCTCGATGCCGCTCAGCCCCGGCATCTCCACGTTGGCGATCACCAGATCGAAAGCCGAGCCGAGCGCCTGATCCCGACCCTGATCGCCCCGATCGGCGAGTGTCACGGCCCAACGTGTTCCCAGCAGCAGATCGAACGTGGCCCGCGCCTCGGGATCGTCCTCGACCACCAAGATGCGCGCCGCCGGTTCCTCTTCCGTCGACACGCACCACAACGTGAATCCGTGGAACCTTCGCGGCAACGTCCGTCGCTGTAAGTGCCCGGCGCATTCAGGGAGAGGCCGTCGAGGCCATCCGTTGCCGCGCCTGACCGCATCGTCAGCTTCACTGCCGAGGAGGCCCACCAGATGACGGCAGAGGGTAGGCGATTGTCCGCCGCGGCGAACGCGGCATCTTGGAAAAAATGGGGACCGTATCTGAGCGAGCGCCAGTGGGGGACGGTGCGCGAGGACTACGGCGCGAAAGGGGACGCCTGGACCTACCTCAGTCACGAGCTCTCCCGCTCCTTCGCGTACCGTTGGGGCGAAGACGGCCTGGCCGGCGTCTCCGACGACCAGCAGACGCTCTGCTTCGCGCTCGCGCTCTGGAACGGGCGCGATCCGATCCTCAAGGAACGCCTGTTCGGTCTCACCAACCCGGAGGGGAACCACGGCGAGGACGTCAAGGAGTACTACTTCTACCTCGACAGCAC
>JADGNR010000485.1 GCA_017883415.1 Bryobacteraceae bacterium | reverse complement strand
CAAGCTGCTGGCGGAGCTTCGCAAGAGCGGCGACACGGCGCGGGCCGCGGCGATTGCCCATCGGCTGGCCGGCCTCGATCTGTTAGCCGGAGATCGCGATAGCGCCATGCGCGATGCCGAATCCGCGTCCTCGGGAACCATGGCCGCCGCGGCTGCCCCGGCGGCGCCCGCGACCGGCTCCGGCGCGTTCCTGCCCGGGCCTTTGCGCTCCTTCGCCCGCATGGCCGCGATTTCTCCGGACGTCAATCCGGACGACATCCTGCCCGCCTTGGCCCGCAACGTGGTGACCAATGGCTATCAGGCATCCCACAGCAACGACGCCCTGGAGCAGACCGAATACCTCAAGCTGGTCCATCGCTATTTGTCCCAGGCCCACGAGCTGGAGAAGCTGGCCGGTGACTCCAAGACGCTCAAAATCGAGAATTGCGAGTCTCCCAGCGTAGCCGAATTGCTGCGGATTCTCGGCTTCCGGATGCGCGGCGGCTGCGGCTCCGAGGTGGTGCTGGAGACGGTCAACGCGGCCCGCGCCTTCCTCACCACCGATTCCGGTTTCCCGGTGAACCAACTGGAGGCCGCGCTCCGCACCAACCGGCCGTTCACTTACGATTACCATTCCACCCCGGTGCCGGTGCTGTTTGGCGCCGAATACTGGACTCCCGGCGCGAAGGATAAGGAAGGAGTGAATTTCATCGAGACGTTCATCTCCGATCCGTCGCTGTGCCGCCTCTACCTGGGTCTTTCCAAGCTCGACCGCGAAACCGCCGCGAGCCTGCGCAAGTCCGTGGCCTACCCCCACCTCAAGACCTTTGCGCACGTCCTCGACTTCTTCGGAGGAATGTTCGAGATCCGCGACGGCAAGGCGGTCACGCCGGGCGGCGCGCGCTCCGCGGCTTCCTGGGGCGAGCTGGCCGGGGTTTCTCCCGACCACGGCGCCGAGTTCTTCGATAAGCTCATCACCAAAGACGATGGGTGGATGGCCAGCCTGTACGACGCGCTGGCGCGCATCCACGGCCCGGTGCAGGAGTATCTCACCGATCCCGCCCGGATGAAGCGCTTCTACACCGCGGTACGCGGCCGCATCACCAGCCCGGGCCCCGCGCGCCCGGTGTTCCGCTCCAACACGGACATGATGCTGCTCACCACGCGGCTGCGCCTGGATGCCGACGGCAAGCCGCACATCCCCGGCAGCATCGAGGTCTGGAAGAATCTCTTCATCAACCACCCGCAAGGCCGCTACGATGGAAAACTCACCCGCCTGGCCACCACCTGGAAAGAACCGGACGACGTGCTCGAGGCTCTTTTTGCCCTCTGCCGCAAGGCCGTGGAAAACGAGCCGCTCAAGATTTTCATGGCGGTCAGCGACCTGGACCGCAATCGCGCCGCCCCGCTCGAAGCGGCCACGGTGGACCGCCTGGCGCGCGCCTACCGCGGCTACGGCAGCCAGTATTCCATTTTCAGCGAATCGCGCCAGATCAGCGACAAGTCGATCAACCAGTTCCTGGATACCGCCGAGAGCATCAACAAAATCCGCGATCCATTGTTCCGCAGCGATGTCGCGGGCTCGTTCCAGTCGCTGATGGGGCTATGGCAGATTCTGGTCCGCCAGCGGACCATGCCGGAAAGCGATGCCGACGCGGTCTTCTCCTCGATCGCCGGGGCGTTCGGGCAGGTTCACAACGACCGCGAGCTGTTCGATAGCGGCCGCGAAAGCGTCAAGCAGTTGCTTGCCGCCGCGCCCTCCGCTTCCGCCACCGCGCCCGAGGAGCGCATGATCGAAGTGCTGGCCGGCGCCTCCGCATCCGCGGACGCCGATGCGCGCGAGCAGGTGACGCAGGATTTGCAGCGCATTCTGGAAGCGCAGCGCATCGTCTCCCTCGATACGCTGTTCGATCTGGCCGACCACGTGGAAAGCATTGCCAAGGGCGCCAAGCTGAACCCCGCGCTGGTGAACCGGCTGGCCGCCCGCATCAGCGAAATCCAGTTGCCGCGCGCCTCCCTGTCGGCCGTCGAAAAGAACGCCATGGGGTTCGGCTACTGGACCGAAAAGCACATCGAGAGCGAACGCAAGCTCAACATTCGCTCCGCCATCGAGAAGGCGGGCGGCGACGGCGAGAAGCTCAAAGAGGTCCGCGGCCTGATGGCGCCGCTGCTCCGCGATACGCTGCTGGCCTTCAATTACGCCCACTACGCGCCGCCCGGAGCGCAGGTGCTTTACACCAACCCGGTGTTCGTGCGCAGCCACGATTTCCTGGGCATGCAGAGCAACTATCACACCTGGCGGCCCACCGAGATGTATGGCACCGGCTGGCCCTCGAATGGCGGCGGACGGCTGGTGGGCTCGCTCTCCACGCTGCCTTACGCCCTGGCCGAAGCCGAGCAGAACTTCCTGGTGCCCGCCCAGACGCAGGCGCTGATCTGGGGCGACCTGGTGCCGCAGATGATGCTCAGCGCCAAGATTCCGCGCTGGTGGAATGTGACGCCCTCCCAGGTCCACTGGGTGGGACTGCACCTGCGCTACGGGCGCGAGCTGTTGGCCGAAGCGGCTTTCGATGCGGAGCTGCGCGCGCAGGTGATCGCGGCGCTCGCGTTGTTCGCCCCGCCGGCGCGCACCAACGAAGTGGCGCGGCTGGTGGAGCGCGGCGACGTGAAAGACGCCGCCGAGCGGGTGACTCCGTCGGAGCTGTTCTCGCTGGCGCGCGAGCTGGCGCCGCGGCGCACCGGGGACGCCTCCGCCATCCTGGCGGATCTGCGCGAGCTCGCGCAATCGTCGCCCAAAGAGGTGAACTACATGGCCGTGTCCCACGCCTTCGGCACGCCCAAGCCCACGCTGGCCAATTCCTATGAGCCCGAACTGCTGAACCTCCGCACCTTCCCGACCCTGATGGGCTACTCCAGCCGCATCATGGCCGAGAGCTGGGAATCGAACGGGATCTACTGGGCCGCGCTGGCCGACGAGCTGGGCATTTCGCCGGCGCAGCTCAATGTGCGGATCCCCGAATGGACGCAGAAACTGGTGGAGCACATCTTCGCTTCGCACCTGGAAGATTGGCCCGCTGTGTTGAAATCGCTGCGCCTGGTGGGCGACGAAGCGCGCGCACACGCCCGCGCCGCCATGGCGGATCAGAAGGCTTCCCTCCAGGAGTCTCCCAACCGGTAAACGACGATATGACGATTTCGCGACGAACATTCTTTGGTCTGACCACGGGCGGGCTGCTGCTCCGCGCTCAGGACGGCCAGCGGCCCATCTTCAAGGTCAAGGTGGATATGGTGGTGCTCAGCTTCCAGGTACAGGACAGCAAGAACCACTACATCAACGGCCTGAAGCCGAACGACTTCCGTATTTTCGAAGATGGCATTCTGCAGAAAGCGGCGACTTTCGCCGAGGGCGCCAACGCCCCGGTGGCGTTGGCCGACGACGGCTCCATGCATCCGCTGCTGGAGGCCAAGAAGGATTCGCTGCCGGGCCTGGACCGCCCCGACGCCTTCATCGGCACCAACGTCTTCGTGCTCTTCGATACCAGCAACTTCATGTATCGCGGCTTCGTCTACGCGGAAGACGCCATCGCCGATTTCGTGCGCGGGCTGGACCGTGCCGATTCGGTGGCGGTCTACACCTTCAGCCGCAACCTGTCGCGCGCCGCCGGCCTGACGCGCGAGCACTCCGACGCCATCAGCGGCCTGCGCAAGTCCGTGGCCGGCGACGATACGGCGCTCTACAACTGCCTGCTGCTCACCCTGCGCGACGCGGCCAAAGTACCCGGCCGCAAAGTGGTGATCGTATTCTCCAACGGTCCCGACAACGCCAGCATGGTGGCCCCCGACGACGTCCGCGCCGTGGCGGAAGACGAAGGCATTCCCATTTACGTCATCTCCACCAGCGAAGTGAACAAGGACCCCATCTCGAGCGGCGTTTTCCGCCGCATGGCGCAGCGCACCGGCGGCAAAGCCTACTGGGCGCGAACCTGGCAGAAGCAGGTGGAAGCGTTTGAAGACATCCGCGAGGACATGAGTAACTCCTACACCATCACTTACTATCCGGCGCCTAACCCGAATGAAGG
>JADGNR010000196.1 GCA_017883415.1 Bryobacteraceae bacterium | reverse complement strand
CCGCCTGCACCACCTGTCGATGGCCGGCTGGCCGCTGCCCGGCTGCGAGGTCCGCGTGGTGGACCCGCACATGCGCGACGTGGCGCGCGACATGCAGTCGATCGGCGAGGTGGTGATCCGCGGCGACCTGGTGATGGACGGCTATTTCAAGGAGCCGAAGGCCACCGCCGCGGTGATCGACGGCGGCTGGCTGCACACCGGCGACATGGGTGTGTGGGACGAAGAGAACTATGTGCGCATCGTGGATCGCCAGAAGGACATCATCATCAGCGGCGGCGAGAATATCTCTTCCATCGAGGTGGAACGCGCCATCTTCGCCCATCCGGCGGTGCTCGAATGCGCGGTGGTGTCGGCGCCGGACCCGCAATGGGGCGAAGTGCCGGCCGCGTTCGTGGTGCTCAAGCCCGGCCACGCTCTCACCGAACAGGAGCTCGGCGCACACCTGGCGGGGCGCATCGCGAAATTCAAAATGCCGCGCCGCTTCCATTTCACCGACAGCCCACTGCCCAAGACCGGCACCGGCAAGATCATCAAGCGCGAGTTGCGCGAGGCCTTCTGGCGCGGCAAAGAAGTGCGTATACAGGGATAGCCGGCTTACAAGGTGAGTTTCTTCACAGAACCAGCCCGGCAGCGAACTTTGAAACCAATCGCGTCGAAGCCTGTCTAATAGCTATCAGCGGTCAGCTCTCAGCTATCAGCTTTCAACGCCCGGTTGCGCGCCATGCCTGCGTTCGGGCTGAACGCTGAAAGCTGAGAGCTGACGCCTTTTTGGGAGGGTGGTATGGGTCACATCGTTCGAACGCTCGTTTTGTCTTTGTCTTTAGGGATCGCTCTGCTTCCGCGCTGCTACGGACAGGCGGCGGCGATTAACGGCGAAATCACGGGGGCGGTAAGCGACGCCACGGGTGCGGCGGTATCGGGCGCCACCGTCGAGATCACCAACACGGCGACAGGATTCAAACAATCGGTCAAAACGGGCGATAGCGGCTTGTACCGCTTCAGCCTTCTCCCGCTGGGGACGTACGATCTGGCCGTGCAGGCTGCCGGATTCGCGGCCGCGAAGAGCGCGGGCATCGTCCTGAACGCAGGCGCCACCATCACGGTGGACGTACCTCTGCAAGTGGCGGGCACGGCGACACAGGTGGAGGTTACCGCGTCGGCGGCCATTACCGACCCGGACCGCACCAGCCTCGGCAGCACGCTGGACAACAACACGGTGCGCAACCTGCCGCTGGTCTCGCGCAATCCGTATAACTTCATCCTGTTCCAGCCCAACGTCAGCGGGCGTGCCAACACCGAGTTCGGAGTGCCGCGCAAGATCAACGCCAACGGCTTCAACGGGCGCATCAACTACCAGATCGACGGCAGCAACAACACGGAGAGCGATCGCGGCGGCATCCGCCTGATCCCCATTTCCGACACGTACGTGGAGGAGATTCAGGAGGTGAGCAACGGCTTCGCTCCGGAGTTTGGCAATACCGTGGGCGCGGTGTTCAACACCATCACGAAATCGGGCGCCAACGATTTCCACGGCGACGCGGCATACATTTTCCGCCGCACCGATTTCAACGCCCGGCCCAAGCTGCTGGCGGCGGCCACACCGACGCCGGAGATCGACGTCAACGCGTATTCCGCCGATGGCGGCGGGCGCCTGGTCCGCGACAAGCTGTTTTTCTTCGGCGCCTTCGAGCATGTCAAGCGCGACCTGCCCGGGGTGGTGACTGTGCCCGCCGCCACCGTCGCGCAACTCGGCCTGCCCGCTAATTTCGCCAACGCCATTCCTTTTTCGCAGAGCGTCTACTTCTACATGGCCAAGGCCGACTGGATGATCAACTCGCGCAACCGCCTCTCGGTCCGCTACCTGCACCACGCCAACGATTCGCCGTTCAACAACGGCACCATCGGCGGGCTCAACCTGGTGTCGCAGAGTTACAACTTCATCGACCGTTCCCACGTGGGCGGGATACAGTTGGTAACCACCATCTCGGACCACGCCATTAACGAGCTGCGCGGCCAGGTGGCCTACCGCGGACAAGAGCAGGATCGCTTCTCCGCTTCGGGGACCGGGCCCACCATCGTGGTTTCGGGCGTGGCTAACTTCGGCGGGCCCACCGGCGCCGGCTTCGTCTACCAGGAGACCACGCCGGAGATCGCCGACAATTTCAGCTACATCGCCGGCGCCCACTCCTTCAAGGCCGGCTTCAGCACCCACGCCGTGCGCGACACGCAGACCGCGGCCACCGCCGCCACTTACACCTTCCCCAATGTCGCCACCTACCTGGCCGCGGTCAACGGGACTACGCCCAAAGGCTACTCCAGTTACAGCCAGACTTTCGGGAATCCGTCGATCAGTTACAACTCCCTGTTCACTGGTTTCTTCGCACAGGATACCTGGAAGCCCCTGCGTAACCTGACGCTCACTTATGGCCTGCGCTACGACCTCTACCAGGTTCCCAATGCCGACAAGAACTCCCTGTTCCCGTACTCGCAGAGTTTCCACACGGATAACAATAATGTGGGCCCGCGCCTGGGCCTCGCTTACGGGCTGGGGCACGACCAGAAGACCGTGATTCGCGCCAGCACGGGCATCTTCTACGATCCGCCACAGACCGACCAGTACCGCCTGGCCCTGCTGAACAACGGCACGCCGGCATTCTTCAACATCACGGCCACGCCGGGCAGCGCCTTTGCACCGGCGTTTCCCACGGTGTTCACCGCGCTGCCCACCGGGTTCGCCCTGGCCACGCAGAATATCACCACGGTTGCGCCCGATTTCGCCACGCTGTATTCCTATAACGCCACGGTTTCAGTGACGCGCGAGCTGAGCTCGAACTTCGTCGTGAGCGCCTCGTATTTGCACACCGCCGGCAACCGCCTTCCGGTGTACAGCAACATCAACCTGGTGCCCTCGGGCGCGTTCCTGGCCGACGGCCGCCCCATTTTCAGCACCACCGCGCGCGTATTTCCCGGCTTCGCCAACATACTCGCGGTGCAATCGGTCGGGCACTCCAATTACAACGGCGCTAACATCACGCTGAACAAACGCCTGTCGAAGGGGTACGAATTCTATGCGACTTACACCTGGTCGCATGCCATCGACGACGCGCCGGAGCAGAACAACATCGACAGTGGTAACTTCCTGTTGTCCGACCCGAGCAATCGCGCCCGCGACCGCGCCAATTCTCTCACCGACAAGCGCCACACGTTCAACATGACGGGCGTGTTCATGCCCGAATTCAGCGGGAAGGGCGCGGCCCATTACCTGCTGAATCACAACCGCCTTTCGATCGGCCTGGTGGCCGCCTCGGGCGACCTGTTCAACATCGGCGGCAACCAGATCCTGAACGGCGATCCGACCGAGGGCGCGGCTTTCCAGCGGCCCCTGTTCATCGGCCGCAATACGGTGCGCGCCCCCGCCGCGTTCGAGTTGAATGCGCGCTACTCGCGCCTGTTCCAGGTAGGGGAAAAGCGGAGCTTCGAGTTTCTGGCCGAATCGACCAACCTGACGAACACGCTGAACGTCACTGCGCTCAATACCACGGCGAAGGTGGACGCGACGGGGGCCATCCTGACGCCCTCGCCCAACGCCGCCACCGCGGCGCGCGACCAGCGCCTGATCCAAATGGGCCTGCGTTTCAATTTCTGAGCGGGCAGAAAACTTCGGCGTGTTACCCGGCGCGGTCTTCGAGATCGCCGATGCGCTGTTCGTGAGCGCGGGCGACGTTCTCCCGGCCCCTGATGGAATCCAGCACCACTTCAAAATTTCGCGTGACCTGTGCGAACCGCGCTTCGTCTTGTTGGAGCCGCGCTTCGTTTTGTTGGAGTCGGGCTTCGTTTTGTTCAAAAAGGGCTTCGCATCGCTTTTCGTTGTCGCGATGCATTCCGGCCATAAGCTCGACGGTTTTGGTAAGAGCTTCCAGGCGTTCGTCAATGGTCACAGGAGGTGTCTATCACTATGATACGCCGGAGCCGTCTTACGTTGCGACTTTCGCCCCCGGGTCCGGGCCGCGAACCTTCGCTTTGACGAACTCCATCTCGGTCTGCTTGGGGATGCCGGGTTCGAAACAGCGGCGGCAGCGGGCTTCGTACATGTCCGCGGCGCCTACCACGATCAGGTCCTCGGAGCCGCGCAGGCGCTGCGTGTGCTTTGCCGGATTGCCGCAGCGCACACAGATGGCCAGCGTCTTGGTGATGGATTCGGAAAGCGCCAGCAGGTCGGGAATGGGGGCGAAGGGGCGGCCCAGGTAATCGGTATCGAGGCCGGAGACGATCACCTGCTTGCCGCTGTCGGCCAGGCGCTGGGCCACCTCCACCAGTTGCGGGCCCATGAAATTGGCTTCGTCGATGCCCACCACTTCCGAGCGCCAGTCGATGCGCTCGGTAATATCCGCGGCTGAATTCACTACCTGCGAGTGCATGCGCAGGTCGCCGTGCGAGACGATTTCGTCGTCCGAATAGCGGTTGTCGATGGACGGTTTGAACACCTCCACCCGCTTGCGCGCGATCATGGCCCGGCGCAGGCGCCGGATCAACTCCTCGCTCTTGCCCGAGAACATGGGCCCGCAAATCACTTCGATCCATCCGACGTTGCCCGTGATGATATCCATAGGAACCGTTCAGCATGGCACAAAGAGAGGGCGGGAATCCAGCGGCGGCGATCCGGCGATGGGTCTGGGCAAGCTGCCCTGTGACCCCCGGTCAATGCCCCTCGAAGCTCCGGCCAAGGCGTGTGGGGTCACAGGTTATTCAATCCGGCCTCGCCGGTGGGCAGGCTAAAGCATGCCCCACCTTGGCATGGGGCTATACTGGGTAGACATACGAAGGAGGTTCCTTGAAACCATTGGTTGCGGTCTTACTGGCCGCCGCGGGGATGGCGTTTGCCCAGCAGGCCCCCTCAAAGCTGCCGCCGGTGAAGTTCACCGACACGACTCTCGACAACGGGCTTCGGGTGATCATCGCCGAAGACCATTTTGCGCCCGTTTACGGCATCGCCGTCAGTTATAAGGTCGGCTCGCGCGATGAGCGCCAGGGCCGCACCGGGTTCGCGCACCTGTTCGAGCACATGATGTTCAAGGGCTCGGAAAACGTGGGCGCCGGCGAGCACTTCTACCTCGTCTTCACCAAGGGCGGCAGCATGAACGGCACCACTAACACCGACCGCACGGTGTACTTCGAGGTGATGCCCAAGAACCAACTGGACCTGGGCCTGTTCATGGAAGCCGACCGCATGCACTCCCTGGCCATCACCAAAGACAACCTGGAGAACCAGCGGCAGGCGGTGAAGGAGGAGCGGCGCCTGGGCGTGGACAACCAGCCCTACGGCCAGACGTTCGAGAAGATGGACGAGCTGGTGTACGACAACTTCGCCTACCATCACTCGGTGATCGGCTCGATGGCCGACCTGGACGCCGCGTCGGTGGAGGACGTGCAGCAGTTCTTCAAGACCTACTACGCGCCCAACAACGCCGTGCTGTCGCTGGCGGGCGATCTGGACACCAAGGAGACGCTGGCCAAGGTGAAAAAGTACTTCGGCGGCATCCCGCGGCAGGAGGCGCCCAAGCCGGTGGACCTCACCGAGCCGGAGAAGAAAGAGGAGCGGCGCTTCAAGATCGACGACAAGCTGGCGCGCGTGCCGCGCATCGACATCGACTACCGCATCCCCGCCGTGACCGACGCCGACGGGCTGGCGCTCTCGGTGGCGACGTCGATTTTGGGCGGCGGGCAGAGCTCGCGCCTGTACCAGAAGCTGGTCAAGGAGAAGGAGGTCGCGGTGCAGGTGGGCTGCATCGTCGATGGGCGGGCCGGACCGTCCAAGTTTCAGGTCATCGCCATCGTGCGGCCCGGAAAGAACCCGCAGGAAGTGGAGAGCCTGATCACCGAAGAGATCGCCAAACTGAATGCGGAGCCGGTCACCGATAAGGAACTGCAACGCGCACGCACGGGACTGCGCCGGGGCATGGTATCTTCGCGGGAGAGCGTGCTCAATACGGCCATCACGTTGGCCGACAGCACGGCGCTGTTCAACGACCCCAACCGCATCAATACGGCATTTGAAAAACGGATGGCCGTCACCGCCGCCGACATCCAAAAAGCCGCCCAGAAATATCTGCGGACCGCCAACCGCGTGGTGGTTGTCACCGTGCCGGCAGGGGCCGCACCCGCTGCGCCCCCCGCGCCCAAGCAGGACAAGTGAGGAGACTACTGCCATGAGAAAACGATTCGTGCTCGCATTCGCGTTTGCGGCCCTCGCGGCCGCGCAGATGCCGCCGGGGCAGCCCACGCAGTCCCTGAAGGGCGTGGTCCGCCTCAATAAGGCGCCGGTGTCGAACTCGGTGCTGGCGGTCAAGCTGCCGCGGCCAGTCGAGCGCAAGCTGACCAACGGCGCGAAACTGATCGTGGTGGAGAGCCATCGCGTGCCCACCATCACCTTCCGCATGACGATTCCCTCCGGCGACCTGCGCGATCCCGAAGGACTGCCCGGCGTGGCCACCGCCACCGCGGCGCTGATTCAGCTCGGGACTAAGACCCGTTCCGCGAAAGACATCGCCGACGCGGTGGCCGATCTCGGCGCCACGGTATCGATCAACGCCGGTTCGGAGAATGGCTTCGTCACCGTAACCGCGCTCACCGAAAACTTCGATGCCGCGCTGGCCATACTCACTGACGAGTTGCTCAACCCCTCGTTCCCGCAGGACGAGCTCGAAAAGTGGAAGACCCGGACGCGGGCTAACATCGAACAGAGCAAGTCCCAGCCGGGTTCGCTGGCGAACGAGCGCCTCATGAAGGTGCTCTACCCCGGCGACGCACGCCACTTTACCCGGCCCACGGTGGAAGCCCTTGCCAAGATCACGCGCGAGGACCTGCTCGCGCACTACAAGAAGTACTATGTCCCCTCCGGGGAATGGGCCGGCATCGCCGGGGACATCACCCCGCAGCAAGCTGTGGCCAAGCTGGACAAGGCGCTGGGCGAATGGAAGGGCGGCCCGGTGGAGCGCGTCGCGCTGCCGCTTCCGGCCCCGATCGCGGAGAAGAAGGTCTACCTGATCCCGCGGCCCAACTCCGTCCAGACGATGCTGTTTGTAGCCAACCTGGCCATCGACCGCACCAACCCGGACTACATCGCCTGCACCGTGCTGAACCAGGTGCTGGGCGCGGGGCCCTCCTCGCGCTTGTTCCGCAATATCCGCGAGGACAAGGGGTACACCTACGGCATCGGATCGTTCTTCAGCGCCTCGCACACGCTCAACTATTTCGGCGCCAACACGTCGGTGCGCACCGAGGTGACCGAGCAGGCGCTGGCGGAGATGCTCAAGGAGTTCGGCGATATCCGCGACAATGCGGTCCCGGCGGGCGAACTGGACGACGCCAAGAGCGCCATCGTGTCCAGCTTCGTGCTCGGCCTGGAAAGCTCGGGGAGCGTGCTGGGGCGCTGGATGACGCAGCGCGAGTACGGCTTCCCGGAGGATTACTGGGACACCTACGCCGCCAAGGTGGCGGCCGTCACCGCGGACGATATCCAGCGGGTGGCGAAGAAGTACATCCCGCTCGGCAACGTGCAGATCATCGCCGTGGGCGACGCCTCGAAGATCGGCGAGCTGCTGAAGAAGTTCGGGCCCGTGGAAGAGGCTCCTCCGGACGGGAATTAGCCTGCCGCCTGGCGCAGCGCCGCGATCCGCGGCGCCCGGCTCTTGGGACTGTCCAGACTGAACGAGCGCGCGTCGCCCAACTCAGCGCGCACGTACTGCTCGGTGCGCTCCACGGCTTTTTCCAAGTCCTTGTTCCTGGCGATGAACGCGGTCCAGGCGATCGACCCGGACTCCGGATCGAACTCCCACAATCCGACCAGCCGGCCGCGGTCGAAGATGCCGTGGCTGGGCAGATCGAGCAGCCCCCCGCCCCCTACCTTGGCAAAAAACTTGCGTTTCAGATCCGCGGCCTCGGCCAGGCTGGCCAGATCGCGGCGCAGCAAACTGATACCGTCGATCGAGCTCACCAGCGCGTACTGCGGCTGTTTGGGAATCTGGACGGCTTCGAATTTCTCGCGGTCTTCGGGAAGCATCAGCCGGCCGCCTTCGATCGGCGCCAGCTTCAGCGGCTCGATGGCCGCCTTGGCCGCTTTGGCGCTGAGCGCCGAAAACCACTGATACTCGGGAAGGGTGGCCGGCCCGGTCCACGCAAAATACCGGCGCGCCAGCTCGGTCTCGACTTCGTCGGCGGAGAGCTTGAATTTGGCCAGCGGATTGGGCTGCCATAGGGTGTAACGGTAGCGCTGCTGATCGAGGCGCCCGTTCACCGGGACGCGGCGGATATCGCCGGTTGCCTGGAGCCTGCCGAGGGCCAGCGGCAGGGTGGTGATCATCCCTTTCTTTTTTCCCTCGTCGCCCAGATGCCGCGCGGCATCGCCGGTCGCCGCGCGAATCTCCTCCGGATCGAGCGGCCCCTTGCCCAGCGCCTTCAGCACCGCGTCCGACAGCTTAGCGACTTCCTGATCGGTGACGCCGAGCTTGTAGGCGGTCTTCATATCGGCCGAGGAGAAGCTCTCCCCGGCCTTGAGGGCGAGCGCAAATTCGCTCCCCGGCACGACGTAGGTGCAGCCGCGCGCCGACGGCAGTTCGTGGATCTGGAGGCTCGCCACCGCCCGGTCGGCGGCCTCGCGCGACGTGCCGGCGCGCGCAAACAGCGTCAGATACGGCCCCACCCCGCCCACCGAGCGCGCCCATCCGGTCTGCTCCAGGACCGCGGACGGCGCGGCGCCGGCAAGCCTCCCATCGAGCGCCTGCCGGTGCCACCACCACGCCCGCAGTTTCTCGCTAAGCGGGGGTTTCATAGGCTTCTTTCGGCTGCGACATGCTGAACCAGTTCCCCGAGTTGTCTTTCATGAGCGCCTCGATTCCGTAGAAGCGCTCCGTGGGCGGCTGCTGGAACTCCACACCTTTGGCTTTCAGCTCTTCGTAGGTCTGCTGGCAATCCGCGGTTTGAAAGACGCCGGCGCCCAGCACGCCCTTGCGGATCAGCGCGCGCAGGGCGTCCGAGGTCTCCTGGTCCATCATGGGGCTGGGACCGGTGGGCATGAGGATGATCTGCAAGTTCGGCTGGCCTTTCGGGCCGACCGTAAGCCAGCGGAACCCGTTGTCCATTTTCTGATCCATGCGGACCTCGAACCCCAGCTTGCCGATGTAGAAGTCGTACGCGGCGTCCTGGTCCAGTACGTAAATCGTGACGTGCGAGAGACGTTGAATCATGTGGCTTCCTCCAGAATTCAGCGTGCCACCGGCCGCGACGGAGCGCTTCTCGATTCTTGCTTTTCCGCGCGTTAAATCTGGCGCGCTCCCCAGTATCCCAAAAAGCACGCCGGCACGAACCGGTAAACCGCGAGCTTCGGAACCGGGAAAAGCCGGCGCACGGCCCGCTGGTACTCCGACGGCGAGCGCCCCACCAGGCTGCGAAAGCGCGCGCTGAACGACCCCAGGCTTTCATATCCCACCGCGAAGCACACCTCGGTGACGGGAAGCTGTTCGCGCGCCAGCAGCCGTTTGGCGCGGTCCATGCGCAGCCGGGTCAGAAAATCGTGCGGCGTTTCCCCGAACGTGCGCGCAAACAGCCGGTGATAATGATACGGCGACAGGTACGCTTCGCGCGCCGCATCGGCCAGGCGGAGCGGTCGATCGAATCCCGCGGCGAGGTAATCGCGTGAGCGGCACAGCCGCCGGAACAACTCGTCATCGACCAGCGGCCCGAGCCGCTGCGGGGCGGTATAGATCAGCGGGTGCGGCACGCCTGATAGTGTACCGGAAGGGCGGCCAGCGGTAAGTACGGGGCGCGGAAAAAGCGGAAGACTAGTGTAGTGTCCACGAAATAACAAGAGACATTCCGCGCGGAGCAGTGGGGCGGACCCCCTGGTCGGCCTGCCACGATGGCGAGATCAGCTTCATTTAGCAGATGCAGAAGCGGGTCCAGGGGGACCCGCGCGGACCAGGGGGTCCGCCCCACTGACTCGACCTGTCCAGCCAATTCGTGGACACCACACTAGCGGTCTGGCTCCGTGTACGTGACCGTTCACGTATCGTAAATTCCTGACCGCTCCCGTATAATGCACAAATGGCCGCAAATCCAAAGAAGAAAAATCCAGCCGCCGTTGCTTTGGGACGCATAGGCGGAAAGAAGGGCGGTCCCGCCAGAGCCGCCAAACTCACGCCTGAACAGCGGAGTGAAAGCGCACGCAAAGCGGTTCAAGCACGTTGGGCGAAAGGCAAAGAAGGCAGCGACTATACCGCCGTCCGGGGCACTTCAAAGAAGGCTCTTCACCTGTGTTTGAAGCGCATCAAGGAGGCCAGCAACGAAAGCGAACTCCGTC
>JADGNR010000025.1 GCA_017883415.1 Bryobacteraceae bacterium | reverse complement strand
AAGGCAGAGGCTATCAAACCCGAATCAACGCCCTCTTGCGCAGTGCGATGGAGCGCGGTGCGTCGCATCGGTAAATTCGGCCACGACGCGAATCGTCTTCACTCGTCCCCCTCGCCCTGCCCGACCTTCAGCACCGCCAGGAAGGCTTCCTGCGGGATCTCGCCGCGGCCCACGCGCTTCATGCGCTTCTTGCCTTCCTTCTGCTTCTCCAGCAGCTTGCGCTTGCGCGAGATGTCGCCGCCGTAACACTTGGCGAGCACGTTCTTGCGCATGGCCGCGATGGTCTCGCGCGCCACAATCTTGTTGCCGATGGCCGCCTGCAAGGCCACTTCGAACATCTGCCGCGGGATCAGCCGGCGCAGGCGCGAGATCAGGTCCTTGCCGCGCTCGTAGGCGAAATCGCGGTGCACCACGAGCGAAAGCGCGTCCACCGGTTCGCCCGCCACCAGCACGTCCAGCCGCACCATGGGAGAAACGCGGAAGCCCGAAAGGTGATAGTCCAGCGACGCGTACCCGCGCGAAGCGGATTTCAGGCGGTCGTAGAAATCCAGCACGATTTCGTTGAGCGGCATCTCGTAGGTCAGCATGACGCGGCCGCCGCCCACATATTCGAATTTCTTCTGCACCCCGCGCTTTTCTTCGAGCAGTTTCAGGATGCCGCCCAGGTACTCCTCGCGGGTGATCACGATGGCGTCGATGATGGGCTCTTCGATCTGCTTGATCTCCGAAGGGTCGGGGAACTTGGTGGGGTTGTCGATTTCGAGGATCTCCCCCATGGTGTTCGTGACCCGGTACCGCACCCCGGGCGCGGTGGTGATAAGGTCGATATTGAATTCGCGCTCCAGGCGCTCCTGCACGATCTCCAGGTGCAGCAACCCCAGGAACCCGCAGCGGAAGCCGAAGCCCAGCGCCACCGAGTTTTCCGGCTCGAAATTGAAGGCGCTGTCGTTGAGCCGCAGCTTTTCCAATGCGTCGCGCAGCAGGCCGTGCTCGTGCGATTCCACCGGGTACAGGCCGGCAAAGACCATGGGCTTGATCTCTTCAAACCCGGGCAGCGGCTCGGCGGCCGGGTTTTCGTGGTCCACGATGGTGTCGCCGATCTTGGCGTCGGAAACGGTCTTGATGTTGGCGAAGAGGAAGCCTACTTCCCCGGCCGAAAGCTCCTCGCACGGGGTGGCTTTGGGCGCCTGGTAACCCAGCCCCTCCACTTCGAACACCTGCCCGTTGGACCACAACCGGATCTTCTGTTTCATGCGCAGGCGGCCGTCGAGCACGCGCACCAGGATGATGACGCCGCGATAGCTGTCGAACCAGGAGTCGAAGATCAGCGCGCGCAGGGGCGCGTCGAGCGAACCCTTAGGTGGCGGCACCAGGTGGACGATGTGTTCCAGGATGTCGTGTATGCCGATGCCCTGCTTGGCGCTGGCCAGCACGGCATCGCGCGCATCGAGGCCGATGATGGTCTCGATCTGCTCGCGAATCCGCTCCGGTTCGGCGGCGGGGAGATCGATTTTGTTGATCACCGGAATGATTTCCAGGTTGTGGTGCAGCGCCAGGTAGGTGTTGGCCAGGGTCTGCGCCTCCACGCCCTGCGATGCGTCCACCACCAGCAGGGCGCCCTCGCAGGCCTGCAGGCTGCGCGAGACCTCGTAGGAGAAGTCGACGTGGCCCGGGGTATCGATCAGGTTCAACTGGTAATCCTTGCCGTCGTCGGCGCGATAGTTGAGCCGCACCGCGTGCGCCTTGATGGTAATGCCGCGCTCGCGCTCCAGATCCATGGTGTCCAGGACCTGTTCCATCATTTCGCGCTGCGATAGCGCGCCGGTGGTCTCGAGCAGGCGGTCCGCCAGCGTGGATTTGCCGTGATCGATATGCGCAATGATGGAAAAATTGCGGATGAATTCGCGATCCATGCGATGTGGGGATACTCAACCGATTATCCCATAGTGGGGCGGCCTCCCGGCTCCTGCGCGCTTGCTACACTGATCGTGATGTCTTACAGCCACATCCTGTTTGAGGCGGACGAGAGCGGTATCGCGCTGGTCACGGTGAACCGGCCCGATAAGTTGAACGCACTGTCGGGCGCCGTGGTTGTGGAATTGCAAGATGCGTTCGACCGCATCGCGAGCGATGGCGCCGTGCGCGCCGCCATCGTCACCGGCGCCGGCGAAAAGGCGTTCGTGGCGGGCGCCGATATCAACGAGCTGGCGGCGCTTTCGCCGGTCGAGGCGCGCGCCTACGCGCGGCGCGGGCAGGAGGCGTTCCGTCGGCTCGAGACGATGCCCAAGCCGTCGGTGGCCGCGGTAAACGGTTTCGCATTGGGCGGCGGGCTGGAGCTGGCCATGGCCGCGACGGTGCGCATCGCCTCGGAAAACGCCCGCCTCGGGCAGCCGGAAGTGAAGCTCGGCATCATCCCCGGTTATGGCGGCACGCAGCGACTGCCGCGCCTGGTGGGCCGCGGGCGCGCGCTCGAAATGCTGCTTTCGGGCGAGCCCGTGACCGCCGCCGAGGCACACCGCATTGGCCTGGTCAACGCCGTGGCGCCCGCGGGCGAGCTTCTGAATGTGTGCCGCGCCTGGCTGAGAAAGGTCCTGGCCAATGCCCCGCTGGCGGTGGCGCTGGCCATGGAAGCCGTGGATGTGGGGCTCGACGCCGGGATCGAAAAGGGATTGCAATTTGAGGCCGCCGCGTTCGGCATGAGTGCGGCCACCCAAGATTGTCGCGAAGGCACCCGCGCATTCCTCGAGAAGAGGCGCGCGGCCTTCGCGGGAAAGTGAACCATGTCGCGAGTATTGGAAGGCCAGCTTTCGGCGGCGGGGATGCGATTCGCCCTCGTCGTGAGCCGCTTTAACAGTTTCATTACGGAGCGTCTGCTCGCCGGCGCCATGGACGCGCTGGCGCGCACCGGCGCCAGTTCCGACCTGATCGACGTCGTCAAGGTGCCGGGCTCCTGGGAGGTGCCGCTCGCCGCCGGCGAACTGGCCCGCCAGCACCGCTATGATGCCGTCATCTGCCTGAGCGCCGTGATTCGCGGCGAGACTCCGCACTTCGATTATGTGGCTGCGGAGGTTGCCAAGGGCGTGGCCCACATCGCCGCCGAAACCGGAGTGCCGGTGGCCTTCGGCGTGCTCACCACGAATACGTTGGAGCAGGCCATCGACCGGGCAGGGGCCAAGGGCGGCAACAAGGGTTTCGACGCCGCCATGGCCGCCATCGAAATGGCCAGCCTGCTGCGTATACTCCGGCAGGCTACGTAGATGCCCTCCCGCACCAGGAGCCGGCAACGCGCCCTACAAATTCTGTTCCTGTGGGACGCGCGCAGGCAGCCCGTAGGCGATGCCATCGACGCCTACTACGACACCCTGTATTCCGAAGAACATCCGGAGCGCGACCCCTTCGTTGCGCAACTGGTGCAAGGGACGGTCGCGCATTTGGCCGAGGTGGACGAACAAATATCGAAGCACGCCGAACACTGGCGCATGGAACGGATGCCCGCGGTGGACCGCAATATTCTCCGCCTGGCGGTGTACGAAATGACCCGCGGCGGCACGCCCGCCGCCGTCACCATCGACGAAGCGCTGGAGCTGGCCCGCAAGTATTCGGGCGAGGAGTCGGTGCAGTTTGTGAACGGGGTGCTCGATGCCATCCACCGGGAAATGGCCGCCCAGTCGGCTGGGAGCGGCGGGCCAGAAGCCGGGGCCGCCTCGTAGTCATATTTCAGTAGCCTTTCCAGCAGTTTGCGCGTCTAATTCTGCAGGTACGTTATACTCTGCATAAGGACGGGTTTTCCGCATGGCCCTGAAGAGGCGATCCCTGCTCGTTTTACCGTTAATCCTATTGGGTTGTTCCATTCTGGGTGGTTTTTATGGACCCAGGGTGCAGGCTGCCGCCACGCCGGAAACGGAAGCTGCCGGCGATCTCCCTTTTTCCAAGGACATGGACAGCTTTATCAAGGCGTACGCCCTGGTGGAGCAGAACCTGGCCGAACCCATTAATCCCGGTAAGGCCCTCTATAAGGGCGCCATTCCGGGCATGCTGCGCACCCTGGACCCGCACTCCAATTTCTTCGATCCGCACGATTACCGGCTGCTTAAAGACGACCAGCAAGGCCACTACTTCGGAGTGGGTATGGAGGTTGCATCGCGCAACGGCAAGACCGTGGTGACGGCGCCCTTCCCGGGTTCCCCGGCGTGGAAGGCCGGCCTGAGGCCGGGCGATATCATCGTCTTGGTGAACGATAAGCCCACCGATCGCTTGAATACCACCGAGGTGGCCGACCTGCTCAAGGGACCGCGCGGCACGGCGGTCAAAATCGTCGTTTCGCGAGAGGGTGCGCCGGACTACATTTCCATCTCGGTGGTGCGCGATGAAATCGTCCGCAAGAGCGTGCCGGACGCCTTCTGGGTGAAGCCGGGCATCGCGTATCTCAAAATCCTCGCCTTCGGCGACAATACCAGCCGGGAGATGGACGAGACTCTGAAACGCCTGGGCGAGAGCAACATCCGGGGGCTGGTGCTGGATCTGCGCGAGAATCCCGGCGGCGTCCTCAACGAAGCGGTCAATGTATCCGACCATTTCCTGCAGAGGGGAGCGCTGATTGTTTCCCATCACGGGCGCTCGTCGCCCGAAAAGTCGTACGCCGCGCGCAATGGGAACCACGGGCGCGACTATCCCATCGTGGTGCTGGTGGACCGCATGTCGGCCTCGGCGGCGGAGATTGTCTCCGGAGCCCTTCAGGACCACGATCGCGGCTGGATTCTGGGCGAGACCACCTTCGGCAAGGGCTTGGTACAGACCGTGTACCCGCTGTCGGAGAACAGCGGCCTGGCCCTGACCACGGCCCACTTCTATACCCCGAGCGGACGCCTGATCCAGCGCGATTACAGCAACCGGTCATTCTACGATTACTACTTCCACAAGGACGATGACGCGCGCAACCCGCTGGACGTGAAGATGACCGATGGGGGCCGCACGGTCTACGGCGGCGGGGGAATTACGCCCGACGAGGTCTACAAGACGCCCGCGATGGACCCCCTGGAACTGAAGTTGTTTCGCAGCGGCCTGTTCACCTTCTCGCGCACCTGGTTCGCCACGCACGGCGCCGGCCTGGCCAAGGGATGGATGCCGGATGCCGCGGTGATCGAGGAGCTGCACGATTACCTGCTAAAGAACGACTACAATTTCACGGAAGCCGAATTCACCCAGGATCACGATTGGATCAAGCGCTACCTGGCCCGGGAAATGTACGTTTACGCGTTCAACAAGGATGAGAGCGACCGCATGTTCACCATGACCGACCCGGCGGTGGAGAAGGCGGTGGAGGCCATGCCCAAGGCCGAAGCCCTGGTCCAGAACGCCAGGAAAATCGTGGTGGAGCGGATGTCGCCCGTGCCGCCCGCGGCGGGAGCCGCCCGGCGGTAGCGTCCCTGCTAACATCAATACTTGAACCCCCATCCGCAGATCGTCGTTCTCGATGCGGGCGGCCAGTACTGCCATCTGGAAGCGCGCAAAGTCCGCGACCTGGGCGTGTACGCCGAAGTCCGCCCCAGCGAAACTCCGGCCGCTGAGTTAGCCGGCGCGCGCGGCCTGATCATCTCCGGCGGCCCCAGCAGCGTTTATGAGCCGGGCAGCCCCACCGTGGATCCCGCCATCTTCGCCAGCGGCCAGGCGGTGCTGGGCATCTGCTACGGGCAGCAGATCATGGCCCACCTGCTGGGCGGCGAAGTGCGCCCAGGCGAGAAGGGCGAGTACGGGCTGGCCACGCTGGAGCTGGACGAAACCACCGATCCGCTGTTTGCGGGACTGGGGGGGCGCCAGCAGATCTGGATGAGCCATCGCGACCTGGTGGGCGCCGTTCCGCCGGGCTTCTCGGTGGCCGGCCGCACCGATACGTGCGCCGTGGCGGCCATCGCCGCTCCCGCGCGTAAGTTGTACGGCCTGCAGTTTCATCCCGAGGTGGCGCATACGGCGCGCGGCCGGGAGTACCTGGCCAACTTCGTCTTCCGCGTCTGCGGATGCGTGCCCGATTGGGACCCCCGCCACCGCGCGCCGGCGATCGAGCAGGAAATCCGCCAGGCGGCGGGCGACCGCAGCGTGTTCTTTTTCGTCTCGGGCGGCGTCGATTCCACCGTCGCCTTTCACCTCTGCACCCTGGCCCTGGGCCCCGGCCGGGTGCGCGGCGTCTATGTCGATACCGGCCTGATGCGCGATGGCGATACCGATTTCGCCCACCACATGGCCGGCGTCACCGTGGAAGACGCCCGCGAACAGTTTCTCGACGCGCTCGGGGGCGTCACCGATCCCGAGCAGAAGCGCCACATCATCGGCGAAGAGTTTGTGCGCGTGCAGGAGCGGGTGATCGAGTCGCGCCGCCTGATGGACGAGCAGTGGATTCTGGGCCAGGGCACTATCTATCCCGACACCATCGAGAGCGGCGGCACCGCCAAAGCGGCGGTCATCAAGACCCATCACAACCGCGTCGAGGGCATCCGGAAACTCATCGCGTGCGGCCGGATTGTCGAGCCGTTGAGACTCCTGTATAAGGACGAGGTGCGCGCGCTGGGCCGCGAACTGGGCCTGCCCGCCGAACTGCTGGAGCGGCACCCTTTCCCCGGCCCGGGCCTGGCCATCCGCTGCCTGTGCTCGGAGTTCGATGCGCCGGTCCGCCCGTCGAGGGAAGGCCACATCATTCCGGTGCAATCGGTAGGCGTGCAGGGCGATTCCCGCAGTTACGCGCCGGTACTGGCTATCGACGCGCTCGATCACGACCGCGCCACCGCCCTGGTCAACCGTCTCTCCGGAGTGAACCGCGTCATTACCCTGGTAGCGGCCCGCGCGCCGCTCGAGGAATTGCAAGTGCGCGCCTGCTCCCTTACTCCGGAACGGCTGGCCCGTCTGCGCCGCGCCGACGCCACGGTGCGCCGTCTGTCGCAGGAAGGCGATTTCGACCGCCAGGTCTGGCAGTTTCCCGTGATCCTGATTCCACTCGGCACCGCCGACGCGCCCGATTCCGTTGTGCTGCGGCCCGTCGATTCGGTGGATGGCATGACCGCCCGCTCCGTTCCCATGGAACCCGAGCTTCTGCGAAAGATCAGCGCGGAAGTTTTGCGGCTGGACGGAATCGCCGGCGTCTTCTACGACCTTACGCACAAGCCGCCGGGAACCATCGAGTGGGAGTGAGATCTTTACTCCCTCGCCGGTGCGGGCTACTCCTTCGCGGCCGCGGGCAGCTTCACGTCGAGGCCCGATTCCTTATTCAACTGGACCGTCAAATCGCGATCCACCAGCGAAAGCGAAACCTGGTTGTGCACGTTGCCGGAGGTGAAATAATGCAGCGTGTCGCGATCCACCCAATAGGCCACGGCGGAGTAGATGGTGTGGTCCTTGAACGCGATCAGGTAGTGCGCGGGTTCCTGGGTGGATGACAGGTCTTCCATCTGCGGGCGCACCGGCGGCTGGTAGGCGCCCGGCGGAGAGAAGCCCGGCTGATTGGGCTGCCCGGACGAAGTGGTGTACTGGCCGTCGGGTCCGAGGGTGATGATTACCGGCGTCGCCTGCTGCTGCTGCGGGTAGATCACCAGGATGTTGGGCTGCTGCTGTTGCTGCGGCGGGGCAGCGCCATCGGGGGACATGTAGGAGTTGTCGTAACCGCTTCCGCCCACGTACACCGGATAGGCATAGGGAATTCCGACCAGGTTCGAGCCGCGGCCGGACATGAAGTCTCTCCGCTGGAAGTTCTGCCCCGGCCGGGTGTTGAAATTCGGATTGGGAACGATGAGGCGCGGCCCGCCGCCACCCGGGTTCACCACGCTGGGGAAGTTCCGCGCCACGCCGTTTCCAGCGGGATGAACCACACTGCCGAAGCCACCCTGTACGAATGGTTGCGAATTGTTGACGCCGCCGCCGCGCGATTGGGCACAGAGTCCGGTGGCCAAGAGTAGTGCGAAAGAGAACCCGGCAAGAGTTTTCATGGGACAGTCCCCCTGTTTCGATTGTACACCTCTGAATCATGATGACGCAGACACGTGTCTACGCGTGCAGAGTGGGACGGCGTGGGCGATTCGGTCGCGGGGCGGGCGCTGCCCCACGGCCTACTGCTTCTTGACGGGCGGCGTGGCGGGCGGCGTCGTCTTGGCCGGCGGGACGGCAGGAGGCGTGGTCTTCGCCGCTGGCGCGGGCTTGGGCGCGGCCGCGCCGGCGGGTTTGGGCGGGTACGCCTGGTCGTACAGTTTTCTGACGTCGTCGGTGATGTCGATCGAGGAGGCCGCCCAGAATACCGGCGTCTGCGGATTGCTCACGTCGAGAACCACCGCGTAGCCGTTCTGCGAAGCGTACTGGCCAATGACGCTGGTGATTTTGTTGCCCAGCTCCTGCATCATCTTGTTCTCGTCCTGGTCCAGTTCCGCCTGGGCATCTTCCGAGTCGCGCTTGAGCTTGGTGGACTTGGCGTCGATATCGCGCTGGAGCTTGGTGCGGGCGTCGTCGCTCATGGTGGCGCTGCTCTTCTTCATCTGGTCGGTGAGCGACTGGATCTCGGCTTGCGCCTTCTCAAAAACCGCCTTCTTGGGCGCGATCTTGGCCTGTAGCGCCGCGGCGGCGGCCTTGCCCTCTTCCGTGCTGAGGATGGCCTGCTGGATCTGGATGATCGCGATCTTGGTGGGCGGTACCGCCGACACCGCCGGTGCTGCCGGCGCTTGGGCTTGCGCCATCGCGGCCATTCCTACGGCCAATACGGGGAAAACAAAAATCTTCTTCAAGCTGGAGACTCCTAAGTGTGAAAATATACCATATTGCGGGCCTGCGCTGGCCGGCGCTCTAGAACGTCCGGCCAATCGTGAAGCGGAACATGGTCCGTTTTTCGAGGAACGGGAAGGACTGGCCGAACGTTAATACCGAGTTCAGAAAGGTCGCGTTGTTGGGGAACGAGGATCGGTCGGCCACGATCGGCGGCTGCAGATTCTCGCGCACGATCGAAGGATTGTACGCAAAATAGACGCGGAACGGCGCCTGGACCACGGGCAGCATCACCTGCAGTTCGATGCCCGTGGACGCCCTGATTTTCTGCGTGCCCGGCGCGATCCGCACGCGGCCGTCAAACCCCGCCTGGGGGAACTGATTGTTCAAATCGAGGGTGTGGCTGGGCACCGTGGTGAGTTGGTTGGGCAGCAGGATCTTGTTCATGCCGGCATCGAAAAACGGCGCCAGGGTAACCGTGCCCGGGACGATCGGAATGCGGTATTCGAAGTTTGCCACCACCTGCGTGTCGCCCCCCGGCGTGATGAGTTGGTAGGTGGGCACGGTGGCGGTGACCGGGGCCGAGACGATCGATCCGCCGCTGATCACTTTCTGGGTACGCGGCGTGCCGTCGTCGTTCAGCACGTTGACGCTCTGGCTGGAGGGGATGAAGGCGATGGGCGTGATGCCCCAGATTTCAAACCCGCGCACGTCCTGCTCGCCGCCAATGAAGGTGCGCGAGAACGGCGGCGCGTACTTGCCCCCGTAACCGGCCAGGAACGAGGCCAGGGTATGGAATGCCAGCACGTGGTTCTTGTGCCACGGCGCGGTGTGGAAGTACTTAATGTCGATCGACGGCCGCACCGTGTTCACGTTGCCGCCCAGAAAGCTGCCCGCGAAATCCGTGGAGAAGAAGAAGCTCTTTCCGCCGGTGGGGTTGATGGGATGATTGACCGTGTTGTAGGTATACGACGGCACAATATGGCTGGTCCTGATGCCGTTGAGCGAGTTCGGCCCGGCCACTCCGCTGAAGTTGATGAACTGGAAATAATTGGTGGCCGCGGTGGTCTGCGTCACCACATTCGAAATGTCGAAGCCATAGGTGATGCCCACGCGCGCGAAGCTGCGGCGCAGCGGATAGCTCGCCGAAAGCGAGAAACCGTGGCTGTTCTGCACGTAGTTCAGCAGGTTCTGCGAGCCCAGCGCGCTATACAGCGGGATCAGGTTCTGCCCCGCCAGGATGGAAGCCTCCCGTCCCTGATCGAAACTGAAGCGCCGCAGGTAGACGACGAATCCGAGCTGCAGCGGCCGGTCCAGAAAGTACGGCTCGGTGAACCCCAAGCTCACGTCGCGCATGCGCGTCCCGAGCTGCGATTCGAGCGAGAGCGTTTCCCCCAGGCCCAGGAAGTTGTTGGTGGAATAGTTGAACCCCACGAAGCTGCCGGCAATTCCGGAAACGCCGCCGTTCAATCCGATCGAGTTCTTCCCGCGCTCCTTCACCTTCAGGGTAATATCCACGGTGTCCGATTGCGGGTTGCGCTTGAGTCCCTCGAGCGACTCTTCCTTCTTCAGCATTTCGAAGTAGCCCAATTGGTTCAGCCGTAGAATGCTGTAGTCCCAGAGCTGGGTATTGAATATGTCGCCTTCGTCGAGCAGGATTTCGCGCCGGATCACTTTGTCCCGCGTCGTGTTATTGCCCGAAAAATCGATGCGCCGGATGAAAAACTGCTTGCCTTCTTCGGCGGTCAGCGTCAGATCGATCTTGTCGGTGTTGGGAATGATGTCGAAGGTCGGCTCCGGAACGAAATCGATATAGCCCAGGGTGCCGTACAGCTTGCGCAGGTTCTCCAGCCCCTTGCGCAGCTTGTCGGTGGAGAAGGTGTCGCCCTCCTTCATATTGAAGTAGGCCAGCAGCACCTGCGGCTCGCGGAACAGCTTCACCCCGACGAAGTTGGCGTTGCGCAGGTGGTAGAGCCGGCCCTCCTCCACGGGAATCGTCAGGTCCGCGACGATGCCCTGGCTATTGGTCCGGATCAAGGGGAGCCGCCATCCGCGCCCGCCCCGGGGCACGATGTTCACGGTAGCCTCCAGCGTCTTGGCGGTGAAGTAGCCGCGGTCCGTGTAGCCCATCCGGATCCGCTCCTTATCCTCTTCCAGCTTGGCCTCGTCGAAGGTCTTGGCGAACAGGCTCTCCGCCACCACCGAGTGCGGAATGCCGAAAGGATGCAGGTTCTTCATCTGGCGGATGACCCACCGGTTGCCCATTCCCTCGTTTCCGGTGATCTCGATATTGCCCACTTTCACTTTGGGTCCTTCGCTCACCATGAACTTGAGCGAAAGCGAGGTGGGTGGAATCTGCTCGAGCACCGGGTCCACCACGGCGTATTGCCGGCCGCGCTCCGCCAGAAAATCCTTGAGCACCGTGGCCGCGCGCTGAATCTTGCTCGGGTCGTATTGCGATTCGACGGAAAGACCGACCTTGCGCTCCTTGAAGCGGTCGAGGATCTCCGAAACCGTCACCGAGTGGATGCCCTCGTAGTTGATGGAGCGGATCACGCGCCGCTCGGTCACCACGAAGCGGATGACGATCCCCGCGCGGCCCGGTTCGGTCTCCAGGCGGATATCGTCGAAGCGGCCCGTGTTCCACAGGGCCATGAAGTCGCGCCGCAGCGAATCCTCGCTATAAATGTCGCCGACTCTGGTTACCAGGAGGGCCTTCATCGTGTCCTGGGGGACGCGGCGCGCGCCGCGGAATTCGATGCCCTCGATGGCCTGCCCGGCCAGTGGCGCCGGACCCAACGCCGGTCGCGGCGCTTCCATTTGGGGCTGCGCCGGCTTCACCTGCTCCACGGGCGGCTGCTGGGGCGTCTCCGGCACGGTCTCAAACGGGTTGCGCGGGGGCGTGGCCGGCGGCTTCTGCTCCTGCGGCGGCTTCTGTGCCGGGACAGCGGGGGGCTGCGGCGGCGGCTGCTGCGGCGGCGCTTGCGCAACCAAAAGGGTGGCGGAACATGCGCACAGACAGGCAGATAGTACGAGCAGGCGGGCGCGCCTGAAGAACTTCATTGAAGCATACCTTTCCACTCTGCGCGATTCGGATGACGTTGGGACACAGGAAAACAGTTCTCTCAGTGCAGTCGCGATTCCAGGATGCTAAGCCATTAGTTTAGCGGATCTTGAGCGCGTCCGACAACGAGTGTGGGGGGCCACAGGTGTGAACTCCCGGCACGCCTTTCGGACAGCCCTCCATGGCCGGCCCCGGTTCAATCGTTCGGCAAGGTCTTGAGCCACGAACAGGCGAGCAACTGCGCGTCGGCGGTCACCAGGGTAAGGCCCAAGGCAACAGCCGTCGCGGCCAGGAATATGTCCCCGATGTCGGATTGGGGAAGTTCCAACTGCGAGGCCGCTACGCCGACCGCGAAGGTGAGGGGCGCCTCCCTGAGCCCCGCATGGCCCAATGCCACGCCGAGCCATTCCGAAAAGGGTCGCTTCAAATCAAAGCGCCGGCGCCGCACCAGGTGGTGGGCTTCCCAGATCGACACGGGCGACAGGTACAATTCGTTGCCCGCCCGCCGCAGTTCGCGCCGCACTCCGGGACCCAGTTTCTCCGGCCATTGGACTGCCCAAAACCATATATGGGTGTCGAGCAGGAGCTTCATCATTCGTCCACGGTCCAGTTGTCAAACGCTCCGATGGGCCCGACGATGTCGCCGTGGATCTCGCCGGACCCCCTCAGGCACCCGAGCCAGGAGCCTGCTTTCGCAGGCCGGGCTGGCACCACCTCTGCCACCGGCCGGCCGAACCGGGTGATGCGCACGGGCTTACCGGTCCGCCGCACCTCCTCGAGAACCGCTAAACAGGTGGCCTTGAACTTGGAAATCGCGATCTCCTGCATATCCGAGTTGTACCATAGTCCAAAACCATGGTCCAACTTGGCAACGGGGCAGGACTCCCGGCTTGTCCCCACGCCGGGAGGCCTACCTGGAGGCCCACCCCACTGCTACCATGGTATCTACTCCCCAAAATGGACCCGCATAACGTCGATCTGAAGCAGACCATCAATCTGCCGAAAACCGCTTTCTCCATGAAGGCCAACCTGCCGCAGGCCGAGCCCAAAATGCTCGAGCGGTGGGCGGAGGAAAAGCTGTACGAGCGCATTCGCGCCGCGCGCGCCGGCCGGCCCACCTACATCCTGCACGACGGTCCGCCGTACGCCAACGGGCCCATCCACCTGGGCACGGCGTTCAACAAGATCCTGAAGGACTTCATCGTCAAATCGAAGACCATGGCGGGATTCGATTCCCCCTACGTGCCGGGATGGGATTGCCACGGGCTGCCTATCGAAACCAGGGTGGATCAGGAACTCGGCGCGAAGAAGGCGCACATGTCGACGGTCGAGATCCGCCGCGCCTGCCGCAAGTACGCAGAGAAGTACATCGACCTGCAGCGGCGGGATTTCATCCGGCTGGGCGTCCTCGGGCGGTGGGAAGATCCCTACCTCACCATGAGCGCACACTACCAGTCCGTGATCGCCGGCGCATTCGTCGAGTTTCTCTCCCGCGGGTACGTGTACAAGGGGCTCAAGCCAGTCCACTGGTGTATCAAGGACCGCACCGCGCTGGCGGAGGCGGAAGTCGAATACCACGATCACACCAGCCCTTCCATCTGGGTGCGCTTCCGGCTGACTTCCGACCCGGCCGCGATCGATCCGTGGCTCGCCGGGCGCGAGGTCTACGGCTTGATCTGGACCACTACGCCCTGGACCATTCCGGCCAACATGGCCATCGCCTGGCATCCCAAGTTCGAGTACGTGGCGGTGGATGTGTCGGGCGAAGTCTACTTGGTTGCGGCGGAATTGCTGAAGGCCACGGCGGAAAAATGCGGCTGGAGCGAGTACCGCGTGCTGGCGACGTTTCCGGGCGCGAGGATGGAGCGCGCGGTGTTCCGGCATCCGTTCCTGGAGCGCGATTCGTTAGGCATCCTGGCGGACCACGTGACCCTGGAGCAGGGAACCGGCGCCGTCCACACCGCTCCCGGGCACGGTCAGGAGGACTACGCCGTCGCGCGCGAATACGGCATCGAGACGTATTGCCCGGTGGACGCCGCGGGGCGCTTTTTCCACGCCGAAGGGGCGGCCGGGCGCCTGCCCGAAGAGCTCATCGGCAAGACCGTGTGGGAAGCCAATCCGGTGGTCATCGAGCTTTTGAAAGCGCACGGAGCGCTGCTCGGACTCGAGAAACTGGCGCACTCTTACCCGCACTGCTGGCGCTGCCACAATCCGGTGATTTTCCGCGCCACCGAGCAATGGTTCATCGGCATGGACCGCAACGATTTCCGCCGCCATGCCCTCGAAGCCGTGCAGCAAGTGCGCTGGATGCCCACCTGGGGCGAAGAGCGCATCTCCAACATGATCGCCGTGCGGCCCGACTGGTGCATCTCGCGCCAGCGCGTGTGGGGCGTTCCCATCATCGTCTTCTATTGCGAAAAATGCCGCGAGCCCGTCACCGATCGCAAGATCCTGGACGGCGTGGTCGAGCTGTTCCGCCAGCACACCGCGGACGTATGGTATGAGCGCGACGCGGCCGGGTTGATGCCGGCGGGCACCGCGTGCGCCCACTGCGGCGCGACCGAATTCAGCAAGGAGACCGACATCCTGGACGTATGGTTCGATTCCGGTTCCAGCCACCTGGCGGTGCTCAACGAGCGCTTCGGGCTGCGCTGGCCTTCGGATCTGTACATGGAGGGCGGAGACCAGTACCGCGGCTGGTTCCACAGCTCGCTGCTGGTGGGCACCGGGATCAAAGGCGGCTCTCCCTACCGCGCCTGCGCGCTCAACGGGTGGGTGCTCGATGGCGAAGGCCGGGCCATGCATAAATCGCTGGGCAACGCCATCGAGCCGGAGCAGATCATCAAGCGGCACGGCGCGGAAATGATCCGCATGTGGACGGCCTCGGTGGAATTCAACGAAGACGTGCGCATGTCGGAGACCATCCTGACGCGGCTGGTGGACGCCTACCGCAAGCTGCGCAATACGTTTCGCTACCTGCTCGGCAACGTGTCGGATTTCGATCCGCAAACCGATGCGGTGCCGGCGGCGGAGATGTTGGAGCTGGACCAGTGGATCCTGCTGCGCGCCGAGGACCTGGTCGCGCGCTGCCGCGCGTGGTACGACGATTTTGCCTTTCACAAGGTCTATCATTCGGTCTACGCCTTCGCCACGGTGGATTTGAGCGCCATCTATTTCGATGTGCTGAAGGACCGGCTGTATACCGCCGCCACCAAATCGCAGGCGCGGCGCAGCGCGCAGACGGCGCTCTACCGCCTGCTGGACGCGCTGGTCCGCCTGGTGGCGCCGCTGATGAGCTTCACGGCCGAAGAAGTCTGGGGCCACATGCACCGCCCGGAAAGCGTGCATGTCGCGCTTTTTCCGGAGCCGGCCGAGTTGACCGCGGGCCTGGACGAGCGGGCCCGGAAACGCGCCGGCAACTGGGACCGTCTCATGGAAGTGAGGGGCGACGTCCTGAAAAATCTGGAGACGGCGCGCAATGAGAAGCTGATCGGCGCGCCGCTGGAGGCGCGCGTGCGCCTCTCGGCCAATGGCGATCTGTACCCCTTGCTCGAGCAGTACGCGGGCGATTTGCCGGGGCTGTTCATCGTGTCCCAGGTGGAATTGCGCCGCGCCGGGGGAGATGCGCTCGATATCGAAGTGGAGCGGGCGTCGGGTGAGAAGTGCGAGCGCTGCTGGAAATACACCACCGACGTCGGCTCGGTCGAGAAATTCCCCACCATTTGCAAACCCTGCGCCGATGCCGTGGATGAGATAGTGGGGTAGACCTCCTGGTCTGCCCCCCGCGCCGAAGGCGCGCTATTAGAAGCTGTTTCAAAATGTACCCCGAGCTATTCCACATCTCGTTCCTCCACACCTACGGCGTGCTGGTCGCGCTGGCGTTTCTCACCGGCCTGTGGATGGCGGGGCGCCTCGCGCGGCGGGCCTCGCTCGATGGCGATGCCGCCACCAACCTGGGGATCTACTGCGCGCTGGCCGCCATCGCCGGCGCCAAGATCATGATGTTCCTGGTCGATGTTCCGTACTACACGGAGCATCCGGCGCAGATTTTCTCGCTCGAAACGCTGCAGGCGGGCGGCGTGTTCTACGGCGGCCTCATCGCGGCGCTGGCGGTGGCGTGGTGGTATATGCGCAAGACGCGCTTACCGCTGCTGAAGACCGCCGACGTCTTCGCGCCCGCCATCGCCCTGGGCCATGGCATCGGCCGGTTGGGCTGCTTTGCGGCGGGCTGCTGCTGGGGCGTGGAATGCCACCTGCCGTGGGCGGTGACCTTCCGCAATCCGGTGGCTAAGGAACTGGTGGGCGTGCCGCTCGGCCAGCCGCTGCATCCCACGCAGCTTTACGAAGCCGCGGCCGAGTTTCTCATCTTCGGCATCCTCTACTGGCGCATCGCCAAGCCGCACCCCCGCGGCGCGATCATCAGCCTGTACCTGATGCTCTATGCGGCGGCGCGGTTCACGGTGGAGTTCTTCCGCTACCACGATCAGGGGAACCTGCTGGGTGGTCCGCTCGATACGTCGCAGTGGATCTCGCTGGCGCTGTTCGCGGTGGGCGCGACGTATTTTCTGGCGGCGCGCGGGAGCACCGCCGGGAATCTTCCGGCCAAGGGCTTGTGATAGCCTGGTATCAGAAGGTGCACCATGAGGGACACTCCAAGGCCGCAAATTAACGTGTCGAAGATCGTGGCTGGCGGAGGCATCGCAGGGTCGATGTTCGCCGCCATCAGCATGGCGATATTCCTCATCGGCATTCCGGCGCTACGGTATATGCTTCCCGCGGCCGTCGTTTTAGGCGGCGGATTTGCGCTGGTTCTTCACTTCATACGGCATGAGACTCCGGGCGCATCCTGGATTCTCTCCGCCACGAAGAAATAGACTTCCCAGATTCAGGCACCCCCAGCGAGGGCGCAGACCGCGCGCGCTACAATCGTCATGTATGCGCCGGCTCTTATTTTTTCTCGCTTCCGCGGCGATGGTGTTCGCCCAGAAGCGGCCCTTCGACTTCAACGCGATGATGGAGTTGAAACGCATCGGCGATCCGCAGATTTCGCCCGACAGCCGCTGGGTAACCTTCACCGTGCAGACGGTGGACGTGGCCGCCAACCGCAAGCCGCAGCAGATCTGGGTGGTGCCGCTCGAGGGCGGTGCGCCGCGCCAGCTCACGCACGACGGCGATGCCAACCACCGCGCGCGCTGGTCGCCCGATTCGCGGCGGATCGCGTACGTCTCCGACCGCGGCGGGTCGTCGCAGATCTGGCTCATGGATGCCGATGGCGGGAACGCGAAACAGATCACCAGCGTGGCCACCGAGGCCGATGGCGTGCTCTTCTCGCCCGACGGCAAGAACCTGCTGTTCACCAGCGACGTCTATCCCGAATGCGGCGCCGACGACGCCTGCAATAAGAAGAACCTGGACGCGGAGAAAGGCAGCAAGGTCAAAGCGCGCATCTATACCGAGTTGCTGTACCGCCACTGGACCGCGTGGCAATCCGCGCGGCGCAGCCACCTGCTGGTGGTTCCGGTGGCCGGAGGGCCGGCCAAAGACCTCACGCCGGGCCCGCGCGACGTGCCGCCATTTTCCCTCGGCGGGCCCGACGATTACGACATTTCGCCCGACGGCGCGGAAGTCTGCTACGCCATGAATGCCGACCCGATGCCGGCCATCAGCACGAATTCCGATCTCTACGTGGTTTCGATCAAAGGCGGCGACGCCCGCAAGATCACGGCCACGCCGGGCGCCGATGTCAGCCCGCGCTATTCCCCCGATGGCAAGTACCTCGCCTGGCGCGCCCAGTTCCGCGCCGGTTACGAAAGCGACCGCTGGCGGATGATGGTGCTGGAACGGAGCACCGGCAAGGTCGGCAACCTGACCGAGACCCTGGACCGGTGGGTCAACAGCTTCGCGTGGACGCCGGACTCGACGCAACTGTTCTTCACCGCCGGCGACCGCGGGCGGCAGGCCATCCAACTGATTTCGGTCAACGGCGGCGCGGTGCGCATGGCGGCCTCCGGCGACGGCGAGCTCGACGACATGCAGTTCACGCGCAACGGCAAGACCATGGTCTACACCGAGCAAACCGGCGTCTCGCCTGGCGAGATCTATCGCGCGGCTTCGACAGGCGGCGCGCCGGTGGCGCTCACCCATCTCAACGACCAGGCGCTCGACACCTGCCAGCTCACGCCGGTGGAAGAGTTCTGGGTGGACGCGGCGGACGGCTCGCGCATCCAGAGCTTCGTGGTGAAGCCCTATGGGTTCCAGACGGGACGCAAGTACCCCGTGCTGATGTTGATCCACGGCGGTCCGCAGGGTTTCTGGGGACATAGCTGGTCGTACCGCTGGAACGCGCAGGTGTTCGCCGCGGCGGGCTACCTGGTGGTGATGCCCAATCCGCGCGGCTCCACCGGCTACGGGCAGAAGTTCATCGACGAAATCAACGAAGACTGGGGCGGCAAGCCGTTCGACGACATCATGACCGTGACCGATCACGTGATCGCCGATATGCCCTATGCCGACGCCGGCAGAGTGGGCGCGGCCGGCGCTTCCTACGGCGGCTACATGATCGATTGGATTCTCGGCCACACGCAGCGCTTCAAAGCGCTGGTCACGCACGATGGCGTGTACGACCTGCCCAACGAGTTCGGCGCCACCGAAGAGGTGTGGTTTCCGCTTTGGGAATACGGCGGCGCTCCCTGGGACAAGCCGGAGGAATACGCAAAATGGTCGCCCAGCCACTACGTGAAAGACTTCCACACGCCCACCCTGGTGGTCCACGGCGAACAGGATTTCCGCGTGCCCTACGAGCAGGGGCTGGAACTGTTCACCGCGCTGCAAATGCAAAAGGTGCCCTCCAAACTTCTGCTGTTTCCCGATGAAGGCCACTGGGTGCTGAAGCCGCAAAACAGTCAGCTCTGGTACAAGACGGTGCTCGACTGGCTCGATTCGTGGGTGAAGAAGTGAAGTTCCTTCTGGCAGCCGGTCTCATAGTGATCGTGGCCGTTGCCGCGATCTTCGCGTTGGGAGAGCAGACCGGTTTGCGCATGGCGCCGGCGGTGCAGACCATCGGCGCCGCCACGCCGGTGACCGTCGAGATCGCCAATCCCCACGGGGTGCGCCGCGTGAGCGCTCGCCTGGAGCAGAACGGCGCGCAGTACCCCGTGTACCAGGAGACCGCCCCGGCACACCGGCTGTTCTGGAGCCGGCATCAGCCCGTCCGCCGCATCACCTTCGAGGCCGGCAAGAACAAAGCGCCCGGCCTCAAGGAAGGCAAGGCGCAGTTGGTGGTGGAGGCCGTCTCGAACGACCTGCGCGCCGCCACCAATACCGCCGCCTTCGATCTAAACGTGATCCTGACGCTGCCGCGCGCGGTCCCCGACGAGGCGCAGCACTACATCAACCAGGGCGGCATGGAACTGGTGACTTTCACGCCCAGCGGTTCGTGGAGCGAAGCCGGCGTCAAGGTGGGCAAATACACCTTCCGCAGTTTTCCGCTGCCGGGGCGCCCGGACCAGCGCTTCTCCATGTTCGCGTATCCCTGGGACCTCGCCGCCGATATCACGCCGCTGGTTTACGCGCGCAACCAGGCCGGCACGGAAGCCACCGCCCACTTCTGGTTTAAGCTGTTCCCCAAGAAATTCCGCGTGCGCGATTTTCCCGTCGACGAGGCGCTGCTCGATAAGCTGGTGAACTCGGTGGACCCCACCGGCACCCTGGCGCCGGGGCCGGATACGCTCGCGCGCTTCCTCAAGATCAACGGCGAGATGCGGCGCAAGAACAACCAGCAACTCGCCGATTTGCGGCTCAAGACCGAAGAGAAGATCCTGTGGAACGGGCCGTTCATTCATTACGGCAAAGAAGAATCGATGTTCGCCGACGTGCGCAATTACATCTACAAAGGCAAGGCGGTGGACCAGCAGGTGCACCTCGGCTTCGATCTCTCCGACGTGCAAAACGCGCCGGTGAATGCCGCCAACGACGGCCGCGTGGTGTGGGCCTCGGACCTGGGCATCTACGGGAATTGCGTGGTGCTCGATCACGGCTACGCGCTGCAATCGATTTACGGCCACCTGAACCGCATCGACGTGAAGGTGGGCGACATGGTGAAAAAGGGCGGCCCGATGGGCGTGGCCGGCTCGACCGGCCTGGCCGGCGGCGTGCACGTGCATTTCAGCATGCAGGTGGACGGCGTGCAGGTGAACCCGCGCGAGTGGTGGGACGAGCACTGGATCAAGGACCGCATCCTGAGCAAGCTGGAACCCGGCAGCGCGGGAAAGCCAAGCGCCACGCGGGCGGAATCCGCCGCGAGCCCGCCGCGGCGCGCGACCGGCAGAAGCCGGTCATCGCGGCGGCAGCGCTGAGCTGGACCGCCGCTTGGCCCGAGTTTGCGGCCGCGCGCGCGATGCGCGACCTACTCCAAACCTGCGGCCTTTAGCATCGCACGGAGCTGCGACTCGGTGCGCGCATCGGTGGCTTGCGCGACGAGTTTGCCTTCCCGGTCGAAGACAAATGTCTCGGGGATGCCTTCGATGTCGAAGTCGGTGTGCACCTTGCGGTCGCAGTCGAGCAGGATCGGAAAGGTGTAGTTCTTGTTGGCGAGAAACTTCTGGACGGTCTCGCGCTCTTCGTCCGAAACGGCCAGGACGACGAGACCCTTGCCGCTGAACTCGCGATAGAGCTCCTCCATCTCGGGCATCTCTTTGCGGCAGGAAAAGCACGAGGTGGCCCAGAAGTTCAGCAGCACCACCTTGGAGCGCAACACGGGAAGCGAATACTTCTTGCCATCGAGCGCGGTGAGGGAGAACCCGGCCTCCTGATGGAGGCATTCGCGGAGTTCCAGCAGGGCGAGCGCGGTGTCCAGGGCGGGATCTGCCATGGACACGCGGACGTGCTCGTAGCGGATAAGGCCGGCGAGTTCGAGGTACATGGCGGCATCCGGTGGCGCGCCTGGAATCGCATCGGCGAGTGTATCCGCGACGGCGGTGAGCGCCGGTTGCCCCAATTCGCCTTCGGTAACCACGGCGCATAATTCCCTGGCCAGCGAGAGCTTGCCCGGGCCGGCGGGCAGTGCACGAATTTCGGAAGCCAATTCGATGAGAAGCCGCGCGCGATCCCGGTCGGTAGGAAGGCGGCTGAATTGGCTGAGCCGTAGAACGATCGCCAGACCCGCATCGGAGGACGCAGGGTCCACGCGAGGTCCATTCAGCCCGGTGCTCATCGCAGATTCCGCCAGCTTCTTCGCGAGCTCGGGGTGCCGGGCCTGCAAGGCCTTTGCGCCGAGAGCACGGAATTGGGGGCCAAACGGCGCGGGGACTCTCGCGGATAGTCGATCAAAGCGTGCAGCGGCCTGTTCGACGGCGCCCACGGCGGCGGCGGCGCACAGCAGGGCCGCCATCCACAAGGATGCCACCATGACGGAAGAACGCACGGCGCCTCCTGCCCTTACTCTATACCCCACCAAGGCGGCGCGGCGGCCACCGACGCGTGGAGGTGGCCGCGACACGGCGGCGGCACGAAGTGGTACGCTCTCCAAAATGCAGCCATCTCCGATCAAGCCGGCGGTTTCCATCGAGATCCTGAATCGGTTGGACGTCCGAACCGGGACGATTGAAGCAGTGGAGGACGTGCCCGGTTCTGACAAGCTGGTCGCATTGAAGGTCAACTTCGGGGACCACCGGCGGACGATTGTGGCCGGCATGAGGCAGGAGCGCGCGAACCCTCGGGAGATCGAGGGGAAGCAGGCCCTGTTTGTGGTCAACCTGGAACCGAGGCGCATGCGCGGTGTGGTCTCCGAGGGTATGCTCTTCGACATAGGCTACGCCGATGGAATCACGCCGGTACTCGCAACTCCGGAAAGACCGGTGCCGGACGGCACGCGCGCCGGCTGAAGGCGCCTGCGCTAGCGAATCTCAACCTGCTGGTAGTCCGTGTTCAAATCCGCGATGTAGGCGGCGTCCAATCCTTTCGCCGAAAACCGGTTTTGGAAGGGATGCGTGCCCAGGAACAGGTAGCCGAACCGGCCGGCGGGCAGCGCGCCAAGGACAAAGGTTGGCACAGTGAACCTTCCCTTGCGGACGTCTTCGACGCAGGCGAACATGCGGGGGATGTCGCCGGAACCGGCTCCGGCGGAGCCGCCAAACAAGACATATCCCTCCGCGGAGCCGCCGGACCACGTCACTTCGAGTGGCTTGGTGCGATCCACAAACGCAGCCGGCTTGTTGGTCCAGCGCAGATCGCCGGTTATCATGACGGATGCGGTAAACGGGCCCACATCGGCTCCGCCAATCGCGCTCACCGTGTAGGCACCGGCAGGCAACGGGCCGGCGAAGCCGCCGCCGAACGAAGTCTGATATTGGCCCTTCGACACCCGGCTCAGGCTCAAGGTTCCCGGGGGACCGGACAGCACGAGTTCGGGTCCCGCGTCAAAGCCTTTCCTCTCGGAGGCCCAATTCCATCTGCTGTCGATGGCTCCGGAATACACCGAACAGGTACCAGGAGGCGGGAAGATCTGGCCGAGTTGCGCCACTACGTGGTCCAGACCAGAGAGCTGCCCGAAAACCGCGGCGGAACCCTGCTGGTCGAGGTCCCTAGCGAGCCGGGCCACAGCCCTTAGCCGCGCGATTCTGTCCGCCGTACGGCGGCTGCTCTTCTTCACCAGGGCCGTAATGGTCTTCTGGCGCTCCGCGGTGTTAGCGCGCAGCAGATCCGAAACCTGCTTCTCCGTGACCCTCATGCGGAGTGTGGCCGAGAGGCGTTGGGCGAGAGCCCTCGAATAGGAAAGCCCGACCGTCTGGAGGACAGACACGGGGCCCATTGCCACTGCGGCCAGGTTCACAACCTGTCCGGTCTGGGCGGTCCGCAGCAAATCCGCGGGGATTCCGACCGGCTCCGAGCAGGGTCCGCCGCCGGAAGCGACCGGCATGTAGACAAAGTTGCTCGTCACTCCTCCGCTCCGCACGGTAACGGGTACAAAGCAACCGAGCACGCCCTCCGGAACCACGAAGTTGACCTGGTCCAGCCCGGCGCAGCAGCCGGAGCGGCCGGCATAAATCACCCTGGCGGACTGGCTGCCGACATAGACCTCGACTCCGGCGAAATTCTTCACCGGCGGCGGGGCCGTGCCATCATCCCCGGAGATCGCGCCGAGTCCGGTCCCCCACAGCACCAGGGTGTCATTGGGCCGGAAGCCGTCGGCCAGTGTCTTCACCTGGTAGTCGGACGTGATCAGTCCTGCGCCCATGCCGCTGCTCAAGATGGAGTAGATGCCGAAAGCGCTTTCGACGACATCAATACGGGTGGGGTACGAGTCCTGGCCCTTGTAGGTCAGCACCACAGTGCCTTGGCCGACGGGCGTCGACGACGGCAGCATCGCGGCCACCTGGCCGGCGGACGTGTAGACGATCGGCGCGTTCCGGACTGCTCCGTTCACGGTCACTTTGATGGAAGTACCGCCCAAATCCAGAGGCAGGGGGAATCCGGAGTTCTGAAGTAGTTGATCGGGTCCGAGCTGCGAGCCGAACAGCACCATCATGGATCCCGGCGCGATGCCGTAGCCGGGCATAGAGGAATCGTAATAGCTGGCCGAATTGCCCACGCTATAAACGTAAGGAGGGTAGGAGTACTGTCCGAACGCCTGGCTGACACAGGAAACGGCAATAATGAGGGGCACAAGGCGCGCGCCGCGCGATGACGTCCAAGATCCCATGGCAATCCTCCTGTGAAACTGTATTGTGCCGGATGTGCTCGCCTTTGTAAAGTACCTATTAAGACCCTTAACGCTGATGCGGGCCGGTGCTGTACTGGTTCGGCAAGCGGTGATCGCCGGGCGGGTGGTGGACCGCGAGGGCGACTCGATTCCCGGGGTCACCGAACCCTCTTTTTTGCACCACCGGCTCGTACGTTCCGGGTTCGGCCGCGCTCAGCGAGAAAGTGCCGGCACCGCCGACAGTAGCCAGAGCGGTACCAGCCACGGCCAGAGCGATGGCCAGCTGGCGCGCCTCGAAGCGGATGAAGCCATCCTAGCCGCCTCCCGGATTCAATTGAATCTCCGCTTTCGTTGACTATGTTGTGTAGCGGGAATATCCCGATAGCATCCGGTCAGATTCGATCGGCGCGTTATCCTGGAACATGTTCAACGATCGCCAGCCGCGACTTAGCAGAATCCTGGCGGCGTTTCTGCTCTGCGCGGCGGCGGCGGCGGGTGCGGACCGGCAGGTGGCGATCACCATCGACGACGTGCCTCGCGGCGGCGATGGCGGCCCCCGGACTCTGGCGGGCGTGCGCCGCATGACCGGGCAATTGCTCCGGCCGTTCCGCGAGCAGAAGATCCCGGTGATCGGTTTCGTCAACGCGGGCCGGCAGTGGGGTAGGCCTCCCGGCCTGCCCCCGGCGCCGAAGGCGCCTTTCGAGGAAGGACAGGCCGAGAGGCCTACTCTACCGCTGCGCCAGATTCTGGATTTGTGGCTCGATGCCGGCGCGGATTTGGGGAATCACTCCTACTCGCATCTCAACATCAACCGGGTGCCGCTGGAGCAATACACGGCCGATATCGTTAAGGGCGAGCCGGTGCTGCGCGCGGCGCTTCTCTCGCGCGGCAAGAAGCTGGAATTCTACCGGCATCCATTTCTCTTTACCGGCTCCACCGCGGAGACCAAGCGCGCACTTCAGCAATTCCTGGACCAGCGCGGGTATCGCGTGGCGCCGGTCACGCTGGATAACAGCGACTACCAATTCGCGGCCCTCTATATGAGGCCCGAATACAAAGACCGGGTGCAGCGCGAGTATGTGCCGTACATGGAGTCCGTCGTGGCGTTCTTCGAGCGGAGATCGGTGGAAGTAGCCGGGAGGGAGTTTCCGCAGATCCTGCTGATTCACGCCAGCCAGCTCAATGCCGACCTGATGCCCGAGTTGCTCGCCATGTTCCGGCGCCGGGGATATACGTTCGTCTCCCTGGACCGGGC
>JADGNR010000195.1 GCA_017883415.1 Bryobacteraceae bacterium | reverse complement strand
GCGTCCGACGAGCTGAAAAACGCTGCGCCGGGCGTCGCGAACCTGGCCGGCTGGGTCCAGGAGGAAGCGCGGAAGATCTGGACCCATCGGGCCAAGCAGCGCTAGTACCGTACCGCCCCGGGCAAGTGCGGTTTCGCACAAGAATTCCGGCCCTTGTGTGATACGCTCCGGAACGCAGTAACACTAGTTGCGTATTAGGAGACGATCACCATGTGTCACACGCACCGTAACCCGATTTTCTGTATTCTGCCTCCGCAGATCCTGCTGGAGATTGCCAAGAACGGCACCAAAGAACAGCGCGACCATGCGATTCACGCTCTCGGCCTCGACCAGAGCCTGCGCACCAGCCGCCTCACCTTTTCCTTGATGGGCGGCCTGAAAGTTGCGCACGATTCGACGGCGGCGGCCGCCCAGAAGCAGCGCACCATATTCGACACCAACCACACCCAGACCCTGCCCGGGCAGACCGTGCGGACCGAAGGACAGGCGCCGGTAGCGGACAAGTCGGTCAACCAGGCCTACGATGGGTTGGGCCAGACCTTCGATTTTTACCTGGCGGCGTACAACCGGAATTCCATCGACAACGCAGGCTTGCCGTTGAAGGCGACGGTCCATTTCGGCCAGGATTACGACAACGCGTTCTGGAACGGGCAGCAGATGGTCTTCGGGGACGGAGACGGCGTGATCTTCAACGACTTCACCGGTTGCCTCGACGTCATCGGGCACGAACTGACTCATGGCGTCACCGGCAGCGAGGCGAATCTGACTTACCAGGGACAGTCCGGGGCGCTGAACGAATCGATCTCGGATGTCTTCGGATCGCTGGTCAAACAGTACGCGCTGAATCAGACCGCCGATCAGGCCGACTGGTTGATTGGCGCGGGCCTGCTGGCCAAGGGGATCCACGGAGTGGCCCTGCGGTCCATGAAAGCGCCGGGGACGGCGTACGACGATCCGACCCTGGGCAAAGACCCGCAGCCGGCCGATATGGCGCACTTTGTTCACACCGGCCAGGACAACGGCGGCGTGCACACCAACTCCGGGATTCCGAACCGCGCGTTTTACCTGGTGGCGGCCAGCATCGGAGGAAAAGCCTGGGAGAAGGCCGGACAGATCTGGTACGACACCGTGCAGGACCCGAAGCTCAAACCCGCGGCGAGCTTCGCCACCTTCGCGAATCTGACGGCGCTCAACGCCGCCCATCGTTACGGCAGCACCAGCGCGGAACGGAAAGCGGTCACCGACGCGTGGACCAAAGTCGGCGTGAAGATCACGCCGCACGCGCTGTCGGCAAACGCGTAGCGTCCACAGCCAGTGGGGCGGATTGCCAACCCGCCCCACTTGGGTTACTGGCGCAGCAGAGGGTTCACGATCCTCAGGCCCGCAAGGCGGGAGAAGTCGCGGTCCGCGGACCACAGAGTCTTGACGCCATGCTGGAGGCAGATCGCCACGATGCGCGCGTCGTGAATCACGGGTCCCACCAGATTTCCCGAAAGCATCGCCTCCTTCAGGCGGCCCCAGTGTTCCGCCGTTTCGCCGATCGGATGGAGCGACGGACATTCGAGCCAGCATTCCACCTGCTTGACGGCCGTTGCCGCGGGCGATGGCGGAACATAGATCCTGGGGTGCGTCACCACGGCAAGGAACTCGTGCACGCAAGGCCACGGAACCGCCCAGGGCCTGCCATCCTCGGCCAGTTCCGCGAGGCGGCGGTCGGCACGGGAATGCCCGCCGCGATCATGCACCTCGGCCTTCGTTGATTCGGTCGCGGATTTGCGGCCAATCGAGACCCGGCGCCAGCCCTTTGCCTTTGAATGTGCACCGCTCCAGGCGAAAGGGATGCGGCGAGGAGCGTTCGGAAGCCAGCACCTGCCGGAGACCCATCTCGATCACCGCTTTGAGCGTCGTCCGATGCGCCACCGCATAACGCTTCGCGGCGGCCAGGAGTGCGCCGGGCAGTTCGACGCTGATCTTCACACTTTCAGTGTAGCCGGGCATACGGCTGTCTTTCGTAACCGAACCGTGACACAGAAAGGGCAAGCCCTGCTTAGCCGCTAGGGTAGAATAGGCGAGGCGCTACTCACCTATGCCTCTTTTTGTACCGAACCGCTACCGCGGCAAGCTGATCGTGGTGGAGGGCATCGACGGTTCCGGAAAATCGACGCAGATTTCCCTCCTCAGCCACTGGCTGCGCTCCGCGGGGTACGCGGTGGCGTTCAGCGAATGGAACTCCTCTCCCCTGGTGCGCCAGGCCACGCGGCGCGGCAAGCGGAAGGAGATGTTCACGCCCACCAGCTTCAGCCTGATCCATGCCACGGATTTCGCCGACCGCATGGAAAGCTACATCCTGCCGCTGGTGAAATCGGGCGCGATCGTGTGTGCCGACCGGTATGCCTACACCGCGTTTGCGCGCGACGTGGCGCGCGGGGTCAGCCGCCGCTGGGTGCGCAACCTGTATCGCTTCGCCATGCATCCCAACCTGAGCTTCTATTTCCGCGTGCCTCTGGATGTCGCGCTGGGACGGATCCTGGGCGGCCGGGACGCGCTGAAATACTACGAAGCGGGCATGGACCTGGGGCTGGCGCGCGATGTGGAGGAGAGCTTCCGCATCTTCCAGGGCCGCATTCTGGACGAGTACGAGGCCATGGCGCAGGAGGTGGGGTTCCACGTCATCGACGCCACGCTGTCGATCGAGGAGCAACAGCGGCAAATGCGCGAAATTGTGATGGACGCGCTGCGCGACAGCCTGCAAAACGTCCTGCACCTGCCCGCCGGAGGAGAGTTCAATGGTCAACCCACCCCCCCTGCAGTTCTATAGCGAGCCGCTGCCGGGCGTCGACTGCTCGGAGCTGCACGGGAAGCTGATCGTGATCGAAGGGCCGGACGCGGTCGGCCGCAGCACGCAGATCGCGCTGCTGCGCCAGTGGCTCGAGCAGGAGGGCCACGCCGTGCTCGATTCGGGCATGGCGCGCTCCGCGCTGGCGGGCAAGGGAATCAAGACGGCCAAGGAAGGCAACACGCTGGGGCCCATCACCATGACCCTGTTTTACACGGCCGATTTCGCCGACCGGCTGGAGAACGAGATCGTCCCCGCGCTGCGCGCCGGCTTCGTGGTGCTGATCGACCGCTACATCTTCTCCATCATGGCGCGGGCCATCGCGCGCGGCGAAGACCGCCGGTGGATCGAGCAGGTGGCCGGCTTCGCGCTGGTGCCGCACGCGGTACTCTATTTGCGGGCGGAGGTGGAGCACCTGGTTTCGCGGGTGGTGCTGGGCCGCGGCGCCTTCGATTATTGGGAAAGCGGCATGGATCTGCGGTTCGGGCCGGATATGTACGAAAGTTTCGTGCGTTACCAGACGCGCCTCATCAAGGCGCTGGACTCCATGGTAGAGCCCTACCAGTTCACCGTGATCGATGCCAACCAGCCGATTCCGCGCATCTTTCGCGACCTGCAGCGCCGTATCGCGCGCCTGCAATTGGGGCGCATGCGCGCTCGCCGGCCCGCGCTCCGCAAGGAGAAAAAATAATGCAGATCTACCTGCTGCGGCACGGCATTGCGGAAGTCGGGCGCCCGGGGCAGCCGGATACCGAAAGGAAGCTGACCGAAGAGGGCCGCGAGAAACTACGCCGCGTATTGAAGCGCGCGCGGGCCGCGGAGGTGGCGCCCACAGCCATCCTCTCGAGCCCGTATCGCCGCGCGGTGGAGACGGCCGAAGTGGCCGCCGCGGTACTGGGATACCAGGGCAAGGTGGTGCGCGTACACGCCCTGCAGCCGGAGGCATCGCCCGCCGACAGCTGGGAGGAGATCCGGTCGCGGCAGGGCGAAGCGGCGATATTGCTGTCCAGCCACGAGCCGCTCATGAGCGCGCTGGCGGCGTTTCTTTTGGACAGCCCGGCGCTGGTAGTGGACATGAAGAAGGCGGCGCTACTGCGCGTGGATTGCGACCGCGTGGGTCCCAAGCCGAAAGGCGTGCTGAAGTGGATGCTGACGCCGGCGTTGGCGGGGGAGTGACTTCACCGCCGAGGCGCAGAGGCGCCGAGCGGATATCATGAAGATCGCCAAGGCAACCGAGCAGTACGAAGCGTGGCTGGGCCGCCGTCTGACCCTGCTGGAACACGACCTCGACCTCAAACACCAGGCGATGCGCTCGGGCGCGTTTCCGTTCCTGCGCGCCACCTTTTATCGCTGGGCCCAGACGTGGGAACAGGTGTGCGGCGAGGCGGCGCGCGCGCCGCGCGTGCTCGCGGTGGGCGACCTGCACGTGGAGAACTTCGGGACCTGGCGCGATATCGAAGGCCGCCTGATCTGGGGCATCAACGATTTCGACGAGACCTGGCCGCTGGCGTACACCAACGACCTGGTGCGCCTGGCCGCCAGCGCGCTGGTGGCGCAGATGAGCTGCGGCCGGGAAGAGGGCATCGCCGCCATCCTGAAAGGCTACGGGGAAGCGGTGGCCGCAGGCGGGCGGCCGTTCATCCTCGCCGAGCATCATCCCCCGCTGCGTCAGATGGCTACGGCGCGCCTGCACGATCCCGAACAGTACTGGGCGAAGCTGCACGCGCTGCCGCCATCGAGGGAGCAGAGGCCGGCCAGCGCCAGCAAGGCCCTCGACCGGATGATGCCGGAGCGCGGATTGCATTGGCGGGCGGTGCACCGCATCGCCGGTCTGGGCAGCCTGGGGCGCGAGCGCTATGTGGCGCTGGCGGAATGGCGCGGCGGCTCGATTGCGCGCGAGGCGAAGGCGCTGGCGCCCTCGGCGTGCGTGTGGGCGGAGCGCGGCAAAGGCACGGCGCCGGTGCGCTATCAGGAACTGCTCGACGGCGCGGTGCGCGCCCGCGATCCGTTCGTCAGCGTGCGGGGGCGCTGGATCGTCCGCCGCCTGGCGCCGGACTGCTCGCGCATCGAGCTGGCTTCGCTGCCCAAAGAGCGCGACGAGATCCGCCTGCTGCACGCCATGGGCTGGGAGACGGCCAACGTGCACCTGGGGAGCGCCAAGCCGCGCGTCCTGGCGGCCGACCTGGCCCAGCGTCCGCCCGGCTGGCTGCTGGAGGCGGCGCGCAAAATGGAAAAGGCGGTAATGGCCGATTTCGCGGCCTACTCCACGCGGTAGTTGGGCGCCTCTTTGGTGATGATCACATCGTGGACGTGGCTCTCGCGCAGGCCCGCCGGCGAGACCCGCAGGAAGCGGGCGTCCGATTGCAGACTGCGGATGTCGCGGGCGCCGCAGTATCCCATGCCGGAGCGCAGGCCGCCCACGAGCTGATACACCAGGTCGGCGAGCGGTCCTTTGGCCGCCACTCTTCCCTCGATGCCTTCCGGCACCAGCTTGGAATTGGGATCCTGGGCGTACCGGTCGCCGCCGCCTTGCGACATGGCGCCCATGGAACCCATGCCGCGGTAGGTCTTGAAGGTGCGGCCCTGGTAGAGGATGGTCTCTCCCGGACTTTCGTCGGTGCCCGCCAGCAGGCTTCCGATCATGACCGTGTCGGCGCCGGCGGCGATGGCCTTGGTGATGTCGCCGGAGTACTTGATGCCGCCGTCGGCAATCAGCGGCACGCCCGCGTCCCGCGTGGCGCGCGCGCATTCGGAAATCGCGGTGATTTGGGGAACGCCCGCGCCCGACACCACGCGCGTGGTGCAGATGGAGCCCGGACCGATGCCGACTTTGATGCCGTCCACGCCGAGCGAGATCAACTCTTTGGCCCCCTCGTAGGTGGCCACGTTGCCGGTGATGAGCTGCACCTCCGGCAGCGTGCTCTTGATGGCTTTGACGGCGCTCAACACGCGGGCGCTGTGGCCATGCGCCGTGTCGATGGCCAGCACGTCCACTTTGCGCTTGACCAGCTCGCGCGCGCGCTCCAGAAAATCGCCGGTCGCGCCGATGGCCGCGCCCACGCGCAGCCGTCCCTGGCTGTCCTTGGCGGAGCCGGGGTATTTCAGCTTCTTCTGAATGTCTTTGACGGTGATGAGGCCCTTGAGGTTGAACTTGTCGTCCACCACCAGCAGCTTCTCGACCCGGTGCTTGTGCAGGATGGCCTCGGCCTGCTCGAGCGTGGTGCCCACGGCCACGGTGACCAGGTTCTCCTTGGTCATGACTTCGGAAATCGGCAGGTCGAAGCGGTTTTCGAAGCGCAGGTCGCGGTTGGTGAGGATGCCCACCAGCTTCCCGTCCTTGGTGACGGGCACCCCGGAGATGCGGTAGCGGCCCATGAGGGCCTGCGCGGCGCCGATGGTCTGATCCGGGCCGATGGTGATGGGGTCCACGATCATGCCGCTCTCGCTGCGTTTTACGCGGTCCACCTCCTCGGCCTGCCGCTCGATGGACATATTGCGATGCATGAATCCGATGCCGCCCTGCTGCGCCAGCGCGATCGCCAGGTGGGATTCGGTGACCGTGTCCATGGCGGCGGAGACGATGGGGATATTGAGTCCGATCTGGCGCGTCAGGCGCGTGCGGGTATCCACCTCGGCCGGCAGCACGTCGCTGCGCGCCGGGGCCAGCAGGACGTCGTCGAACGTGAGACCCTCGGTGAGCGCGTCTTGGATCATAGAGATTCCTATCATGATAGCGTAGCGAGTGGGGTAGGCCTCCTGGCCTGCCCCAAGAACTCAAAGAAAGTTGCATGCGCGCGCGCTCGCCCGTTCACAACCGCATCGAATACGGGCTCGCGCTGGCGGTGGTGAAGTCGCTCGAGCGGACGCCGCTCCGGGCGGCCCACTGGCTGGCGCGCGCCTACGCGCGGCTGCTCGACCGGGCGATCCCGCGGCTGCGGCGCGTGGCCCTGCGCAATCTCTCGCTCGCCATGCCGGAGTTGGACGAGCGCGGGCGCGCGGCCGTGGTCGACGGGGTGTTCCGCTCCATCGCGCGGCTGCTGGTGACGTTCGCCAAATTCCCCTCCATGAACCGCGACAACATCGCACGCTGGGTGCGTTGGGAAGGCGCCGAGCACTTCGAGAACGCCATGCGCGCGGGCCGGGGCGTGCTGTTCGCCACCGCGCACCTGGGCAACTGGGAGCTGAGCGCCTACGCACACGCGCTGCTGGCGGCGCCCATGAACGTGGTGGTGCGGCCGCTCGACAATCCGCTCATCGACCGGCTGGTGGAAAGCCGCCGCATGCTCTCCGGCAACTGCCTGGTCTTCAAGAAGGATTCCGCGCGCATCATCCTGAAGGCGCTGGCGGGCAATGAAGCGGTGGGGATTCTGATCGACCAGAACGCGGCGCCCGAATCGGGAGTGTTCGTGGATTTCTTCGGAGTGCAGGCCTGCGCGGGCACGGGGTTCGCCAAGCTGGCGGCGCACAGCGGGGCGGCGGTGATCCCCGGTTTCGCGCTGTGGTCGGAGGAAGAGCGCCGCTACATCCTGCGGTTCTACCCGCCGGTCGAAATGACGGGCGATGCGGCGCGCGATACGCAGGCGCTCGCCAGCAAGCTCGAGGAAGTCATTCGCGCTTATCCGGACCAGTGGCTGTGGATCCATCGAAGGTGGAAGACGCGGCCGCCGGGGGAGGGGTCGTTGTACTGAGGGCCGGTTCGCCGCGGCCGCGTTGTACTTAACTTCACCCGTCGGCCGCCAACCCCTGTAGTATTCTGTAGCCGGGCATGTCGATGAATCCGCTCCAACGATCGCCCCTGTACAGCAGCGTCTTCGCGCTGGCCCTCACCGCGGTGGTGCTTCTGATATCGCTGCTGCTGCCGCCCTACCTGGAGTCCAACATTTTTTTTCTGTTCATCGCGGCGGCCTGGCTGAGCGCCTGGTATTACGGGCGCACCGGCGGTTTCACGGCCACGGCGGCTTCGGCGCTCGCCATCCTGTATTTTTATCTGAACCGCGCCGGCGCGTCTTCCTGGACCGCCGGGATGAGGCTCGCGGCGTTTGTGTTGATGGCCTCGCTGATCACCTGGGTGACCGCGTCCTGGCGCAACAACAGCCGCCTGCTGGCCTCCACGCTGTCCAGCATCGCCGATGCCGTGCTGGCCACCGACCGCGAAGGCCGCGTCACCTTTCTGAACCCGGTCGCCGAGACGCTCACCGGCTGGCCGCGGAGTGAAGCGCGCGGCAAACCCGTGGCGGAAATCCTGCGCTTCGTCGACGAAAAAACAAATGAGACCACCGAGAACCCGCTGGTTCGCGCGCTGCGCGACCGGGTGACCGTGGGGATGCAGGAACACGTCGCCCTGGTTACGCGCACCGGCGTTTCCCTCTCCGTCGAGCACACCGCCGCGCCGGTGCGCGACGAGCTGGGGTCGGTGCGCGGCGGAATCCTGGTCTTCCGCGACATCGGCAAGCGCCGCCAGTTGGAGGAGCAGGCCACGCACGCGGAAAAGATGGACGCGGTGGGGCGGCTGGCGGGAGGGATTGCGGGCGACTTCAACAATGTCCTCACGGTGATCACCGGCTACGCCGAACTGTTGCGCGCGGAAGTGCCGGCCGCCAGCCCGCTGCGCCGCTTCGTGGACGAGATTATCTACGCCGGCGAGCGGGCCGCGGCGCTCACGCGGCACCTCCTGGCGTTCAGCCGCGGTTCGTCGGCGCAGCCGCGGGTCATGGACCTCAACACCGTGGTCAGCGGCATGGAGCCCATGCTGCGCCGTCTCTTGGGCCAGAACATCGAGTTGATCCTCCTGCCCACGCCCGGACTGGGCCGGGTTCGGGCCGATCCCTCGCAGATGGAGCAAGTGATCGTGAACCTGGCGACCAATTCGCGCGAAGCCATGCCGCACGGCGGCAAAGTGGTCATTGAGACGGCCAGCGTGGAGATCGAAGAGGGAGCCGCCAGCAAGAACCTCGGGGTGAAGCCCGGCTCGTACGTGATGGTGGCCTTCAGCGACACCGGCGTGGGCATGGACGCCGCGACGCGCTCGCGCCTCTTCGAGCCGTTCTTCACCACCAAAACACCGGGCAAAGGCAGCGGCCTGGGCTTGGCCACGGTGTACGGCGCGATCAAGCAGGCCGACGGCCAGGTGACCGTCTACAGCCAGCCCGGCTGCGGCACCATTTTCGAAATCTACCTGCCGCGCGTGCCGGAGACGGTCGAGCCGCCGCGCAAAGGCTCCGCCCGGGGAAGCGAAACGATTCTGGTGGTGGACGATGAAGAGGGCGTGCGTAAGCTGGTGGGCGCGGTCTTGCGCGCCAACGGGTACGACGTGCTCGAAGCCGAAAACGGCGCCGCCGCGCTGGCGGCGTTCGACAAGAACGCCCACAAAATCGACCTGCTGCTCACCGACGTGGTCATGCCGCAGATGAGCGGGCTCGAACTGGGGCGCCAGGTTGCGGACCGCGCCCCGGAGCTGAAGATCCTCTACATCTCCGGCTACCGCGACCAGGCCGTCGGGGCGGCCCCCGGCGAAGCGCCCAAGGCGTTTCTGCGCAAGCCGTTCACCCCCGACGTGCTGCTCGGGAAAGTGCGCGAGGTCCTGGACGCGGAGACGGCGTAGGCGATCCAGCGGCACGATTGCCCGCCCCATAGCCCTAACCCTGGGGCCCCCGGTTCGTCTATGGATTGAACAGGACGTGCCCCGATGAAAACCGAAAGCTTGTGCTATCTTGCCGCCGCCGCACTCGCGCTGGCGTGGATGCTCACCCCGGCCAAGACCGAAGCGGCGAAGAACCGGAACCTCACCGTCGATTTCCAGGGCAGCGCCGAGCACTGCTCCGATTTGCGGGGCCGTTCCGACGGCCAGGTCTCCCAGACCGCGGAAACCTTCACCGCGCCCAAGAGCGCGGCGCCGCTGGAGGTAAGCGCGCTCGACCATGGCATGGTCAAGGTCATCGGCACCGACCGCGCGGACTTCTCCGTGGAGGCCTGCAAGCTGGCGGTGGCGGATACGCGCGCCGAGGCGGACCAGGCGCTGGCGGGCATTTCCGTAACGCGCAGCGCGAGCCGCTTCTCCGCCAGCGGCCCGAACAGCGACAACACCCATTGGGAAGTGTACTTCATCGTACATGCGCCCAAAGACGGGAACCTGGACCTCGAGACCAGGAATGGCCCCATCGACGTGCGCGACGTGAGCGGCACACTCAAAGTGCGAGCCACCAACGGACCGGTCTCCCTCCAGAACTGCGGCGGGATGGTCGAGGCCCACACCGCCAACGGGCCAATCTCGTTTTCCGGGAGCGGAGGCGAAGTGCACCTCATCGCCCAGAACGGGCCGATTTCGGTCAAGGTTTCCGGCGAGGCTTGGAACGGCACGCAACTGGAGGCGCGCACCATCAACGGCCCGCTGAGCGTTCATCTGCCGGAGACGTTCACCTCGGGGGTTCGCCTGGAAACGGACGGGCATGCGCCGGTCAGTTGCAAAATGGCGGCGTGCCGCAACGCGGTGACCGATGCCGGCTCCGAGCGGCGCGTGCTGCAGATGAACGG
>JADGNR010000194.1 GCA_017883415.1 Bryobacteraceae bacterium | reverse complement strand
CCCCCCCGCACCCGCCCCCCCTCGCCCCACGCACCCGCACCCGCCAGACTCGCCCGCCCCCACGCACCCGCCCCCCTCGCCCCACGCACCCGCACCCGCCAGACTCGCCCGCCCCCACGCACCCGCCCCACTCGCCCCACGCACCCGCACCCGCCAGCCCCACGCACAGTTGCCTCCCATGGCCAAAACGTGTATACCTGATTCTGTACGGGGCTGCTCCCGGATGGGAAAGGAAGCGTGAGATGGACGGAGATACCAAGCCTTGTCCGGTGTGCGGGGAGACCATCAAAGCAGTGGCCCTCAAATGCCGTTTTTGCAATACCGAATTGTCGGCGCACGCCGCCGCGCAACAGGCTGAAGTGGAAAAGGACCTGTTCATGGGCCACCCCGCGGTGATCTACAGCGCCAGCCAGTTGTTGCCCGTGGTGGTGATCGTAATCGCTGCCGGGCTCCTCATCTATCTGCACGTGGTCGATGCGGGCTTGGTCGCGCTGGGCGCCCTGCTCGCCATCGCCATCGTCTACCTGTATTACTGGTTCAAGAGCATCGGCAAGAAGTACGAGATCACCACCCAGCGCATCAAGCTCGAGCTGGGCGTGCTGTCCAAGGTGCAGGAGAATCTCGAGGTGTTTCGCATCGACCACTTCGAGCTCCACAAACCGATCGGCATGCGGCTCACCGGGCATTCCGCGCTCCGCCTCTTTTCGTCCGATGCGGAGCTCGATAAGTTTTATCTCTACGGCATTCCCAACCTGGAATCGCTCGCCGATACCTTGCGCGACTGCCAACTCCGGGAACGCACCCGCCGCGGATTGACCACCTTCGTCAAGGCGTGACCGCGGAGCGGTGGCACGGTTCGCCGCCAATCGCGGTACGATAAGCGATTAGGAGATCCCAATGTCCCGCAGAGTCCTTTCGCTTATCGGAATTATGCTTCTGGCGGCGTCTTTGCTGCCTGCGGATTTCAGCTACAAAGAAACCAGCACCATCACCGGCGGCGCGGCGGCCGCCGCCCTGAAAGTCGTCGGCGTGTTCTCCAAACAGGCGCGCGAGCCCAACCAGGGCTCGGTTGCGATCAAGGGCGACAAGATGCTCCATCGCACCGCCAACAGCGCCACCGTCATCGACCTCGGCAGCCAGACCATCACCACCATCGACATGCAAAAGAAGACCTGGTCGGTCATGACCTTCGAGGAAATGAAGCAGATGATGGATCAGATGGCGCAAAAGATGAAGGAGAAAAACGCCGACAAACCCCAGACGGAGTTCAAAGTCTCCTCCAACAGCACCGGCAACACCAAACAGATCGCCGGTATGGAGGCCAAGGAGTTCGTGTTCCGCATGGAGATGGAGAGCACCGACCAGCAGAGCGGCCAGAAAGGCTCCATCGTGATCACGACCCATGAGTGGATCGCCCCCGCCGTGCCCGGTTACGATCAGGTCCGCGATTTTCAGCGGAGGATGGCCGAGAAGCTCGCCTGGACGCCCGGCAGCTCCATGATGAACCGCCCCGACGCCGCCAAGGGCATGGCCGAAATCTATAGGGAAATGGCCAAAATGGATGGCATGCCGATATTCGAAACCATCGTGATGGGTATGGAAGGCCAGCCCGGCGCCGCGCCTGCGGACACCACCAGCCAGCCGCCGGCCGCGCAGCAGCAGCAACAACCGCCGCCGGAGAAACCTTCCATCGGCGGCATGCTGGGCGGCAAATTCGGCCTCGGCAGAAAGAAACCCCCGGCCAACGATCAGGCTTCCTCGCAAGGCTCCCAACCGCCGCCATCCGGGACGCCCGGTTCGCTGCTCGAAATGCAGGTGGAGCGAACCGAATTCTCCTCGGGCGCCGTCGACGAATCGCAATTCGCCGTCCCCGCCGGCTTCAAGAAGGTCGAGTCCGCCATGAAGCGTGGCATGAAGTAGCCGCGCCGGGCAACAGGCCCGCCCTACTCCTTCTTCTTCGCCGGAGTCTTCGGCTGCGTTTTCGGCGCGAGGCTCTTGACGATCTTCGCGGTCTGCGCGCGCAGTTCATCGTAAACCGGATCGGGCGGCTCCAGCACTGCGAGCGCACGCTCCATCAGGGCCGTGGCTTGTTCTTTGTTGCCCTCGCTGATCTGCTCCGCCGCCTCCACCGACAACCCGGTGGCCAGCGCGTACGCGCGGATGGCGTTGGCCCGGTCGCTGGCCTCCTTGGCCTGATCGTACTTCTTCTGGTCCGCGTAGAAGACGGCGATCTTGTCCAGCGCAATCGCCACCATGGGATGCTCCTTGCCCACCGACTTGATCCACAGCGCCAGCAACCGCTGGTAGAGCGGCTCCGCTTCCGCATACTTCTTCTGGCCGCACAGGGAATAACAAAGGCCGTCCACCGAGGCGATCAGATCCCCCTGCTCCCGGCCGAACAGCGTTTCCCGGATCACCAGCGCGTGGCGAAACGCCACCTCGGCCTGGTCGTACGCGCGCAGCGTAAGGTACGCGCCGCCCAGCCGGTCGAGATCGTACACCAGCGACGCATCGAGCGCGCCGGCCAACTGGGTGCGATATCGCAGAGCGGTGGTGAGCGATCTCGCGGCGCTCTCCGGGTCGTCCCGCTCCAGGTAGATCTGCGCCTCGCGGCTGAAATCGTCGGCCAGGGCCGCGCTCCCCCAGCCCAAATCCCGCGCGTGCCGGGCCATTACGCGGCCGAGGATGGCGAGCGCCCGCGCGTAGTCCTTCATGCCCCGGCAGATCGCCACCGACGCCAGCATGTCGTCCACCATCTTCGGATCGTCCGGGCCGATGATGGTCTCGCGCCAGTTCATGGCGATTTGCAGATACTTTTCCGCGTCGGCGAACTCGCCGGCCGCCGCGCGCACGCTGGTCAGCCGCTTCAGAACGTCGTAGCGCAGCGGGTTATCCGGCGCGGTCTGCAGGGCCAGATCCCACGCCCGCTCGAACGCTTGCCGCGCCGCGCCGTAATCGCCATGCATAAAGCTGGCATTGCCCGATTCCATCAGCGGACGAATGCCCGCCCCCGGATCGGCCTCCTGACCGGCGCAGCAGAAGACCCACGCGAACAGCAGCAGTATCCGCATATGAAAGCTTTTAGTACTAATTCATTAGTGTTGTCAAGTGGGGCGGGCAATCCTGCCCGCAGCCCGCCTTTTCAGGCGGCTTCTTCGGACGAGGCGGGAGTCATGCGCCCTCGGAAGGCTGCAGGACGAGTGTCCACACATCCTGCGGCTCCGAGTGAACAAGCACGTAGACGTTGCCGTCCGAGGCTCGCACGCGGAACCCGGCGGCGTGCCGCTGGTACCAGCGGTCCACCACTTCCTCGACGGCCAGCCACTGCTCGCCGAACTCGAACCGCAGGGGGCGCTCGTCGGCTTTGAACCCGGAATAGCACTCGACATGCACGGTCATGGGGCTACGGCGCAGCCGCCTGCGCCGCCATAGCGGCGATCTCGGCGCCGATGGCCAGCGAGGCCGTGGCCGCCGGGCTCGGCGCGTTGAGCACGTGCAGGGCGTTGGCGCGCGCGATGAAGCTGAAATCCTGCACCAGGTCGCCTTCGGGCGAGATGGCCTGCGCGCGCACGCCGGAGCCGCCCGTGGCAAGATCGCCGGGCTCGATCTCCGGAACCAGCCGCTGCAGCGACCGGCAGAACAACTCGCGGCTGAAAGAGCGGCGCAGCTCGTACCAGGCCATCGAAGGGTAGCGCCCCAGGAAGCGCCAGAAGCCGCGGTAGGTGAGCGCGTCCCACAGGTCGCGCGCGTTGAAATCGGTCTTGCGGTAGCCTTCGCGCGCAAACGCCAGCACGGCATTCGGTCCGGCTTCGATGCCGCCGTGGATCAAACGCGTGAAGTGCACGCCCAGAAAAGGAAACCGCGGGTCGGGCACGGGGTAGATCAGGTTGCGCACCAGGTGCCGGCGCTCGGCCCGCAACTGGTAATACTCCCCCCGGAAGGGCAGGATGCGGACCTCGCGCCGCTCGCCGGCCAGTTGGGCGACGCGGTCGGAGTGGAGGCCGGCGCAGTTGATCAGAAAGTCCGCGGCGAATTCGCCTGCGCCCGTTTCCACCATCCACCCCGCGCCTTCACGTCGCAGCCGCCGGGCGCGGGCGCCGGTCACCACGCGCGCCCCCGCGGCCGAAAGCTTCGCCACCAGCGCCGCGCAGACCCCGGCGTAATCCACGATGCCTTCCTGAGGCACGCGCAACGCCGCCACGCCGCCCACGTGAGGTTCGATCTCGCGCATCTCCTCGCGGCCCAGCCGGCGTAGTCCTTCCAGGCCGTTGGCCGCGCCGCGCTCTTCCAGGGCGCTCAGGCGCGGCACTTCGCTTTCGTCGGCCGCCACCACCAGCTTGCCGCACACCTCGTGCGCCACTCCGTTTTCCCGGCAGAACGCCACCATCTGGCGAATGCCCTCCACCGCCAGCCGCGCCTTCACCGAGCCGGGCCGGTAGTACAGCCCGCAATGCAGCACGCCGCTGTTGTGGCCGGTCTGGTGCCGGCCCACTTCGCTTTCCTTTTCGAGCACGGTGATGCGCGCGCCGGGGAATCGCTCGCCCAGCCGCCACGCGGTGGCCAAACCGACGATGCCGCCGCCGACGATGAGGACGCTCCTGGTGTTCACGAGTGGTTCCTTCCAGTGTACCGGGGAGGCGCTCCGGTTGACACCTTACCTGAGCCCGCCTATACTCAGGTCAAATGCCGACCCAAGCGGAAAAAGAACGCCTCTCGCTTTTGCAGGGCACGCTGGATGTGTTGATCCTGCGGACGCTGCTGTTCGGCCCGCAACACGGACAGGGGATCGCGCGCTCCATCCAGGAGTCGTCGCGGGACGAGTTGCTGGTGGAGCACGGCGCGCTGTACCCCGCCTTGCAGCGTCTCGAAACCAAATGCTGGATCGCGGCCGAATGGGGAACCTCGGATCACAACCGCCGGGCCAGGTTCTACCGGTTGACCAAAGCGGGCCGGAGGGAACTCATTAAAGAGACCTCCCGCTGGCGGCGCCTGGCGGCGGCGATCGGGCATGTCCTCGGCCCGGAGGAGGTTTAGCCATGTTCGGCCGCAAGCGCCGCCCGGACGATTTTGCCGCCGAGATTCGCGCGCACGTCGCATTGGAGGCCGCGCGACTCCGGCGTGAAGGGCTTTCCGAAGCCGCCGCCGAGCAGGCCGCGCACCGCGCATTTGGCAATCGGGCAGCGGCCGAGGAGCGCTTCTACGAAAGCGGCCGGTGGCTGTGGTGGGACGCCGCCGCCAAGGATCTGGCGTATGCCCTTCGTACCCTGCGACGGAATCCGGTCTTCACCGCGGCCGCCGCGCTCACCCTGGCCCTGGGCATCGGCGCCAACACGGCGATCTTCAGCCTCATCGACACCGCGCTGCTGCGGCCCCTGCCGTATCCCCATGCGGAGCGGATTGTGGCCCTGTATGCGCGTAGTGCCAGGAGCGGCAACGAGGCGCTCTCGCCGGCGACTTTCCTGGATTATCGCCGGCAGGATTCCAGTTTCGAGCACCTCGCAGCCTATCGCGAAACGGCGTTCAATCTCACGGGCCCCGACCGGCCGGAGCGGATCGATGGGGCCACGGTCACTCCCGCCTTCTTCGCGGTGATGGGAGTCCCGGCGCAACTGGGACGCACCTTGACCGCGGCGCAGGATGCGCCCGGCGGCGCGCGATCCGTAGTGCTTGGCTACGCGCTGTGGCAGCGCCGGTTTGGGGGAGACGCGGAGATGCTGGGCCGGACCGTCGAGATCGACGGCGAGCCCCTCATCGTGGTGGGCGTCATGCCGCCCTATTTCCGCTATCCTCCCGCATGCGAGGCATGGCGGCCGGCGCGGTACGTGGTTCCCGAACAGCCCCTCCGGCCGGAGGTGAACCAATCGGACACCCGCGACGCGCATTACTTCTCCACCATCGGGCGCCTGAAGGCGGCAACCACGCTGGCGCGGGCGCAGGCGCAGGGAGACACCATTGCCGCGCGGCTTAAGCGGCTGTATGGCGACGACGAAGAGATGGCCCGCGCAGCCCTGTTCACTTTGCAGGACGACCTGATCGGCGAGACCAGGCCCGCCCTGCTGCTTCTGCTGGGGGCCGTGGCACTCCTGCTGCTGATCGCCTGCGCCAATGTGGCCAACATCCTGCTGGCGCGCGGCGCCTCTCGCCGGAAGGAGATCGCCATTCGCGGCGCCCTCGGAGCGGGCCGCGCGAGGCTGGTGAGGCAGTTTCTTACCGAGGGCTTGACCCTGGGCGCATTGGGCGGCGTGCTCGGCATGGTGGTGGCGTATCTGGCCCGGACACCGCTCCATGCGCTTCTGCCCGCCAACGCGTACGCCGGAACGGCACTGCAACTGAACGCCCGCGTGCTCGCGTTCACCGCGTTGGCCACGGTTGGCTCGACGGTCCTCTTCGGTCTCTTCCCCGCCCTGCAGGCCACCGGGTTCGACCTGAATGCCGTGTTGAAGGAAGCCGCGCGGGGATCGGGTGCGGGCGTTGGTGCGCGGCGCACGCGCAGCGTGCTGGTGGTAGCGGAAGTCGCACTCGCGGGCGTCCTGCTCATCGGCGCCGGACTGCTGCTGCGCAGCTTCAGCCGTCTGCTCGCGGTTCCCGAAGGCTTCGCGGCGGACCATGTCCTGAGCCTGCAACTCTCCCTTTCGCGCGCCCGCTATCCGGACGATGCCGGCCGCGCCCGCCTGGTGCGCCAACTGCTCGAGCGCATCGACGCGGTTCCCGGTGTGGCGTACACGGCGGCCATCTCGCGGCTTCCGCTGAATCCCGGCAACAGTACGCGAGGGCTCGACGTCAAAGGCCGTGTGGCCCCTCCGGGTGGCGACCTTGGGCCCGACTACCTGGTGGCCAGCCCCGACTACTTCCGCGCGCTGGGCATACGGCTGGTGCAGGGCCGCGCGTTCACTGAGCGCGACGGCGTGGACTCTCTCCCGGTGGTGATCGTGAATCAGGCCCTGGCCCGGCACTTCTGGCCGCGGCAGGACGCCATCGGTCAATGGGTAACGGTGGGCGCCTGTGGCAAAGAAAACGAGTGGTGCCAGGTGGTGGGCGTGGTCGACGATGTGCGCCAGCACGGGCTGGATCAGACCCCGCGGCCGGCGGTCTACGTGCCCTACGCCAGGGACCCGTGGCCCTTCATGGCATTCGTGGTGCGCACCCGCACCGGGCCGGCGGCCACCGCCCCGGCCATCGAGCTGGCGGTTCATTCGGTCGACAAGGAGCAGCCGGTGTTCAACATGCGCCCCATGCAGGATGTGGTGACGCAATCGCTCTCGCCGCGCCGCTTGCGCATGATGCTGCTCGGCACCTTCGCGTTCCTGGCCCTGTGCCTGGCGGCGGTGGGCATCTACGGCGTGACCGCCTACGCGGTGGCCCAGCGAACGCAGGAAATCGGAATCCGCATGGCCCTGGGCGCGAAGCGCGGCGATGTGCTGCGCGTGGTGGTGGGCGAAGCGTTGCGTCTGGCCGTGGCCGGAGTGGCCGCCGGGGCGGTGCTCTCGTTTGCCGTGACCCGGTTCCTGGCCACAATGTTGTACGGGATTCAGCGCACCGATGCCGCCACCTACGCCGGCGTCGGCGCCCTGCTGGTGGTCACGGCGGTGCTCTCGAGCTTGATTCCCGCCTGGCGGGCGGCGAGGGCCGATCCCCTGGCCTCACTGCGCGTGCAGTGAGGGTTCGAATAAATCGTGCCACGAGCCGTCGAGCGCGATCCAGCTATCGGGCCCGCCGGCCCGGCTTTCGGAAACGCACAGTGAGCCGTGGCCTTCGTCGCACAGCAGTTCAGTGGCGGCGGGCTCGAAGACGCTGGCCCAGGAGCCGATGGCGACCGGCATGGACAGCCGGCGCAAACAGACCGGGCAGCGCCGCCGCTGGTCGGCGAAACTCCACAACAGGGTTCGGACGAACGCGGCGACGAAGGCCAGTCCCAGGATGAGCCCGCCGAACAGGATGCCCAGCACGCGGTTGGGGATGTGGGCGCGCAGGGCGGCGCCGCCCTCGATCCACAGCAGGGGCGGAATCGCCAGCACCGCCGCGGTTTTCAGAATCAGGAAGCACCAGTAGCACCATCCATCGCGGTGGAGGGGCAGGCCGCGAAGAAACACCAGCGTGGCGCCAGTGGCCAGCGCCAAAACGATAGGCGAGAGATAGCACAACACGCGTTCCGTGTACCGGCCGTCGGCTAGGTTGGAGGAAGTGGCCGGCGGTAGGTGGCGAGCAAGTTCCACCACGGAGCGGGTGACGGCAAAGCCATGCGTGCAGGCGGCGATCGCCAGCAGGGCGGCGGCCGCGGCGGCGAGCGGCAGCACGGGGCCGCGCACCGCGCGATGGAGCCCGGTGGGGCCCAAGCGCAGCCGAAAGGCGTCGGCCCAGGCACGGCATCCGAACTGGAAGAGGCTGACGGCAACGCCGCCCGCAAGCTCGCCGCGGCCGGCCAGGACCCACAGACTGCGCAGGCTGGAGTCCCAGCGCTTTAGCCATGCGGCACGCGCGCGCGCCGGCACCACCTGCGCGCCGAGCCGGAGGAGCCAGCGGCAGACCCAGGGCGGCCGCATCCCGCGATCCTCGGGCATGAGACCTCCTTCCTGAGAAAGTAGACGCCGATGGCTGGCGTTTGTTCCCCGTGTCTACTGGGTCACATTCAGATTCACCGCCGGGCTGGCCACGCCGCCCACCGTCACCACCACCGGCTGCGGGCCGGGCGGTACACCCTGCGGGACCGTGAAATTGATCTGCATCACGCCAGTGGCCCAGTTGGGAATGCCGTCGAAGTTGATGGTGGCGGGCACGCCGCCCACGCTCACGGTGAGCGGCAGCCGCGGCTTCGGCAGTCGCGACGCGGTGGTGGTGGTGGGAGCCGCACCGGTGGCGAGCGTAGGCGTCACGTCGCCCTCCCCGGTGGAGAACAGGGTCAGAATCTGCCCCGGGGCAGCGGACGTTGCGGTGGCGCCGCTCGGGCTCAGGATCGCCGGCGACATGCCGGGCGCGGCAACCGCCACCGGGAACGCGAAGGAAGCCACCTGCCCGTTGTTGTTGACCGCGAGGACGGCCGTTCCCAGGCCGGTTTCATAGGGTATCTGGATGTTCATCTGGCCGGACGACACGAACCACAAGGGGGCCGTCACTCCGTTCACCGTGGCCGAAACTCCCGACATGGTCAACGGCAGCGGGAGGGCGGTTGCCTGCCGCGTGACCGACGAGAGCTGCACTCCATAGACGCTCATCAGCATGCCCGGAGCGAAGTTGCTCTGGAACGAGAACGCGTTCTGGAGGCCGCCGATGGTGATTCCCGGCGAAGCGCCCACCACCAGGACCACCGGCACCATCGTCGATTGCGGCACGGCGTTGTCCGCCTGGATGGCCAGCGTCGCTTGATACACGCCATGGGAGAGGCCGGCGGCGGAGGCCTGTACGCTGACCTGCGCCGGTCCCGCGCCTGCGGTGGGACCAACGGTCAGCCAACTCGTGGTCCGGTTGGACGGCAGCACCGAGATGGTCCAGGACGGCGCGCCGCCGGCGAAGTCCAAGGCCAGCGACGCAGTGGCGCTTTGCGGCCCGTCCGCAACCGAAAGGTTGACCGTCGCCGGCGCGGCCGAAAACGCGGCCGGGCCGGACGGCGCCGCCGCAAACGACGTCGACAGGGTGGCCGTCACCGTGGTGCCCAGTTCGCTGGCGCCGGTCAACACGTAAGATTTGCTATCCGGCGCGCTGATGTTGCTCCAGCACATGGTGGCTTGCAGCGTGCCATACGGGGCCAGCCTGGTCGTGCCGAACAGTTGCTGGATTTGCGTGCTGAAATCGGCGCCGCCGGCGGTGAATCCGTTGAGTCGCGTCAGGAAGCCGCCCTGTTCCTGCACGGTCAACTGCTGGGACCACTGGCAGGATGGATCGGCCGCCTGGTTCCGTTGGATGGCGGCGGGCGTGCTCGTGAGCGTGATCGATGGCTGGATCAACGGGTTGGCGGAAGCGACGAAGGGCACCGTAAGCTGCTGGGTCCAGGCCCGGCCGTCGGCATCCCGGCCGGCGAATTGGTACACACGGTCGATGGGCGGGGTGATCGCCGAGGGCGCCAGCGACGCCGAAATACTGCCATTGGCGGGAATATTGGGAGTGTCGAAGACGCTCAGGTTATTCACGTCATTGATGGTGAACACGGTGAGTTTGGTGGCCACGCCCGCTTTTTCCTGCAACGTGATGGTGTAGGGCCATTCGGGCCCGGTGACCTCCGGGACCGGATTGGGCGACACCCAGGGCACCACCAGCGATCCGGACGCGGGAAGATTGAGCGAGACCGTGGCCGTTCCCGCGGAGGAACTGTAGACCCCATCGCCCGTGTACAATGCCGTTACCGCTCCACTACCAGCGACGATGGCCAACGAGTT
>JADGNR010000484.1 GCA_017883415.1 Bryobacteraceae bacterium | reverse complement strand
CCGCCGCGCCCGAGTGGGTGGTAGCGGCCCCCAAGCTGCCCTTCGACGCGCCCAATCCGCGCCTCCCGCCGCGCAAGTTCACACCGCCGCCTGCGGTGCGGGCGCCGGCCGCCGCACCCGCGCCTCTGCCCGCCGCGCCCGAGTTCGCACTGGCGGCGGCGCCATTGATCGAGCTTCCCAAAGTCCCTCGGCCGTTTCAACCGCCGCGGTCCCGCCCGGCAGCGCCGGCGGCTAATCCCACGGTGAGCGAGGCCCCGGCCGTCAGCCCGTCCTCCATGGAACCCACCGAAACGCCGCTGGCGATTGTGGGGCTCAACCCGGTGAAACTGGCGGAATTTCCCGCGCCGCCCGGATCGCACACGGCTGCCTTTTCCGGTGGACCCAAGATCACGCCGCCGTCCGTGGAGGGAGCCGGCAATCCCTCCGCACCCGAGAGCGCGATGCTGGTTGTGCCGGGGCTGCTGGCTCAGGGCGGCGCCACGGACGGACGGCCGGCGCTGGTGGCTTCGGCGCCCACTTCGCGCGAAAACCTGATGGCCGCGGCGCGGCTGGCGGCGCACGGCACGCCGCCGCTGGCTCCGCCACCGCTCGCGGCCACCCGCGTGACGAGTTCTCCGGATCCCCGCATGGAGGGACGCGTCGTCTATACCGTCGCCATCCAGATGCCCAATGTGACCAGCTACTCGGGAAGTTGGATCGTGTGGTTCGCCGAGCATGAGCCGCTGCCCGGCGCGCCACCCGCGGTCCTCCGCGCGCCCGTGCCCCTGCGCAAGGTGGACCCCAAGTACATTGCCGCCGCCGTCTCGGAAAGGGTGGAAGGCAAGGTGCTGCTCTCCGCGGTCATCCGCAAGGACGGGCACGTCGGCTCCGTCGCCCTGCTGCGGCACCTCGACGACCGCCTTGACCGCACCGCCGAAGAAGCCCTCACAAAATGGGAATTCGAGCCCGCAATGCGCAACGGCGCGGCCGTGGACGTGGACGCCGTGTTCGAAATCCCGTTCCGCCTGGCCCCCAGGATTACGAGATGATGCGCCGCTTCCTGATCGTGGACGCCGACGATACCCTGTGGGAGAACAACATCTACTTCGAACGCGCCTTCGAGGAGTTCGTCGAATTCCTGGCCCACTCCGCCATGACGCCGGTCGAGGTCCGCGCCGTGCTCGACGAGATCGAAGAGGCCAATGCCAAGATTCACGGCTACGGCTCGCTCAACTTCGCACGCAACATGCAGCAATGCTACCAGCACCTGAGCGAGCGGGAAGTGCGCGAAGCGGACCTTGCCACCGTGATGGGGTTCGCCCAACGCATCCTGGAGCGCCCCATGGAGGTGATCGAGGGCGTCCCCGAAACGCTGGAGTATCTCGCCCTCCGCCACGACCTGACGCTTTTTACCAAGGGACATCCGGAAGAGCAGAAGCTGAAGATCGACCGCTCCGGCCTGGGTGTTTTCTTTGGACACACCGCCGTGGTCAAGGAGAAAGATGCGGCCGCTTACCGTGCGCTGATGGAGGAGCGCGGCATGGACCCGGAGCGAGCCTGGATGATCGGCAACAGCCCGAAATCGGACATCAACCCCGCGCTCGAAGCCGGCCTGAACGCCGTGTTTATCCCGCACGCGCACACCTGGGTGCTGGAGAAGCAGGAAATCCAGCCGGGCAATGGCCGGCTGCTGATCCTGGAGCGCTTCGCGGATCTGCGGCAGCACTTCTGAGGGGGCGGGCCTCCAACCCACCGCGGACGCCGAGACGCGGAGAAAAAGCAAGCCACTCGGTTCTCCGCGCGCTCGGCTGGCTCGGCGCGTTTCACGAAACTCGGCGTCGCGGCGCGTTGGCGCCGGCAAGTCGGTGCCCTGACGAGCGGATTGACCGGTGAAGCCCTCCACCGCCGCCACGTTTGCCCGCGCTTGACAAACCGCGCCGCCACCCGGCTTACTGAAGAAACCGTGCCCGAACTACCCGAAGTGGAAACCGTGGCGCGATCGCTCGCGCCGGTGGTCGGCCGCCGCATCGTCGCCGCCGAGTTTCGCTCGACGCGCGTGCTGCGCGGCGGCGACCCCCGCTCCATGGCGCAGCGCCTGCGCGGCCGCCGGATCGCGGGCATCGAACGCTATGGCAAGTTCATCTTGATGGGTCTCGAGGGCGGCGGCTACCTGCTGATCCACCTCGGCATGACCGGCCGTCTGCTGCTCGAAGGACCGGCCGCCAAGCACACCCATGCCATCCTCACGCTCGATCGCGGCGTCCTGCTCTACGACGACAGCCGCCAGTTCGGCTGCTTCCAGCTCAGCGAGGAATTCCCCGCGCGCCTGCGCCAACTCGGCCCCGAACCGCTGGAGGTGCGGTTTGAGGATTTCGCCCGCGCCCTGCGCCGCCGAAATACGCGCATCAAGGCGCTGCTGTTAAACCAGGCGTTCGTGCGCGGGATCGGCAATATTTATGCGGATGAAACCCTCTTCCGCGCCGGCATTCATCCTCTGGCGCGTGCGTCCCGCCTCGGAGGCGGGCGGGCGCGGCGCCTGTTTGACGCCATGGTGGCCGTCCTCACCGAGGCCATCGCCGCGGGCGGATCTTCCATTTCCGACTACGTCGACGCGCGCGGACGCAAAGGCTTTTTTCAGTTCAGCCACCGCGTCTACCAACGCACCGGCGGGCCCTGCCTCACCTGCGGAACTCCCATCCGCCGCCTGCTGGTGGCCGCGCGCTCGTCGCACTTCTGCCCGCGCTGCCAGAAGCGCTGAAACCTTCCCCAAACAGGCCGCGTCGGAAGTATTTGAGGCAGGCACACGCCTTGACGATGCCATCGAGATCTGCCATCAATAGAAGCTTGGCTGTTACTGGTATTGGAATTCCGCAAAACTAGAGGAGATTTCCGACGTGAAACGTACTTCCCGCTACCTTTCGCTGCTGTTCCTGTTTCTGGCTACCATCCCGTTCGCCGCTGCCCAGAGCGCGGTCGACTTCCAGCTCGGCTTCGGAACCGTTCACGATAAGTCGACCGGAGCCGGAATCGAAAACCAGAATTCGCCGAATGCGTTCGGCACCTGCTTGGTCGTTTCGACGGACCCCACCTGCCAGCAGACGCCTTCTCTCAGCGGCTTCTTCCTCGGCTTCGGAGCCGATATCATGCTATCGAAGCATTTCGGCGTTGGGGGCGAAGCCAGCGTCACTCCGGTCAAGAGAGACTACGGCCCCCTGTCCTTCCGCCAGACTTTCTACGATTTCAACGCCATCCTCGCCCCGGTGAACGAGAAGAAGGTAGTGGTGCAGTTGCAAGGCGGAATCGGCGGCGCCAAAACCGGCTTTTCTTTCACCTCGAGCGGCTGCGTGGGAACCGCCGTCTGCTCCACCTCCTCCCAGCCTGTGGGCAGTTCCAACCATTTCCAGATTCACGCCGGCGTCGGAGTTCAGATCTACCTGAACGAGCATGTGTTCATCCGCCCGCAGTTCGACCTGCACTACGTGCCCAGCTTTACCGACCAGTTCGGCAGCAATGTCGCGCCCGGCGCCATGATTTGGATCGGCTACACCATCGGCGACCGCTAGAAGCAGCACGTTCCGCGGAACGGCTCCTCAAGTTTGCCGGGCCATCCGCGGAACGGATTCAAACAGGCGGCGGCAGTGGGTGGACGCCCGCTTGACCCGTTCCGGCCGTATCAGCCTCAGCAGATGCGGCGCGTGTTTCGTTTTATGGTACGGTCCAGCCTTTGTGTCCCGGGTCGCAGCCTTTAGTTTATCGAACACCTGTTTCTTCGGCATTTCTTCGACGTTCGGATTCCCGGCGATGGCCTTCTCGCTAAATCCCTGGCCATAGTAGATTTTCAGACCTTCCGGGTCGGCCACGAACCACGATTCCATGCATTGCACCATCCAGAACACCGACTCCTTCGAACCCCGACCGATGCCCCGAGACTGGCATTTGGATTCGAACAACTTTCCGTCATCGGGCTCTTCGCTGTCGATCAACAGAATGTTTTTCGCTTGCGGATGTTTCCTGAGAGCGATTTGAAAATCCTGAATGGGAGTGGCTCCGCACGCAATGAACAGGGGATTACGCCCCAGGCCCTGCGCCAGTTCGACGA
>JADGNR010000483.1 GCA_017883415.1 Bryobacteraceae bacterium | reverse complement strand
TGGCGGCGTATATAATCGTCGTATGTCCGAAATCGATCTCCCCCGCAGGGCCTTTCTGCGTGGCGCCGCTACCGCCACCGCACTTTCCTATTCGCGCGTCCTGGGCGCCAACGATCGCATCCAGCTCGGCCTGATCGGCTGCGGCGAGCGCGGCCGCGGCGACATGGGCAACTGCCTCCAAGCCGGCAACGTGGACGTGGTGGCGCTATGCGACATCTACGGCGTGCAGGTGGAGCACGCCCGGCAGGATGCCCCGCATGCCAAGGTTTTCACCGATCATCGCCAGGTGCTGGAGATGAAGGATGTGGACGTGGCGCTCATCGGCGTGCCCGACCACTGGCATGCGCCCATCGCCATCGACGCGCTCTCGGCCGGCAAAGACGTGTACGTGGAAAAGCCGCTGACTTTGCGAATCGAGGAAGGCCCGGCGATCGTGAAGGCGGCGCGCATCCACAAGCGGATTTGCCAGGTGGGCATGCAGCAGCGCTCCGGCAAACACTACCTCGCGGCCAAGCGCGAGTACATGGATACGGGCAAGCTGGGCAAGGTGACGCTGGCGCGCACCTGGTGGCACGGCAACGGGTACCACCTGCGGAGAGCGCCGGAATCGCTCCGCACGCAGCCGGCGGACCTCGATTGGGCGCATTTCCTGGGCCCGCTGAAGTGGCGCGACTGGGACCCGCAGCAGTATTGGAACTGGCGCGCGTACCTGGATTTCGGCGGCGGGCAGGTGACCGACCTGTTCACCCACTGGATCGACGTGGTGCACATGTTTACGGGTCAGGACATTCCGACGTCCGCGGTGGCGGCCGGCGGCGTCTACAACTATAAGGATGGCCGCACGGCGCCCGACACCATCAACGTGCTGCTGGAGTATCCGTCGCAATTCACCGCCACCTTCGAGGCCACGCTGGCGCCCGGCATCAAGGGCGAGGGCATCGAGTTCGCCGGAACCGACGGCCGTCTGCTGATCGATCGCGCGCACTACGAATTTCATGCCGCGGGAAAGAACCCCGAGCCGGTGGTCGTGAAGTCGTCGAGCAACCTGGATCTGGACCACATTCAGAATTTCCTGGAGTGCGTGCGCTCGCGCCAGTTGCCCAATGGCGACGTGCTGATCGGCCACCGGTCGGCGCAGGCTTCGCACCTGGGCAACATCGCCTATATGCAAAAGCGGCGCATCGATTTCGACCCCGTGCGGGAAGAGATCCAGCCGTTCTGAGGGACGCTTGCTATACTGGATTTTCAAGTCCATATAGCTGAGGAGTTTCATGATTTCTGCAACACAATTGCGTCCGGGAATGATCATCAAGTTCAACAACGAACTGTATTCGGTGTTCAGCATGACGCACCGTACGCCCGGAAATCTGCGCGGATTCGTGCAGGCCAAGATGCGCAGCCTGCGCACTGGCTCGATGACCGAGCACCGGTTTTCCTCCGAAGACAAGGTGGAAAAAGCGCAGTTGGAAGAGCATGAAATGGAGTACCTGTACGACGACGGCGAATACTACTACTTCATGAACACCGAGAACTTCGAGCAGATGCACCTGATGAAAGACATTCTGGGGGACGCGACGCAATACCTGATCCCGCAATTGCGGGTGAAGGTGGAGTTTTACGAAGGCAAGCCGCTGGGCGTGGAACTTCCGGCGGCGGTGGATATGACGGTGGTGGAGACCGAGCCCGGCATGAAGGGCGCGACCGTCTCCAACGTCACCAAGCCGGCCAAGATGGAAACGGGGCTGGTGGTGCAAGTGCCGTCGTTCATCACCGAAGGCGAGAAGATCAAGGTCAACACGGCCGAGGGCACTTACCTGGAACGGGCCTAGCGAGGTTATAGGCCAACCTCCAATTCACCGCGGAGGCGCAGAGGGCGCGGAGACTACGCGGAGAAGGCGGGTGCAGGTAGGGCTCAGAGACGGCGGAGATCGCGGAGCCGAATTCTCGTTGCTGCTTCGCGCGGCCTCCGCGTTCTCCGCGGCTCCGCGGTGAGTTGGAATCCCCCCTGCCTAACGGGCGAGCGCAAGCAGCGCCGCGGCCAACTCCGCCTCCTCTTCGCGAAACACGGTCCGCAGGTCCAGCACCAGCCGTTCGTTTTCGATGCGCGCCACCACCGGCGGCGAGCCCGCGCGCAGGCGGCGCTCCCAATCCACCGGGCTCGAGCATGCGATCGCGATCAGCCAGGTGGGAATCGCCTGTTCCGGTGTGGCGCCGCCGCCGATGACGGAGCTCCCCGGCACGATTTCGGCGCGAATGCCCGGGACGCGCCCCACCAGCGCTTCGGCCCGCGCGCGGATGGCCGCTGCCGTCTGCCGGATCATGGCCAGCGCCGGCACGCATTCCCAGCGCTCCAGCAGCAGGGCGCGCAGCGTATTTTCGAGAGCCTGGTAGATGATCTTGTCGAGCCGGAGGGCGCGGAACAGCGGGTTGCGGCGCAGGCGCGCCACGATTTCCGGCCGCCCGGCGAGGATGCCGGCCTGCGGTCCGCCGAGAAGCTTGTCGCCGCTGAATGAGACCAGGCCGGCGCCGGCCTTGAGGCTGTCGGAGACCAGCGGCTCCTCGATCCCGAATGCCCGCAGATCGGCCACGCACCCGCTGCCCAGATCCTCATACACGGGCACGCCGCGCTCGCGTCCCAGGGCCGCCAGCTCGCGCAGTGGAGGACGGGCGGTGAAGCCGGAAATGCGGAAATTGCTGGGATGGACGCGCAGCAGCAGGCGCGTGCGCTCGTTGATGGCCGCGCGGTAATCGTCGAGCTCGGTCCGGTTGGTGGTCCCCACTTCGCGGATCGCGGCCCCGGAGTGCGCCATGATGTCGGGGATGCGGAAGCCGTCGCCGATCTCGATGAGCTCGCCGCGCGAGACCACCACTTCGCCGCCGGAGGCGAGCTCGTGGAGCGCCAGAAAGATGGCCGCCGCGTTATTGTTCACGGCGATACCAGGGGCGCCGAGCAGGGCCTCGAGCAGTCCGGCGGTATGGCTGTCCCGCTTGCCGCGCCGCCCGGCCGCGAGATCGTACTCGAGATTGGAATACCCCGGCAGCACGGCGATGGGCCCGAGCGGCGCGCGTCCGAGGTTGGTATGCAGCACGACGCCGGTGGCGTTGACGACGCGCCGGAGCGAGGGCTGTTCGAGGGCCGCCAGCGACCGTTCCACGCGCGCTTCGGCGGCCAGACCCGGCTCGCGGCCGCTCTGGATCTCGGCGCGCATCTGGTCGAGCGCGCGGCGGATCTCGGCCACCACCAGCGCGCGGGGAAACCGCGTCAAGAGCGGGGCGAGGCGATCGAGAACCTCATGCACCGCCGGCAGTTCGCGGAGTTTTTCGCTTTCGGCCACGAATTCGATAGTACGCGCTTGTCTCGGCAGGGTGCAACAGACTACACTGTAAAGGTCGGGGCGTGGCTCAGCCTGGCTAGAGCGCCTGGTTCGGGACCAGGAGGTCGGTGGTTCGAATCCACTCGCCCCGACCAAATCTCCCTTTGTGGCAAACTGGTGGTGGACGAAGCCATGGCGGCAGAACACGCCACCACTTTCAAAACACCGGCCGCGGACGATCCGGTTCTCGCCGACGCGGTGCGCCGGCTAGTGGAAGCGTATCAGCCCGAGCGCGTATACCTTTTCGGTTCCGTTGCCCGCGGCGATGCCGGCTCTGACAGCGACTATGATCTGTTGGTAGTGGTGCCGGATGATGCGCGCCCGGAGCGGCGCCGGAGCCGTCTGGCATACGAAGCGCTGCGCGGCACAGGCACCGCCGCTGACGTTCTCGTTTGCACCAGTTCCTACTTTGAACAGCGCCGCCAGCTAAAGGCTTCGCTTCCCGGCACGGTGCTGCGCGAAGGGCGGATGATGCATGGGGCCTGACGACGCCCGCCTCCAAGATGTTCGAGCGTGGCTCGCCAAGGCGGAACTGGACTTGAAGGCGGCATCACATGAAATTTCGGCTCCGGCGGAGGGACTGTGGGGGGATGTCATGTTCCATAGCCAGCAGGCCGCCGAAAAGGCCCTGAAGGCGTTGCTCGCCTGGCACGATGTGCCGTTTCGAAAGACGCACAACCTCGAGGAACTCGGCCGAGGGTGCGTGGC
>JADGNR010000193.1 GCA_017883415.1 Bryobacteraceae bacterium | reverse complement strand
AGGCCGTTACGAGCGTCCGGTCCCGTTTCAGAGAGAAGTTGCGGCGCGCCAGGAAGCGTTAATCCGGCTGTTGTCTAAACCCAGTGGCCGGGGAGCAGACTGGCGAAGCGTCCGACGCTCTGGAATGCGATGTTCAGTACCGTGCATGCCGGTGGTGGACAAGGCTGGGAATCAGGTCACTTGGAACCATTTCCTTTTTGTCACGTCTTCCACACTCCCCTACAGCATTTACTCGCGGATTTATGATAGGTTAGTCTTTTCGCTTTCAACTGGAGGAACAATGGAGGCCCTCGGCCTGATCGAGACAAAGGGTTTGGTGGGCGCAATCGAGGCGGCCGATGCCATGGTGAAGACCGCCAACGTGACCTTGACCGGCCGGGAATTCGTCGGCGCCGGGTTGGTCTGCGTCATGGTGCGCGGCGATGTCGGCGCGGTGAAGGCGGCGACGGACGCGGGTGCGGCCGCGGCCCGGCGCGTCGGCGAGCTCATCAGCGTCCATGTCATTCCCAGTCCGCACGAGGAAGTCGAAAAAGTCCTTCCGCTAGGCGGTCTCAAGAAGTAAAGGCCGATGCTCGAGGATAAAGACCTTCTCTCCATCCAGGAGGTCCGCACCAAAGTCGAGAAGGCATACGCAGCCTGGCAGAAATACCGCACCTATTCCCAGGAACAGGTGGACGCGGTGGTGGAGCGAATGGCTGCCGCGGCGCGCGCCAATGCCCGGCGCTTGGCCGACCTGGCCGTCGAAGAAACCGGTTACGGCAATGCCAAGGACAAATACGTAAAGAATCTGCTGGCCTGCGACTGGCTGCCGCGCCGCATGCGCGGCATGAAGACGGTGGGCATTCTGCGCGAACTGCCCGACGAGAAGGTAGTCGAGATCGGCGTCCCCGTGGGGGTAGTCGCCGCCATCCTGCCGACCACCAATCCCACCTCGACTGCGATCTACAAGACGCTGATCTCGCTCAAGGCGGGCAACGCCATCGTGGTCAGCCCGCATCCGCGGGCGCACCGATGCACCTGCGAAACCACCGCCCTCCTGTACCAGGCCGCGGTGGAAGCGGGCGCGCCCGAAGAGATCATTCAATGCGTCGATAACGCCACGCTCGAGGCCACCAACGCGCTCATGCGGCACGAGCGCACCGGCGTGATCCTTTCCACCGGCGGCGCGGGGATTGTCAAAGCGGCCTATTCCAGCGGCAAGCCGGCTTTCGGCGTGGGCCCAGGCAACGTGCCGGTGCTGGTGGATACTTCGGCGGACCTGGAAGACGCGATTCCCAAGATCGTCGCCGGCAAGTCGTTCGACTATGGCACGGTCTGCTCCAGCGAGCAGGCGCTAGTGGCGGAAGCATCGCTGCGCGACCGCGTGCTGAGCCTGCTGAAGGCCCAGAAGGCATACATCGCCAACGAGGCGCAGAAGGACGCCTTGGGCAAGCTGCTGATCATGCCCAACTGGACCGTGAATCCGCAATGCGTCGGCCAGGCGCCTGCCAAGATCGCCCGGATGGCGGGGTTTGAAGTGCCGCCCGATACGTCGATTCTCTGCGCCGAGGTGGGGGGCGTGGGCAAGCAGCATCCGCTCTCCGCCGAGAAGCTTTCGCCGGTGCTGTCGCTCTACTTCGTCAAGGATTTCAACGCCGCCCAGGACACTTGCTATGCCCTGCTGAAGTTCGGCGGCATGGGTCACACGGCGGTGATCTATTCGACCAACGACGCGCGCACGCGCGAATACGGCATGCGTATGCCGGCCATGCGCGTGCTGGTGAATACGCCGGCGCCGCAGGGCTCGACCGGCATCACCACCAACCTATTTCCCGCCATGACGCTGGGGTGCGGCGCCGCGGCGGGCAACATCACGTCGGATAACATCGGCCCCCTGCATCTGATCAACGTCAAGCGGCTGGCCTACGTCGCGCGCAGGCTGGAAGAGGCTTTCGAGATGCCGCTCGATTACCACGCGGCGTCTTCGGCGGGGAGTTCGGCGGGCGCGCCCGCGTCCATCGATCGTCACGCGGTGATCGCGGCCGTGGAGCGATATCTGGCAGCGCGCGGCATGGGTGCCGCCAAGCCGGCGCCGGGCGGGCCCTCGTGCGGAACCTCGTGCGCGCCCGAGCCGGCGAAGGTCGCGACCGCAGTGGTCCCCCATGTCGCCGCCGAGGTGGTGGATCGCTTCCTGTCCCGGCGCGGCGCTCCCGGTCCCAAGGGCGGGTATGGCTGACTGACCACAGAAGTACCCGCCACCCCGCCGCCGTCCAAGCCCGAACCTCCACCCGCACCGCGGCCGGCGCCTCCGCCCCCTCCAGTCGGTTTTGTGTGCGAGGACGATGTGCGCGCCGCGATCCGCGAGAATCGCAAGATCTACATCGGGCCGAAGACCATCGTTACGCCTTCCGCACGCGACCTGGCCGGCCCCTCTGATATTCTGGTGTTGGCGCAGGGCTGAGGCTCAATCACGTGGATGCCAATCTCGACACACTGAAACGCGAAATCCTGGAGTATCTCGACTCGGCTGCTTTTGCCGTCTTCCACGGCAGCTCGGGCGGCCTGGAAAACCTTCCCCTGGTGCTGTGGGACACCGAGCATCACCCCGATTATCGGGCGTTCCTGGAAGTCGCGCAGAAGAGCGGAATCCAACTGATCATCCTGGCCACCCGGGAATTCGAGACAGACGATGTGGACGATTTGCTGGGACAGTTGGACGATCTCGATCTGACCCGTGAAGAGTTGCGCGAATTCCAGGCGCGGCTGCGCGGACTGCGGATCCACGAGGGCCAGACGTGCTCCATCGAGCTGGCCTTCGACCACCAATCCCGCCTCTACGTGTACCAGGTGCAGCCCGATTGGTACCACGAGTTCCTCGGCGCGGAGGATGAAATCCTCTCGCGCCTGGCCGGCGAAGACGACGAGGATGAAGACGACTTCGGCGGATATTTTTCCAAGAACTGACCGCCTGCCGGGTGCCCGCTGGCTCTTGCCCATCGTGGATCGAGAGCAGGTGGACGCGTTATCGGCCGCGCTCCACATGGGGACGCCCGTGGCGAAGGTGCTGGTCCATCGCGGCTTCGGCGACCCTGTTGCCGCGCACCGTTTCCTTGCGCCCTCGCTCGACGACCTGCACGATCCTCTGGCCATGCGCGATATGCCGCGAGCCATCGCGCGCCTGCGCAAGGCGATCCGGACCGGTGAGAAGATCCTGATTTATGGCGATTATGACGTGGACGGCACCAGCTCGGTGGTGCTTCTGAAGAAAGCCATCGCGCTCGCCGGCGGCGCCGCCGGCTACCACGTGCCGCACCGGCTGAAAGAGGGCTACGGCATGCGTCCGGAGGTGGTGGAGGCGGCCGCGGCCGAAGGAGTCGGGCTCATCGTCAGCGTGGATACGGGAATCCGCGCGAACGATGTGGTGCGGCGCGCCGGCGAGCTGGGGATCGACGTCATCGTCACCGACCATCACCTGCCCGAGACCGAATTGCCGCCGGCGCTGGCCGTGCTCAACCCGAACCGGCCCGATTGCCCGTATCCCGAGAAAAACCTGTGCGGCGCGGGCGTGGCGTTCAAGCTGGTGCAGGCGCTGCTGGCTACGCTCGAGTGGCCGCCCGAAAAGGTGCGGCGCATTTCCGAATCGTTCCTCAAGCTCGCCGCCATCGCCACCGTGGCCGACGTGGTGCCGCTTTCGGGCGAGAACCGCATCATCGTGAAACACGGGCTCGCCGGGTTGCGCTCGGTGCGCAATCCGGGGCTGCGCGCGCTGCTCGATGTCGCGGGGTTTACCGGCGAGGCCGTGCCCAGTGCCCGGCAGGTGGCCTTCCAGATCGCCCCGCGGTTGAACGCCGCGGGCCGCATGGACACGGCTCAAACGGTGGTCGAGTTGTTCCTTACCGGCGACCCCGCGCGGGCGCGCGAGTTGGCCCGGCAACTGCATACTCAGAATGGCGAGCGCCAGCAGGTGGAGGCCGAAATCCTCGAAGCCTGCGCGCTCACGGCGGTGGATGAATCGGCGGCCGCCTTGGTGTACTACGCCGAACCATGGCACCGGGGCGTGCTCGGCATCGTGGCCAGCCGCCTGGTGGATCGAGTGCACCGCCCCGTGTTCGTGCTCGGCCTTAATCCCGAAGACGGCCTGGCGCAGGGCTCCGGCCGCAGTATACCGGCGTTCCATCTGCTGGACGCGCTGGAGTCGATGCCCGGGCTCTTCGTGCGCTTTGGCGGCCACAAACACGCCGCGGGGGCCACGCTCGAAGCGGCGCGCGTGGGCGAGTTTCGCGAGCGGTTCAACGCCTACGCGGCGGCGCGGCTCAGTGCCGAGGACTTTCGGCCGAGCCTGGAGATCGACGCCGTGGTGGAGCTGCGCGAGATCGACGAGCAGAGCGTGGAAGACGTATTCACGCTGGCGCCCTTCGGCCACGGTAATCCACCGCCGCTGCTCGCGGCACTGGACCTGGAAGTGGCCGCACCGCCCGTGGTGTTGAAGGAAAAGCACCTGCGCGTGATGGTGAAGCAGAACGGCCGGGTGCTGGCGTTGAAGGCCTGGAACTTTGCCGGCCGCGCCGCGGAATTCGTGCCTGGCGCTCGCGTGGATGTGGCCTTCAACCTGGAAGAAGACGCGTATTCGGCCGCGCGCGGCTATCCCGGCTGGGCCGCCGTGCTAAAGGATGTGCGCGGCAAGAGCCTGTAATCGCAATGCTGTAGGCCTTGGTGCCACAGTGCCGCGGGGCAGGGTCACATGGACACATCGGGGACCGGCGCGAAGGGCTCGCCGTAACCTGCAAAGACTTGAAAAATAACGTCCGGGCGGGATGGTGGGCAACTTGCAAGTGTGTGAGCAAAAGGTAAAAGGAACCTATTATCTTATGCCGGCTCTTGCGGTTGCCACGATATCGAGGGCCCGGCGGCGCGATCCTCAGGCTTGCGCGCTGGCCCTGGCGCTGTTGTTCGCCGGGAGCGCGTCTGCGCAATTCTCGGGCCTGGCCCCCACCGATGACGGCTCGCAACTCTACTTCGTGACGCGTGTGAGGCTAGCCTCCGAACTCGCGCAGCACCTGCCCGCAACCACTGCCATATACCGGATTCGAGCGGGCGCGATCGAGCGGCTGACGGATCCCCCGCCTGCGGGCGTGGGGAGTCCACAGCAGCTTCAGGGCAACCCTCAGGTGAGCGGCGATGGCCGCGTGTTTTCGTACACCGAATACCTGCAGTGCATTGGCGGAAGTTCCTGCATCACCCGCCCAAGCACCAGCCACTCTCTGCTGTCGGTGGCCGGGCAGCCCGATGGGGCGCCGCTGGCCGGAGAGGCGCAGATCAGCCGCAATGGCAGGTTTGTCTTCAATGCCCTGCTATTCCCGGGGTTCAGTTTCCCGCCGCAAGCCAACATTCGCGAACTGCACGATCTCGAAACCGGGACGACCGTGCAGGTGCCGGTCCGGCCGGCCAGCGGGCAGCAGGCGGTCACCAGCGACGGGCGGGTGTTGGGCTTCGATCCGCAAAGCGGGGCGCTGATTCTCTGGAGTCCGCAAGGCGCGCGGAGCCTCTCGACATCCGAACAGCCCGCGACGGCGATCGTCGACGATGCCGCCACGTGGGTGGTCTACGAGACGGCCTCGACGCCTTCGGATGGAGTGCACCTGCGCGCCCTGGAACTGGGCAGCGGCCGGGACGTGCTGCTGGCGCGCTCCGGCTCGGCACTCAATGCATCGATCGCCAACGATGGCAACCTGGTAGCCTATGTGGCCGTGCCGGGAGTTGCGCAGGTAGCCCAGGTCTTCACCATCCACCCGGACGGAACGGGAAATACGCAACTGACCAGTTTCCCGCAAGCGGTAGACACCGCGGTGATCGCGGGTCTGGGCGGAGTGGTGTTTGCCGTCACGGGCAGCCGCCTGGTCCAGATCGATACCCATAGCGGGGCGGTGCAGGAACTGATCGGGCGGACCCCGGTGTGCGTGCCGGGATTCCTCGCTCTCATGCCCGGATCGATCCTGCCCATCCGCGGGAGCGGGCTGACCGATTCCACGGCGGTCGCGCCCGTGCCGCTGCCCTCCGAACTGGACGGGGTACGGGTGTTGGCCGATGGCGTGCCTCTGCCGCTGCTGACGATCTCTCCCTGGGAAGTCTGGTTTCAGGTTCCGTTTGAATTGGCGCCGCGGGCGGCGATTACCGTGGCTCTCGAACATTCGTCGGTATTCGAAGGTTGCCCGGCGACACAGGTCGCGGTGGTTCCGCGTTTTCCATACTTTTTCGATTCCGGCAGCCTGATTGCCGGCCACCAGGATTTCAGCGGTCTGGTCGGCGTTGGTTCGCCCGCTCAGCCGGGAGAGATCATTCACGCCTATGCGGTCGGCTTGGGCGCGGTGGCCCCGGCGATGACTACCGGAATACCGGCTCCGCTGGATCGCCTGTTCCCGCTCGCCGATCCTTTCGAGTGCCACGTGGGCTATGACCAGGACGGGCAGCCTCTGGAGGTGACCTTCGCCGGGTTGGCGCCGGGCCTGATCGGCATTTACCAGGTGGACATACGCATGCCCGGCGCAGCACCCGATACCGGCTGGCTTTTTGTGAACTGCGGCACGCCGGGCAGTGCGACGGAACGCCACGGAGGACTTCTGCCCGTCGGGCCGGCGCAGCTTTAGCGCTCACTCTTCCGTCACGGCGCGCACGCTCTTCTCCACCGGCTCCAGTTCGGCGATCTCCACGCCGAGCGGGGCGGTCTTCAGGTCGGCGAACTTGCGGGCGGTCACCATCACCCGGGTTTCCAGCGAGCCGACCGCGCCGTTATACGCTTCGACGGCGCGCTCCAGGCTCTTGCCGACGCGGTTGAAATGCTCGCCCATGTCCGAGAGGCGCTTGAACAGCTCCTTGCCGAGCGTGCTGATCTCCGCCGCGTTCTGCGCGAGCTTCTCCTGCCGCCAGCCGTAGGCCACCGCGCGCAGCAGCGCGATCAACGAGGTGGGAGTGGCCAGGATGATGTTTTGCGCCACGCCCGCTTCGATGAGGGACGGATCGCTCTCCAGAGCCGCGCTGAAGAAGCACTCGCCGGGCAGGAACAAGACGGCGAATTCGGGCGCGTGCTCGAACTGTTCCCAGTAGGATTTGCGGCTCAGGGCCGTCATGTGGGCGCGCACCTGCCGCGCGTGCCCGGCGAGGTGGACCTTGCGGGTAGCCTCGTCGGGTGCTTCGATGGCTTGCAGGTAGCCGTCCAGCGGCGTCTTGGCGTCCACCACAATGGTTCTGCCCGCGGGCAGGCGGACCAGCAGGTCGGGGCGCAGGCGGCCGTCTTCCGAGGTGAGTGTGCTCTGCGTGACGAAGTCGCAATGGTCCACCATGCCGGCCATCTCCACCACCCGCCGCAACTGGATCTCGCCCCAGTGGCCGCGCACGCTCGGGGTGCGCAGCGCCGTCACCAGTTTGCCGGTTTCGGCGCGCAGTTGCGCTTGCGTCTCGATCAGGCTGCGGACCTGCTCATGCAGCGCGGCATAGGCGCCCGCGCGGGCCGTCTCCAGCTCCTGGATCTTGGAATCGACCTTATCGAGCGAGGCGCGCACCGGCGTCACCAGCTCCACGATCGCCTGCTGCCGCAGCGCCAGATCGCCGCGCGCGGCCTGCTGCGTTTGCGCCAGGGCGGACTGGGCCAGGTCGAGAAAGGCCCGGTTGTTTTGGGCCAGCGCGTCCGCGGAAAGGGCCTTGAAGGCCCCTTCGGTTTCCTGCCGGCGCCATCGCAGCACCAGCCAGGCGAGGACGAAGCCGGCAATGAAACAGAGCACCGGTAGAATGTTTTGCATTGGAACCATTATCCCGCGGCCGGTCCTCCGCTTGCGGTGACGCCCACCAGCTAAATGAACAGGTCCGCCGTGACTTTGAAAAACGCGGCGAGCTTCTTTGCCTGCTCCTTGCTGATGGAACGCTTACCGTGCAAGACCTCGGATAGACGGCCACGGGTGGCGAAGATTGGCAGCAGGTCCCGCGCTGTCCGGCCGCTGGTTTCCATCAGGTATCGCAGCATCTCGTAAGGAGGCACAGGTGGCAGCGGGTGATGGCGGTCGTCATGGGCCTGGATCAGAATAGCCATGGTTTCCAACAGTGCCGATTCCTCCGGGGACAGACGGTCCCCGCCTTTGTCCATCAACTGCTCCACTGCGGCAACCATCCGGTCATATTCATCCTCGGACTCGATCGCCTTGACCACGATGCGGTTGGCCAGGCGAACGTATTTCTTCCGGTCGACAGTCCGGGTAGCGCTCATGATTCCTTCCCCGCTCCTTTCATATACTCCTTGTGCGTCATGATCCAACGGATAAACAGGACGTCACGGCTGAAGTGGATCTCCGCGATGAGCCGGTACTTGTTGCCGCCAATGTCGAACACCACGTAGGGTGTGACCAACTCCGCCGTGTTGAACGACTGCTTCACCTCCGCGAAACTGGTCCACGTAGCGCGTTTCGCAACTCGGTACCAGTGGTCCATGGCGCTCTCGGCGCCGGGATATTCCTCGCAGAACAGCCGTATCGCCTTGTGACTCACGACGTGCATGGGACCACCCAGGTAAAACGATCGTGCCAGGTTCCGTTCAGAATGCGGCCGGCCACCGTAGTTCTGCTATCGTGTGCAAGTCGTTCGTCTACGAGCGGGTGGGTGTGGACCTCGCCTCTGGGGGTGCGGGTCTTCGGACGCCGCTCGGCGCGCGGCGCGAGCGGAGGTCGCGGAGAAGACCGGCTCTATCTTGCCTTCTCCGCGCGATCTCTGCGCCCTCCGCGGTGAGTTGGAGTTCTGGTCGGTCCGAGGTGCCGCCTACAGCAGCACGGTGTCGAGGCGATCCCCGGCGGGGGCGGCGGGACGCGCCGGCTCGCGGCCCTGGAGAAACAGGATTAGCGCTTCTTCCGAGCCGTCGAAATAACCGTCCAGCAATTCGGTGAGGGCCGCCCGCCGCATGGCATCGCGCGAGGTTTCGGGCGAATAGACGAACGCCCGCGCCATCTTATGCCGCCTGAGCTTGCCCTTGCGCAGCAAACGGTCGAGCACGGTCATGATGGTGGTGTACGCCAGCGGGCGCGTCTGGGCCACGATCCGCTGCACGTCTTTCACGGTGCCTTGCTCGAGCGACCAGAGCGCCCGCAGACACAGCAATTCGAGCGGCGGGGGCACTTCGCGCGCGGGCTTGGCCATCAGCTTTTCCGCTCCGAGCCGGCGGGCTGGAGCGCTTGCTTCAGCTTGTCGGCAAAGAACGAGGCCGGCTGGGGCGCAAACAAAGGATGCTGCTTGGCCGCCGCCGCTACCGGGTCCGGCTGCGCGGCGCCTTCGATTCCCGCCGGAGTGAGCGCCGGCGGCTCCTCGGGGAGCGCCCCGGCCACGGGCATCCGCGGTGCTTCCCCCTCGCCGTTCAGGAAGCGATCTTTCTTCAGGGCCGGGCGCTCCAGAGCGTGGTTGAAGATGGTGAAGCAGCCCTCCACCTGGCGATCGTTGGCGATCAGCGCCCGCATGCATTCCATCTTCGAGTCCAGATCGTCCAGGTAGTGCAGCAGCAGCGCCTCGGGGAACTGCGGCAGCTTGGGCGAACCGAATTCGAGCTGCCCGTGATGGCTCAGGATCATGTGCTCCACCAGCGTCCGCAACGGCGGCGGGAACTGGGGCATGCCGCGGAGTTTGTCGGCCACCATGCGCAGCCCGATGTGGATGTGGCCCAGCAGTTGGCCTTCGTTGGAGTAGGAAAAGCCGCGCTCGTAGTTCAGCTCGTAGATCTTCCCGATGTCGTGCAGCACCGCGCCGGTGAGCAGCAGATCGCCATCGACATTGGGGTAATGGGGCGCCACCATGCGGGCCAGGGTGCACAGCGAGAGTACGTGCTCGATCAGGCCGCCGAGGAATGCATGGTGGATCTGTTTGGCGGCCGGCGCCCGCCGGTAGCGGTGCGCGATCTCTTCATCGCCCAGCACGGCTTCGAGCAGGCCTTTGAGGTGAGCATTGGAGATTCCGGCGACAATCCCGCGGAGTTCGTCCCACATCTCGGCCGGATCGCGGCGCGAGGAGGGAAAGTAATCGCAAAAGTCGATCTCGCTATCGTCCATCCGCCGTATTTTATGGATGGTCAACTGCGGCCGGTTGTGGAACACCTGGACCAGGCCTTTGACCTTGACGAAATCGTCGCGATCGAAGCCGTCGATCACTTCGGCCACGTTGTCCCACATCTTGGCGTCCAGGTCGCCGGTGCGGTCGCCCAGGAGGAGGGAAAGATACAGCTCGCCGCTCTTCTTCGTGCGAATCTCCTTGGAGTGGACCAGAAAGCTGGTCGTGATCGGCTGATTCGCCTCGAGCTCGTTCACATAAGGAGATTTCATTGTTTGATGGGAGGCATGGGCGGGCCGCTGTCTTCCTTGGCCTGCGCCGC
>JADGNR010000482.1 GCA_017883415.1 Bryobacteraceae bacterium | reverse complement strand
AGGATCTCGACATGCTTGTCCCGGATGTGGTCGGCGATCGTCATCTCCTCTTGAAGTATACCGCCCGAGTCCCGACCCGTCACTCAGTTGCGCCGCGGTGGGCGCGGTGGGTTGAGGCGTTCGCACCTGCCCCAGATGCTGCAAGCGAAGCGTAGGAGATCAGCGCGCCGCCGGCGGTGAGCCCGAGGCCGATCAGCATACCCGCCAGGATTTCAATGCGGCCGTGTCCGTAGGGATTGGTCTTCATCGGGGGGCTTGGCCGCCAGGGTCAAGCCGAGCAGCACGAAACCGCTGGCGAACACATCGCTCCCCGATTCGAACCCGTCGGCCATCACCGCGGTGGAATGGCCCGCCGACTCTGTTCAGGTTGAAGGCTAGCGTCGCGGCTCTGGTAGAATGCTGGTTGATGAAGTATCGCGTCTATTTGGAGCCAGACGAGGACGGGATGTTTGTGGCAACCTGCCCGGCTCTGCCTGGATGCGTTTCCCAGGGCCGAACCCGCGTGGAAGCAACCGAGAACATCCGTGAGGCTATCGAAGGTTACTTAGAAAGCCTCCGGAAGCACGGTGATCCCTTGCCTCCGAGCATTCTCGAAGAGGTCATAGAGGTCACCGGCGGATGAAGCTGCCGGTGGTTTCCGGTAGCGATGCAGTCAAGGCATTCCGAAAGGTCGGATACGAATTCCGGCACGCCGAACCGCCGCACAGACGCCTCTCCATCCCCGACCATAAAGAACTGGCCAAAGGAACCCTCGGGCGCTGATTCGAGAGGCCGGGCTCACGGTGGACGGGTTCACCGCACTTCTTTCGGACGTGGACCACTGCGCGCCGAGGGAGTTGAGTTCGAATCCGGCTGGGGTTCTTGAGGTGCGGTGGCCAGTCCATTGAATCCACAGGTTTGCGTACAAGCGCCTGCCTCCCCAGGTAGGACTCGAACTACCGCTCCGACCGTCCACCGCCCCCCTACGGCGCCGGCTCCACGTGCACCAGTACGTCCGCCACCCAATCCAGACTTTCCACGATGCGCAACTGCACCTTGTGCGCAATCTCGTGAGACTGCCGGACCGTCATCTCGGGATCGACCTCCAGGTGCAGATCCACGTGGTACCGCATCCCCGTCTTGCGCGCAAAACATTTCTCCACGCCGCGCACGCCCGCGACCGTGTAGGCCGCTTCGCGAATCTGCTTCATGTGACGGTTGTCGGGCATGGTATCCATCAATTGCATGGCCGTGTCGCGCGCCACGCGCACGCCCACCAGCACCACGATCAGCCCCACCAGCGAGCCGCCATAGCGGTCGGCATCGAGGAAACGCACCGGATCGCTCCGCGTGAGCGCGACCGCCACCAGCGCCGCCATGGCCGAACCCGTATCCATGGCGTCGTTCCACGCGTCGGCGGTCAACGCCACGCTCTGCAGCTTGCGGCCGTAGCGGAATTTGAATGTGGCCAGGCCCGTCTTCGCCACCAGGGAGGCCAGCAACGGCCAGACTACGAATGCCGCCGGAGGGGTGCGCGGCTGCCCCAGATGCTGCAGCGAAGCGTAGGAGATGAGCGCGCCGCCAGCAGTGAGCCCGAGGCCGATCAGCAAACCCGTGAGGATTTCAATGCGGCCGTGTCCGTAGGGATGGTCTTCATCGGGGGGTTTGGCCGCCAGGGTCAAGCCGAGCAGCACGAAACCGCTGGCGAAAACGTCGCTCCCCGATTCGAACCCGTCGGCCATCACCGCGGTGGAATGGCCGGTCATGCCCGCGAAGATCTTCGCTACCGCGAGCGCACCGGAAACCACCATCCCGACCGCCGCGACACGCTGCCCGATGTGCATGTGGCTTCCCCGCAGCCGTCACGCCCTCGCGGGGTCGATCTTCTCGGTGTCGACGCCCAGCTCGGCGAAGGCCGCCCGGGCTTTCGCGACGTCGAACGTGCCCTCGCGCGCCAGCCGCGAAAGCGCCGCCGCCGCGATCGATTCGGCGTTGATCTCGAAATGCCGGCGCAGATATTCGCGGTTGTCGCTGCGCCCGAACCCATCGGTGCCCAGCGTCTCCATCCGTCCCGGCAGCCAGGGCGCAACCTGGTCGGCCACCACCTTCATGTAATCGGTGGCGGCGACGATCGGCCCCTCCGCGCCCTTTAGCGCCTGCACGATATGCGGCGTCTGCGCCGGCTGGTCCGGATGCAGCCGGTTCCAGCGCTCCACGCGGAGCGCTTCCCTCCGCAGCTCGTTATAGCTGGTGACGCTCCACACATCGGCAGGGACGCCGTACTTGCCGGCCAGGATCTGCTGCGCGCGCAGCGCCTCGTTCAGGATCGGACCGCTGCCGAACAACTGCACTTGCGCCTTGCCCTCTTCGGCCGCACGGAAGCGGTAGATGCCCTTGAGCACATCCTCGGGGTCTACTCCCTTGGGCATGGGCGGCATGGGGTAATTCTCGTTGTAGAGCGTCAGATAGTAAAACCGGTCCTCCTGCTCCTGGTACATGCGCCGGATGCCGTCCTGCACCACGATGGCGATCTCATAGGCATACGCCGGGTCGTAAGCGACGCAGGTGGGCACCGTGCTCGCCAGCACCACGCTGTGGCCGTCCTGGTGCTGCAGTCCTTCGCCGGCCAAAGTGGTCCGGCCCGCCGTCCCGCCGCACAGGAAACCCTTGCCGCGCGCGTCGGCGAAGGCCCAGATCAGGTCGCCCACCCGCTGGAATCCGAACATCGAGTAATAAATGAAGAACGGGATCATCGGTACGCCGTAGTTGGCGTACGCCGTGCCCGCCGCCGTGAAGGAAGACATGGAGCCGGCTTCGGTGATGCCCTCTTCCAGGATTTGCCCGTCCTTCGATTCCTTGTAGTAGAGGAACATCTCCGCGTCGTGCGGCTGGTAGAGCTGTCCCTGGCTGGCATAGATGCCGAACTGCCGGAACAGCGATTCCATGCCGAACGTGCGCGCCTCGTCGGGAATGATCGGCACCACGCGCTTGCCGATCTGCGGGTGCTTCAACAGCAGCGTCAGCACGCGGACGAACGCCATGGTGCTGGAAACTTCGCGCCCGCCCGAGCCCTCGAGCGATTCCTTCAGGTAATCGAGCGGCGGCGCTTCCACCCTGCCCGTGGGCGGCGTGCGGTACGGCACATATCCGCCCAACAGCCGCCGCCGCTCGTGCAGGTAGGACATTTCCGGGCTGTCCTTGGGCGGCCGGTAAAAGGAGGCGTTGCGCGCCGCTTCGTCCGGGATGGGAATCTCGAAGCGCGAGCGGAAGTGCGCAATCTCCTGTTCGTTGAGCTTCTTCTGCTGATGGGTGATGTTGCGGCCCTCGCCCGCCTCGCCCAGGCCGTAGCCCTTGATGGTGTGCGCCAGGATCACGGTGGGCTGCTCCCTGGTTTCCAGCGCCGCCTGGTAGGCGTTGAACACCTTGCGCGGATCGTGGCCTCCGCGCCGCAGTTTCACCAGTTCGTCGTCGCTCAGGTGGGAAACCAGGTCCAGCAGCTCCGGGTACTTGCCGAAGAAATTCTTGCGGATATAAGCGCCGTCCTTGGTGACATAGGTCTGAAATTCGCCGTCCACGGCCTCGCCCATACGCTTTTGCAGCAGGCCGGTGGTGTCGCGCTCGAGCAGCGCGTCCCAATCCCCGCCCCAGATGACCTTGAGCACCTTCCAGCCCGCGCCGCGGAACGCCGCTTCGAGCTCCTGGATCATCTTGCCGTTGCCGCGCACCGGCCCGTCCAGCCTCTGCAGATTGCAGTTGATGACGAAAATCAGGTTGTCCAGCTTCTCCCGCGGGGCCAGGGTCAATGAGCCCATCGATTCCGGCTCGTCCATCTCGCCGTCGCCCAGGTACGCCCAGATTTTTCGCGGGGTCGCCGGAATCAGACCGCGGTTTTCCAGGTACCGCATGAACCGGGCCTGGTAGATGGCGTTGATCGGCCCCAGCCCCATGGATACGGTGGGGAAGCGCCAGAAATCCGGCATCAGCCAGGGGTGCGGATAGGAGGAAAGGCCGGGTTCCCCGCGCAACTCGTGCCGGAAATTCATCAGTTGCTGTTCGCTCAGGCGGCCTTCCAGGAACGCGCGGGCGTAGATTCCCGGCGAGGCGTGCCCCTGGAAATACACCAGGTCGCCGGGC
>JADGNR010000192.1 GCA_017883415.1 Bryobacteraceae bacterium | reverse complement strand
GTCGAAGTTGCCGCCGGCCATCAGATCCTGGACCCGCCGGCGCATGGCGGGCGAGCGATATCGCGAAATCGCCACGGGCAACGGCGACCACCAACCGGCCAAAACCTGGAGCAAGAACGCCGGCGACGTGTGGCGCGGCGCGCGATGCGGGATGGCCCACACCTTGGTGCAGTATTCCGAGCTGCGCTCCACGGCTTCGGGCTCCGCTGGGTCGTACAGCCCCACAAAGTGGATTTCGTGCCGGAGATGGAGGCGGCGCAGCATCTCGAGCGTGCGGATTTTTCCTCCGCGCGTGGTCGGATGCAGGAAATCCGCCTTGACCCAGAGGATCTTCATGGGAGGGCGGCGGCGGCAGTACCGGCGAACAGCCCATCCCACCATGCGTCGCGCTTGCCGTCCAGAAAAATGCCGGCCCACAACTGCAGGTTCAGCAGGCGCCAGATGCGGTCGGTGGCGTCTTCCAGGCCGGCGCGGTGGCGTGCCAGCAGGGCGTCCCATGGCGCGAGATCGAGATAGGAGGCCAGCGGGCCTCGGCGGTCGCCAATGAGGGAAAACAGGCTCTCGGCCCGGGGATCGCGCAGCCACTGCTGCAGGGGTGTGGGGAAGCCCATCTTCTTGCGGTAGACGATCTCGCGCGGCAGCAGGTCCTCCACCGCGCGCTTCAGAATGTACTTGGCGGTTCCCCCGCGGATCTTCAAATGCTCCGGCACGCGCGCGGCAAACTCCACGAAAGGATGATCCAGAAACGGCACACGGCTTTCGAGCGAGGCGGCCATGCTCATCTGGTCCTGCTTCATGAGCAGCTCCACCAGGTAAGTCTTCTGGTCGGCGTACAACATGCGCGCCAGAAGCGTGGCGTCGGGCCGGGCGTTCCAGTAATGCAGGTACGCGTCGAAGGCGGATTCGGCCGCGGCCGGCGCGCGCAGCCAGGCGGGTATCTCGCTCCCCGGGAACGCCGCGTAGAAGTTGTCGAGATAGAGCGCTTCCAGGCTGTCGTCGCGCCCCACAAACGAGTGCTGGAGTTTGCGCCGGGCCGAGCCCGAAAGCAGGCTCGTATTCCCGATATAGTGGCGCAGGCGCGCCCGCAGGAATTCCGGAATCGCACGGTAGCGCGCCGCCCAACGCTGGTTCAGCAGATAGAAGTTGTAGCGCGCATAGCCGGCGAACAGCTCGTCGCTGCCTTCGCCGGTGAGCACCACCTTGACTTCTTCGGCCGCCAGGCGCGAAACGAAGTACAGCGACACGCTGGAGGGCCAACTGATGGGCTCGTCTTCATGCCAGACCATCCGCGGGAGGGCATTGAAGAAGTCTTCCATGCCGATTACCACGTCGCGATGTTCGGTCCCGATGCTGGCGGCCACGTGGCGCGCGTAGCCCAGTTCGCTGAACTCGGTCTCCCCATATCCCACGGCGTAGGTTTTGACCGGGCCGTCCACCATGCGCTTCATCAGCGCGGCGATGGCGCTGGAATCGACTCCGCCGCTGAGGAACATGCCCAGCGGCACGTCGCTCATCAGGCGCATGCGGACGGTCTCTTCCAGCCTCTGCCGGCATTCCGCGATCCAGGCGGCGTCCTCGCGCGGGGCTTCCGGCGCCGCCTCCGGGACCTCCCAGTACGGCCGGATGTCGAGATGGTCCCCGGTGAGCGCCAGATGGTGGCCGGGCATCAGCTTGCGAATGCCCCGGAACAGGGTCTTATCGCCGCTGGTGTATCCGAAGTGCAGGTACTCGGCAAGCAGGGACTCTTCCAAACGGGCGGCGATGGCGGGATGTTCGAGCAGGGCCTTAATCTCGGAAGCGAACGCGAACAGGCGGCCGTCCCAGTAGTAGTAGAACGGTTTGATTCCCAGCCGGTCGCGGGCGCAGAATAGCGTGCGGCTCTCCTTGTCCCATATGGCGAAGGCGAACATCCCACGAAAGCGGGTGACGCAATCCCGCCCGTACTGTTCGTAGGCGTGGAGGATGGTCTCGGTATCGCAGCGCGTCCGGTAGCGGTGGCCGGCGCGCTCCAGGTCGCCGCGGAGATCGGCATGATTGAAGATCTCCCCGTTGTAGGTGATCCACAGATTGCCGTCTTCATTGGTCATCGGCTGCCCGCCCGCGCCGAGATCGATAATGCTGAGCCGCCGGTGGCCGAGCGACGCCAGCGGGTCGCGGTAGAAACCCTCCGCGTCGGGACCGCGATGGCGGATGATTCCGGTCATGCGCGCCAGCGTCGCATCCGGTTCGGAAGCTGGGGTCAGGGTTACGAAGCCTGCGATGCCGCACATATCGGGACCTTCAATTCAATGGTAGCTGATCATACCGCCCGGCAACCGCGGCGTCGCGCTTCAAACGCGATGGGCCACCCGCAGATCGGGTATCGCGTTCACCAGGTCGAGCACCGCCACGCCGCTCGCGCGAATCGCCTCGGCGAATGGAGGGGCCGGCTTTTGCGCCACCACCAGGTAGCCGGCCCACTCGAGCAGGGCTTCGAGTTGCGGTTCGAACAGCTTGCCGATGTGCGGGATGGCGGCCAGCAAATACCGTTGGTTGCTGCCGTAAATCCGGTCCGGCAGGATCTGCGGATCGAACACGCGCACGTTGCGGCCCTTGCCGATGAGCTGTTCCAACAACGTGACCACCGGGCTCTCGCGCAGGTCGTCGGTACTCTCTTTGAAGGCCAGCCCGAACACGCCGATGCGCTCGGCGGGCAGGTCCATCACCGCCTGCAGCGCGCGGGCCAGGTGGCGCTCGTTGCTGGGGATGACCGATTCCAGCAGAGGCAGTTTCAGGTCCAGCCGCGCGGCGCGGTAGTTCAACGCGCGCAGATCCTTGGGGAGGCACGAGCCGCCGAAGGCGAAGCCGGGCCGGAGATACGCGCGCGAGATATTGAGCGACTCATCGCGGCAGAACGTGTCCATGACTTCCGTGCCATCGATGCCCAGGTTGGCGGCGATGGTGCCGATTTCGTTGGCAAAGGAGATCTTGACGGCGTGGGAGGCGTTGCACGCATATTTGATCATCTCCGCGGTGCGCAGGGAGACCAGGCAGGGGGCGATGCCCAGCGGCGCGTAGAGACCGGCCACCTTCCCGACCGCGGCGGGGTCCGAGCCGCCCACCACTACCAGTGCCGGCTCCATGAAGTCGCGCACCGCTGTGCCTTCGCGCAGGAATTCGGGATTGGCCACCACCGATACGTCCGCCCCGGGCGCGAATCGGCGGGCGACAACCTCCTCGCAGGTGCCCGGAAAAACGGTGCTCCGGATGGCGATCACCAGAGGCTTCCGGCGGATGTCCTGCGCGGCGATGTCGCCCACCACGCGACGTAGCTGATCCAACCCCAGGTTGCCGTTTTTTTCCGACGGGGTGCCGACGCAAACCATGGCCACATCGGCATCCGGCAAGACGCTGGCGATGTCCGTTGTGGCCGAGAGGCGTCCGGCAGCCACTGTTTCCCGGATGATTTCTTCCAAGCCGGGCTCATAGAACGGGGCAGCGCCCCGCAAAACGGACTGCACCTTGTGTTCGTCGCAGTCGACGCAGGTTACGCGATGTCCGATATGAGCCAGGCAAGCGGCCGTTACGCAGCCCACGTAACCGATGCCCAGGATTACTACGTGCGTGCCCTCCGCACCCTGCGCCGGAGTAGGGTTCATAGTCCACAGTATGTCATATTCGTCGCTCGACCTGCCTACTTACTCGCGGGTCGAGCGGGTCGAGCGGGTCGCGGCCCCGAATCGGCGAAATCGGCGATCCGGCGGTAGCGTTCGTCTTGACGGATTGGCTATACTCAGCAGTATGACTCCTCACGTCCAGGAGTTGTCGAATCCTGACCTTAGCCGCCTGCTCGCGAGGCGTCTTACCACTGGCGGCCGCCCACCCCTGCAGCTTCGCGACAGAGTATTCGAAACTCGGCGATACCGAGCGCGACGGTGGCCTGGGTGTCGATGGCAAGACAGTCGCCGGTTATCTGGATCTTCTTGTTGACCTGCTGCTCGTTCGGCGATTGCCCGCCTGGCACCGCAATGTCGGCAAGAGGCTGGTAAAATCGCCCAAGGTGTATGTGCGCGATAGCGGCATCGCTCATGCGCTGCTCGGAATTCGGGACAAAGAAGCCTCGCTCAGTCATCCAGTCGTCGGACAAACCTGGGAAAGCTTTGTCATCGAAACCCTGATCGCTGCGGCCCCTGACGGAACCGAGGCGCACTACTACCGAACCTCCAATGGGACTGAGCTTGATCTCGTCCTCACGCTTCCCGGCGGAAAACTGTGGGCCATCGAGGTCAAACGCAGTTCTGCGCCCAGGGTCGAGCGCGGATTTCATTCGGCGTGCGCCGATCTCGTTCCGCAAAAACGTTTTGTCGTGTATCCGGGAACCGAAAAATTTCCGCTCGATGACATTACCGAGGCAATAGGCGTTGTCGCATTAGCGACCGCGCTTCAATCGGTCAAGTAGAACCGCTTGAGGGCGGATGCGGACCCCTATCCGCCAAACGGGAATCGCCGCCGCCATACCCGGAAGCCAGCCAACCCGATAAACTTGAAGTTCTGTGTCCGTGAACTACCGGAAGCGTTAGGGTGATGAAAATGAGGTTCTCGCGCAGAGATCTGGCCATGCTGCTTCCCGCGCTGGCGACCGGCAACGCTTCGGCGCAACAACCGCCGAAGGGGACGCTGCCCTCGAAGGTTTACCACCTGGCGCAGATTCCTTACAGCGGCGATGAAAAGAAAAAGGGGCGGGCGTTCTTCCAGGGCGCGGACCATTCCGGGTTCAAGCTGGAGGCGCACGAAACCGTACTCGGCGCGGGCACCGAAACGCACGCGCCGCACAAGCACGAAAGTGAAGAGGTCGTGATCGTGTTCGAGGGGACGGCAGAGATATTCATCGACGGCAAAACGGAGCTGGCCGAGGCGGGCTCGGTCATTTACCTGGGCTCCAACCAGATGCACAGTCTCCGCAATGCCGGGACGACGCCATGCAGGTACTATGTCATCGAACTGCGGGGCAGGGAAGCCTGATGGCACGCGCGTTCCTATCGAGTATGTTACTGTCCGCCCTGCTGGCGCTGCCCTCGGCCGGCCAGGTGACTTCCGGGAAACCCGAGGACGCGGGCATGTCGGGCGAGCGCTTGCAGAGAATTCACCAGGCGGTGGCGCGGCATATTGAGGCCGGGGAAATCTCCGGCGCCGTGACGCTGGTGGCCCGGCACGGAAAAATCGTCCATTTCCAGGCGCACGGTCTCATGGATCTTGAGTCGAAGAAACCCATGACCACCGACGCCATCTTCCGTATCGCTTCCATGACCAAGCCGATCACCGGCGTGGCGGTCATGATGATGGTCGAAGAAGGGAAACTCCGCCTGAACGATCCGGTGTCGAAATTCATTCCCGAATTCAAAGACAGCAAGGTGGCCGTGCCCCGAGACTCGATAACGCCCCGCCCCTCGCGCCAGCCGGGCGGCGACCCGGATTACTACCTGGCGCCGGCCTGGCGTGAGATCACGATTCGCGATCTGCTGACCCATACTTCGGGGCTTATCAGCGGCGGGATTGGGGCGCGGGAGGCGGCCAGGTCCACTCCCAAGACGCCCACCGACACGCTGGCCAGCTACATCCCCAAACTTGGTTCCGTGCCGCTCGACTTCCAGCCGGGGACCGAGTGGGCGTACAGCGGCACGGGCGGTCCCGATGTGCTCGGGCGGATCGTGGAGATCGTTTCCGGCCAGCCCTACGACGAATTCCTGCGGACGCGCATTTTCGAGCCCCTGGGGATGAAGGACACTTTCTTCTATACTCCGGACGACCGGAGGGCGCGCCTGGTGACTTTGTACGAGGAAAGCCCGCAGGGCTTGCGGAAGACCGCCAATCAGGACGGCTATTCCAGTAAGATCTTTTTCAGCGCCGGGGCGGGCCTGGTGTCCACCGCCGCGGACTATCTCCAGTTCGCGCAGATGCTGTTGAGCGGCGGCAGGCTGAACGGACACGTCCTGTTGAGCCCCCGGACCGTGCAACTGATGGCTTCCAATCACGTGGGCGAGATGTTCAACGGGAAGCTCGGCCGTCCCGCTCACGGCATGGGGTATGGCCTTCTGGTGGGTGTGGTGGAGGATTCGGTGGCGTCGGGATTGCGCGTGTCCACGGGCAGTTTCGGCTGGGACGGCGCGTTCGGTACGCAAGCGTGGATCGACCCCCGGGAGAAGATGGTTTCCCTCGTCATGATGCAGACGCGGGTGGCAGCCGTGCAACGCGATTTCGAAAATGCGGTGATGCAGGCCATCATCGAGTAGCCGCGCGCAGCACAAAGTAAGGCTGATTCGCCAGATTCGCCGCGAAGCCGGGATACAACCACGCCTTCTCCGGTCCTTCCCTGAACTCGAAGTAATACTGCAGCGGATACGGCGAGTCGGTATAGCCGGCCGGAATATTCGCCCGGTACACATTGTCCCGAGCTTCCATCGCGGCGCTCTCGAACCGCTCCGCCTGATTCACGTGCCGGTAATACAACCGCACCGCCGCCAGCTTGCGCCCCTTCTCCACCGCGATCTCAATGGCTACGGGCTCCTTGGGCCGGAATCCTCCCGGTGGCTGGTGAGTGCATGCCGCCGATGACCGCCGCGGCCGCCGCAGCACCTCTTCGAGGGCCGCCACCACGCGCGGTTCGCCGGCCGTCGCCGCCGACCGCTGTTCCACTTGCGCGATATCCTGGTCCATCGCCGGGAGGCGGTCCAGCCAATGGCCGCGCGCCGAGGCTTTGTCGCTCGCCGCCAGATCGGCCCCATACACTCCTTTGGCCAGATCGGCGAACTGCGCCCATGCGGCCCGGGCGGCGCGGTAGGCCCGCAGCGCTTCTTCCAGCGCGCGGCGGTCCCCGGTGCGCTCGTGAATGGCGTACAACACCCCGCTGCGAAACTTGGCGGCGAAGAAGCGGCCCAGCCCCGCCTGCATGTGCACATCGATCGCCAGCCGGCGTAACTCCACCGACTCCGGCTTTCCCGCTCGCAACAGGTCTTTCTCCGCGCCGTCGGCGAAATCCTCCAGCCACTGCGCCGCCTCGAGCGGCGAATACTTGCCGCTGCGCTCTCCGGCGAGCAATTCCGCGGCGAACTCGCTCATCCGTGAAAACAGTTGCGGGTCCAGCGGGCTCACATTCTGAAACGTCCTCGGTGCGGGCGTATCGCCGTAAGGGTTGCCCGGCGCTTCGCCCGTCATGGGCTGGTTCCAGTAGATCTCCGGCCAGTATGCGTCGCACGCCGCGGAGGGCAAATGCGTCGTGGTCACGATGGCCAGGATGCGGCTGGCGCGGGCCAGCGCGGAGGCCCAAGCCCCGGCCCGGGCGCCGCCGCCGAATTGGCGAAGCCAGACCTCCGCGCCGGTTTCCGGGTGGTACATCAGCCGGCCCCAGACGCGGTACCAATACGTGTATTTCTCCCAATCCCAGCGCGGCTCCAGGCCGCGATCGGCATACCCGGTGCGGCTGCCGGGCGTGCCCGTCCCCCGGCGGCCCCGGCAGGTCAGCGGCTCCATCAGGTCGGCGCCCGTCGAGCCGCAGAATTGGAACATGCGCGAGTAGGCCGCTGCCGCGCCGGGGTCGCCCCACAGCAGCAGCCGCTGGGTTCCCGAGAAGACGCGGTGCCGCACGGTGTACTTGCGGTCCTCGCGCAGCAGGTCGGCATATCCGTATCGCGTAAAGATACGCGCGCCCTCGCTGAGGGTCATCAAGCCCGCACCGGTGCGCCCAGGCGCGGGCATTTCCAGCTCCCGAATCGCCGCCTGGTGGTACGGCATGCCGAGGTGTTCCGCCCAGTATTTCGGAGAAACGTTCACCGGCATCCCCGTGGCCCGCGCGGCGTCGATCATGGTGGTGTCGATGCCCTTGGCGTGCAAGTCGATTTCCACCTTGCGCCCGCAGCGCTTCACGCCGTCGAAGACCGTTCTCCAGAAATCGTAGCTTCCTTCCGCCACGCCGCTCTCGCCGTGGATGCGCAGCGCCACCGCGGAGATGGCGGGACACGCCCGCAGCACCGCCGTCAGCGCGTCGCGGCAGTAAGGGCCGTGCGTTCCGGCGGTGAGTCCTTCGATGGTGTTTTGGGCGCGCGGGCTGGTGGGCCAGCGGTACCCGTGCGTCCAAATCCCCAACTGAAACTCCATGCCGCGCGCGACGGTCTGTTCGCTGATGAACCGCAGCGTCTCCAGGTTGCGGTCGCGCTCGGCGTCGGAGAGATTCGTCGCCCGCACGCCGTACCCCGGCACGGAAAGCAGAAACGGGTAGAGGAACAGGAAATAGGAGTCCGCGACGTCCTTTAGGTCGTCGTAGCCGAACCCGAAGGCCAGGTGCAGCCGGTTGAAGCGGTGCCCGGCCAACATGGTCAAGTAGTGCGGCCACATGGCGCGGTCGTAAAACCAGGGCTTGTCGAGCGCTTCGCTGGTGAACTGCCGCATCACGCTGCGCACCATGTTTCCGGGGCGTTCCACGATCGGCTGGTCGATCTGCAGCGCCGCTTCCGGCCCCTGCCGCAGGCGCACGCGGTCGGCCAATTCGAGCAGTGCGTACACCAGCCCGCGCGCATCGGCGCCGCAGGCGTGAAGCGCCGGTCCGCTGGTCACCAGGGCCAGGCTCTCGGGCGCGTCCGGCAGCCAAACGCCTGCTTTCTTCAGCGCGGTTCGGGCGCCAGCGGCGTTACTGGCCGACACGACGATCGAGAACTCGCCTGCTTCGGCGCGCTCGCGCCGGCGCACCTTCACGCCGGCATCCTGGAGGGCCTGCTGCAACGCGCGCGCCGCCCACTCGACGGGCGCGGCGGAGGCGACCGGATCCGACGGGTCGAGGACCAGGGAAACGATGCCGCCCTCGCGGACCTGCCCCGATGCCAGCGGTCCGCCGGACAGGGCGCCGGCGGCCAGCCCTGCCCGGCGGAGGAAATCCCGTCTGTCAATAGGCCGCCCCACATCTCGCCGCTATTCTTCGCGCAGGGTCACGATGGGGTCCACGCCGGTGGCGCGGCGCGCGGGAATGATGGTCGCCAGCAAGGCCGTAGCGGCCAGGATGGCGGCCACAACGCCGAAAGTAAGAGTGTCGGTGGCGCGCACCTCGAACAGCAGGCCGGCCATCACACGCGTCAACGCCGCCGCGCCGGCCAGTCCGGCGGCGATCCCGATGGCGGCCAGTTCCATTCCCTGCCGCACCACCAGCCCGACGATGTCAGCCGGGCGGGCGCCCAGCGCCACCCGCAGGCCGATATCGTGGGCGCTCTGCGCGACCAGGTACGACATGACGCCGTACACACCCACCGCCGCCAGCAGCAGGGCGAAGGCGGCGAAGGCGCCCAGCATGGTGCTGGCGAAGCGCCGCCGCGCCAGCGAATCGTATAAACGGTCCTGCATGGTGCGGACCTCATAGACCGCCACGTCTGGATCCACCGCGTGGATGGCGCGCAGAATCGCGCCGGAGAGCCCCGCCGCATCCGACGAGGTGCGCGCCACCAGGTACATGCCGTTCGACGCCTGCTGCTGGTGCGGAAAATACACCGCGATCTTGCTCTCCGTATCGAGCGCTTCCTGCTTGACCACGCCCACCACCCCGGCTATCGTGAACGGCTTCTTGGGGTTGAACCACAGGTGCTTTCCGACAGGATCGTCGTGCGGCCAGAAACGCTGCGCGAACTTCTGGTCGATGACGGCCACCTGCTGGCCGGCGCTGTTGTCGTGGTCGTCGAAAAAGCGGCCCCGGACCAGCGGGATTTCCATGGTCCGGAAATAATCCGAGCCGGCGGTACGCAGATCCACCTGCAATTCCTGTCCGGGCGGCGGGGTATAGCCCTCCACGTTGATGCCTCCCCAGCCGATCGACCCGGACAACGGCAAGGGAGAAACCGTGCCCTCCGACAGCACGCCGGGCAGATGTGCGATGCGGCTATCGATCTCGCGATAGAACTGGACTACCACCTTGTCGTCGCGGTATTTCGGACCTGTCGCCGCCACCTGCATGGACAGCACGCGCTCGGTAGTGAAGCCCGGCGGCACGCTCTGGAGCCGCACAAAGCTGCGGATCAGCAGCCCGGCGCCGGTCAGCAGAATCAGCGAGAGCGCCAACTCGCAGACCACCAACAATCCGCGCAGCCGTTGCCGGGACACACGCAGCCCGGCGTCGCCCTGCCCGCTGCGGCCGCCCGCCTTCAGCGCCGTGTTGAGGTCCACCTTGACGGCGCGCCACGCCGGCGCCACGCCGAACAGGATGCCGGTCGCGAGCGAAACGCCGAAGGTGAAGGCCAGCACCGTGGCGTTGATGCCGATGTCCTCCAGGCGCGGAATGTTTCCCGGGTTCATGCTGCGCACCAGGTAGAGACTCCACTGCGCGACCGCCAGTCCGGCGGCCCCGCCCACGAGGGCCAGCACTACGCTTTCGGTGAGCAACTGCCGCACCAGCCGCTGCCAGCCGGCGCCCAGCG
>JADGNR010000481.1 GCA_017883415.1 Bryobacteraceae bacterium | reverse complement strand
ACCTCACGACGCCCGAGCCGCGAGGTTCGGACTGTTCGCCATCGCGGCCGTGGCGCTGTGGAGCCAACGGCGGCGCCTCGCGGCACGATGGCCGGTGCAGCCCCCGGCCCCCACCGACGCTTTCCCCGTCACGCTACCGTGTAGTAAGATCGGACCCGGAACCGGGCTCGGCTGTAGGCGAAAGGCCGCCGCCGCGGGTCTTAGAACGCGGCCCGTCCTTTCCATGAAACGGTTGTCTCTGCGCGTGCCTCTCACCGAGCGCCGGGTAGTCGCCATCCTGGCGCTCCTCCTCACCTGCGCCTTTTTCTACGAGTATCTGCCGCCGTTCAAGCGCGTCCACCTTTTCTCCGATATCGAAGGCTTCCATTACCCGCTCCAGCGGTACGCGTTTCAGACGCTGAAGGAGGGCCGCTTCCCGCAATGGGATGCCTCGATTTACTGCGGCATCCCGTTCGTCGGCAACATTCAGGCGGCCGTGCTGTACCCGCCGGCATGGCTCATGTATGCCGCCAGTTGGCGCTATCCGAATATCCCCTTCAAGGCGGTGGAGGATTTCGCTTTTGCGCACGTGTGCCTGGGATTTCTGCTGTGCTACCTGTGGCTGCGCGGACGGCGGCTGGGCAAACTGGCCAGCGCATTGGGCGCGGCGAGCTTCGCCTGCGGCGGCTACATGGTTTCGCAGATGGTGCACCTGGGCGTGGTCACGGCGATGGCCTGGATGCCGCTGGGACTGTGGGGCATCGACGAAGCGGTGGACCGGCGCGACTGGCGCCCGCTGTGGAAGACCGTGCTGGCCTCGGCCCTGTGCTTCCTGGCCGGCTATCCCGCTTCGTGGCTGGTGTTCTGCGCCACCAATTTCCTCTACGCCCTGGCGAGCCGCGCGCGCTGGCGGGCCGCCGTGGGGGTCGGTGCCGCGGTGGCCGCTTCCCTGCTGCTCGCCATGGTGCAGTTGCTGCCCGCGCTCGAAGCCAGCCATCTGAGGTACCACGAAGACAAGTACGGCGGCGGGGTGGTGGACTGGAAGGTCCTCATCGCCTCCTTCGTGCCCAACTGGTTCGATTTCAACCTGCATTCCAAGGCGCCGTATCCGGAAGTGATCCCCCTTTATCTGGGGCTGGCCCCCATGTTCGTCATCGCGTGGGCGGCGTGGCGGCACAAAGTGCGGCCGTATGCGCAGGTGTTGTTGGTGCTGGCGCCCTGCTTCTTTCTGGCCACCAACCCCCACGGCTGGGCGTACCAGGTGGTGAATCCATTCCGATTCCTGGAGAGAGTGCTGACCTCCTGGAACTTCTATGAAGGCATCGCCGCCATGGCCGCGCTCGCCACCGCCATCGGCGTGCACGATTTTCTGGAGCGCGCTGGCGGGCGGCGCGCGCCGCGTTGGATGCTGCCTTTGGCGGTGGCGGCGCTGCTGGCGTGGACGGTGCGGCAGGTCCTGCTGTGGCGCCATGGAGGGACGTTTCCCAGCGGGGGGCACGCCCTGGCGGAAACGGCCGTCGCCCTCGCGCTGTTTTCCATCGCCCTATGGACCGTGCGCGCCGAATCCGGCTCGCGCCGCGCGTGGCTGGCGGCCGTGCTGCTGCTGTCGGTCCTGGTGGATTACAAGGTGTTCGAGACCAGCCGGCGCTTCAACTCCGTCCAAGGCGATGCCGACGAGAACTATGCTTCGTATGGAATCATGGGCATGAACCACACCGCGTATCGGGCCATGCATGCCAACCGGGATTACCGCGTGGCATCCGCCGAAGCGGGGGCGCCGAACGCCACCGATTTCCGTATGTGGGGCCTGGCGGGGCCGCACGGCTTCGACCCTTTCCTGCCGCGGCAATACCGCGAGTTAATCGAGCGCTGGGTAAAGTTCCGCACCAACCGGGAGTTCACCGTGGACGTTACCAATGAAGCCATGCTCCAATCGCTCGGCGTGCGCTACGTGTTCACGCACGAAGGTGTTTCCATCGAGCCGTACCTGGCCTCCAGCCCCGACTTTCGCCTGGTTGGCCCCGACAATTCCTTTTACCGGATTTACGAGTACCTGCACGCCAAAGCGCCATTCGGATGGGAGGAGGGCGAGGGCGACGTCCAGCCCACCGGCTGGATGCCCGAGCGCCGCGCTTTCCACGTGCGCTCCCGCCGGGGCGGCCGGTTCTTCCTGGTCGAACAGTTCTTCCCCGGCTGGAGTGCGGCGGTGGACGGCCGGCCGGTTGCCGTGGAACGCTGGAACGCCTCTTTCCAGGCGATCCGTGCCGGCGCGGGCGAACATGACGTGGTGTTCACGTACCACTCGCGCCGCCTGGCTCTGGGCGCGGCCATCAGCCTCGCGGCACTCGCCGGGCTCATCGCCGTCATCCTCTCCGACCGGCGAAGGCGGGAACGCGCACCGAAATTCTGGCTGGAGGTCCAGGCCGAAGCCGCAGTCGCGCTGTCCGCGCGTGGGGCGGCCAATCCTGGCCGCAGCCGGCTTTCAACCGGCTGAGCCCGCTCGAAAGCGGGCTCGCGGGCTGGATAGCCCGCCCCACATCTCACTGCGTCTTCGCGCTCGCCAGATCCCCCTCCGCCGACTAGTACAGCGCGTTGAACAATAGCGGCAGCGTGGCGTGCGTTTGCGCGCGGTGCTGCGGCCGGATGCCGAACAGGACCACCTTCCCGGGATTCATCTCGATCGACACCACCGCCGCGCGGCCGTACATCAGCTCCTCGCCGCGCAACCATCCGGAGGCGCGCACCTCGGTGTTGGGATAGCGCGCCACCACGCTTCGTAGCGGGTCCCGCCGGCCGGAAGGCCGGCTGCGGGCAGGATTGCCCGCCCCACGGGATACAATAAACCTCCGGAGGGAACCGTCATGCTGAAACGTTTCGCCTGGTTTTCGATCGCGGCGTTCTTCCTGCTGGGCGCCGCCGCGGCAGAGGAGGATCGGGCCGCCGACCGTGCCGCCATCCGCGCGCACATCGACCGCATTTTCCAGGCGTTCATCCACAAGGATGCCGCCGAGTTGCGCGCGACCCATGCGCCGAACTGGCTCGGGTACCTCGAAGGATCGAATACCATGATTCACGGCGTGGACGGCTACATGAATGCGAGCGGGCACTTCGACCCCACCGGCCAGTACGGTATGACGGGCTACAAGATGCGCGAGTTCGACATGATCTTCCAGGGCGATGCCGCCTTCGTGGCGTTCGTCGCCGAGGTCGAGGCCAAGACGCCCGCCGGGCCGCTCCAGCGTACCTTGCGGATCACCGATTTCTATACCAGGCAGAATGGCGATTGGATCCAGACCGGGTCGGACACGGAGCTTCATCCCGAATCCGTGGAAGCCCAGCAGCAGGCGTTCCGCACCCTGTCCGATTCTCAGAAAAAACCGCTGCTGGAGGCTCGCGAGGCCGTCTGGCGCGCCTGGTTCGCCGGCGACCGCGCTACGCTCGAAAAGCTGCTCCCCGAGGAGTTGCTGACCATGGAGCCGGGGGGCGGCAACTGGGGCAATCGGCAAGCGGTGCTCGATGGCTCGGCGCGCTTTGCGGCCGCGGGCGGCAAGCTGGTGCGCCTCGAATTTCCGAAGACGGAGATTCAGGTCTACGGCTCCACGGCCATCGTCTATTCGAACTACGTCTGTGAAGTGGAACAGGCCGGCAAACGGGAGGTCAACTCGGGACGCGTGACCGAAGTGTTTGTGCACCGCCATGGCGCGTGGGTCAACCCAAGCTGGCACATGGACCGCGGCAACTAGGCGGGCGTCCCGCTCCAGCGTGTCGGCCGCCGATTCAGGCTGCCTTGGATCGGGGCGTGACCTCCCGCTCGATCTTCTTGCGCTTCTGCTGGCGGGCAATCCGCAGCTCGTAATCGGCCTGCAGTCCCACCCAGAATTCGGCGCTGGTGCCCAGGTACCGGGCCAGCCGCAGGGCCGTGTCCGCCGTGATGCCGCGCCGGCCGCGAACGATTTCATTCAGACGAGCCGCATCCACCGCCAGTTCCTTGGCGAGCGGGTTGACGCTCATCTTCAGCGGCTTCAAAATGTCCTCTCTGATCGTCTCACCCGGATGGATGGGCGGCAGTAATTTAGGCACGATCTGTACTCCTGGCTTCTAGTGGCCGGCTAACGGACCGGCTAATGATAATCCACGATCTCAAC
>JADGNR010000191.1 GCA_017883415.1 Bryobacteraceae bacterium | reverse complement strand
GCGCCCGCGTCGCCGGTGAAAGTAACATAACCGGCGTGGGCCTGAGGCGAGACCGCGAGGCATGCAAACACAATCAGTGCGGGAAGCACGTAAGCGTAGTTGAGTTTCATGGGAATTTAAGGTTTTTCCTTCCAGATAGATTCTGCATGCCTTCAACCCCAAGATCAAGAAGATTATGAGATTTCAAGACCTTAATAGTACCGTAATAGAGGTTCCACCAGTACTGCTTTGCCGGGTGCATGAGGGTGCCCGGCGAACGGTGGCGCCGTCTCAGGGCCATTGTCCCGGGGCTATATCACCGGAGGGAGGAACTCTCCCTCTTCGCCGCACGTGCCAAGGCAGCGCCGATCGCACAAGCAGCACAAGCTGCCCGGGCGGTGACCGGGAGGGTGTCTGCACCCCTATAATGGAATAAGCCATGCCCATTTTTGAATACAGTTGCCAGGATTGCGGGACGAAGTTTGAGAAGCTGGTGCGGCGCCCCGCCGACGTGCCCGAGATCGAGTGCCCTTCGTGCGGGCGGAAGCACTTGAAGGAGGAGCTCTCCACCTTCGCCGCGCATGCCAACGGCGGCTCGAAATCGGCTCCCCTGCCGGCCTGCCCCAGCGGGAGATGCAGCAATCCCGGCATGTGCGGCATGAATTTCGACTGATACCACTGCCGCCCCGTGGGCAGCTTGGCCCAATTTTCATTCTGCCGGGCACGGATGGCGGCGTGGTCGTTAGTGTAAACTGGATCGGACCTCACATATGCCATCGGTTTCCCCCCGCGAGATTGTCAGCGCCCACAGCCCGGATTCAGACGATGCCTTCATGTTTTACGGGCTGGCGACCAAGAAGGTCCGCTCCCCGAAGGTGACCTTCCGGCACGTGCTCGAGGATATTGAGACGCTGAACCGGAAGGCCATGGAAGGCCAATACGACCTGAGCGCGATCTCCTACCACGCCTATCCCTACGTGGCCGATAAGTATGTGCTCATGGCCAGCGGTTCGAGTATCGGCGACGGCTACGGCCCCATGATCGTCTCGACCCGCCCCATGGAGCCGGAAGAACTGAAGGGCAAGCGCATCGCCGTGCCCGGCACGCTGACCACGGCGTATCTGGCCTGCAAGCTCTTCCAGCCGGATTTCGAGCCGGTGGTGACGCCGTTTGACCGGATCACGGACGTGGTCCGCGAGCATGCCGTAGACGCCGGGCTCATCATTCACGAAGCGCAATTGACGTTCGACCACGAAGGTTTCCATCGCGTGGTCGATCTCGGGCGCTGGTTCAAGACCACCTATGAGCTGCCCCTGCCGCTCGGGGGAAACGTGCTGCTGCGGTCGCTCGATCGCGACATCCAGAGCGAATGCAGCCGGCTCATGCGCGAGAGCATCCAATATGCGCTCGACAACCGCGACGAGGCGCTCCAGTATGCGTTGCAGTTTGCGCGCGACATGGAGCCGCGCCTGGCCGAGAAGTTCGTCGGCATGTACGTCAATCACTATACGCTGGATGTGGGCGACATCGTTCCCCGGGCCGCGCAGAAGTTGCTGGACCTGGGCTACGAAGCCGGGCTGATCCCCCGCCGCGTGAGCGTCGAATTCGTCCGCTGATTCGGCTTTCTTCCTCCTCCGCGCGTTACAGTAAATATATGCGCTTCTACCATGCCGCTCTGGTCCTGGCCGCGGCGGGGATCGTGACGGCGCAGGACGTGCGCCCCAAAGACGTCCGCGAGATCGCCAAAGCCGGCGCGTCCGCCCTTCCCAGGCTCACGGAACTGCTCCAGAATCCCAGCGCCGATGCGCGGCGGGAAGCCGCGCGGCAGATCGGGGAAATCGGCACGGCGCGCAGCCTGGACCCGCTGATCCAGGCTACCCGGGACAACGATCCCGAAGTGCAGATCCTGGCCGCCGACGGGCTGGTGAATTTCTATCTTCCCGGCTATATCAAAACCGGCGTCAGCGCGCCGCTGCGGCGCGTGGGGACGAGCATCAAAGGCATGTTCACGGACACCAACGACCAGGTGATCGACCCCTACGTCACCGTGCGGCCGGACGTCGTCTCCACCCTCGGCCGGCTGGCGACCGGGGGCGCCAATATGGAGGCACGGGCCCACGCGGCGCGCGCCCTGGGCATTCTGCGCGGTCAGGGGGCGGTGACCGACCTGGTGGAGGCGATTCATTCCAAGGACACCGCCGTGATCTACGAATCGCTGGTGGCCCTGCAAAAGATCCACGACGAATCGGCCGGCCCGCGGATCGCGTTCCGGCTGCACGATCTCGATCAGAAAGTGCAGATCGCCGCCCTCGAGACCACCGGCCTGCTGCGGAATTCCCAAGCGGTGCCGGAGCTCATCGACGTGCTCAACCGCGCCCGCGATATCAAGGTGAAACGCGCGGCGCTGACGGCCATCGCCATGCTGCCTTCGGAACAAAGCCGCAGCCTTTACGCCCAGTACCTGCAGGACAAGGACGACAAACTGCGCGCCGCGGCCGCCGAGGGCTTCGCGCGCCTGCGCCATCCCGAAGATCTGCCCATGCTGGAAAAGGCGTGGCAGGAGGAAGGCAAGACCGCGCCGCGGCTCTCGCTCGCCTTCGCCCAGGTGATGCTCGGCAAAACCGAGTTGAGCGAATTCAGCCCGCTCGAATTCCTGATCAACAATCTGAATTCCGCGTCTTACAACGGCGTGGCTTTCCCGTTTCTGACGGAGCTGGCGCGCGAGGACCGGGTCCGCCTGCAACTCTATGCGCCCATGGCGAGCGGGACCAAAGACGAGAAGATCGGCCTGGCGAGAGTCCTGGCCCGGAGCGGCGACAAAGAGTCCATTCCGGCCCTGCAGAACCTCAGCAACGATCCGGACGCGGAGGTGGCGCAGGAAGGATTGCGCGCCTTGCGGAACTTGCAGGCCAGAAACTGACCGGGCGGCTGGTACGGCTGCCTACTTCGCCTTCTTCTGCTTCTGCTGGCCGACGCGGACCTTGAAGTGCGCCGTCTTGGACTCCTGGTACGCCTTGTGGTCGTGGCGCGCCACGGCGTCGGCGAGGTACTTATCCACGTCGGCGTCCTTGGGCAGGACGGCCATCAGACTGAAACTGTCGTTGCAGGTGGGGCAGAAGGGCCGGAACCGCTTCACATTGGGAATCGCCATAACGCTTTAGTTTAGCATTGAAACCCACTGCAACCAATTCGCCGGGAGGGACTCCGTTGTGGCGGAGGCCATGTGAGAAAACAAATCAGTCACCTTACTACGACGGCGCTACTGTTCGCGGCCATGACTGCGGCGCCCGGAATTGCCGCACCCGCTCAAGCCGGCGATCCCGGCGTCAATGGGAAGATGTCCATCCCCGAATTCAAGGACACGATGCGCAAGCTCTGGGAGGACCACATTACCTGGACCCGGTTGTACATCGTCAGCGCGGCGGCAAACCTGCCCGATAAGGGCCCGACCACGGAACGTCTGCTGCAGAACCAGGTCGACATCGGCAATGGCATCAAGCCCTTCTTCGGCGAGGCCGCCGGCGCCAGGCTGACTGCGCTGTTGAAGGCCCACATCCTGGGCGCGGCCGATCTGATCGCCGCCGCACAGGCCGGCGACAAGGCAAAAATCGATGCCGCCAGCGCCCGGTGGTACTCCAACGGCGATGAAATCGCCCGATTCCTGAGCGGAGCCAATCCCAAACACTGGCCCTTGGCGGGCATGAAATCCGAAATGAAAATGCACCTGGACCTTACCCTGGCGGAGGCCACCGCACGGCTCCACGGCGACTTTGCGGAGGATATTCGTCAGTACGATAAGATCCACCAGCACATCCTGAATATGGCCGACGTCTTGAGCAACGGCATCGTGGCCCGGTTCTCCACCAGGTTCGACCAGAAGCGGTAGAGGTAGCGGGATGGGGCGTGCCCCGCTATCCGGCCAGTTCCAGCGGATTGGTGGTGCGCATTTCGAGCCAGCCCTGCTGCGGCACGGCGTCGATGGGCAAGCCCCCCTGCCATAGGGAGAATTGGAAGCGCAGGCCGCGCCCCGCGGCAATCCCCAGGGCCTCAAGCGAGATGCGCACCTCCAGCACGCGCCCCAGGGCGCATTCCACGGGCCGCACCGCCGCGCTTTGCGGAACCGACGCCAGCTTCATCTCGGTGGCGTGCGCGGCGCCGTGGGCCAGCGCGATGGCCACCGAGCTGGTTTGCCCGCTGTCCAGCGCCTGGGCCGACAGCCGCGCTTCCATGGCGGACAGATCGCGTTCGTATCCTGGATGGAAATCCACGCGCAAATAGAAATTCACGCCTTCGGAGCCGAAGTGCACTTCCTTCACCACGACATTCTTGCCGTGCATCGAGCCGGAGCGTTCATCCACGCGATAGATTCCGGCGCCGACCCATTCGAAATACGAGGTGACTTCCCCGTCGATCGCCGGCTGAATCGCGCCCGAAGGCTCGATGTGCACCTCGGGCACGGTGACCCGCAGGATCGGCCGGGAGAGTTCCTCCGGCGGCGTGAGATTCAGGAAGCGGTACACATTGGCGAGGTGGCTGCGGAACAGCTGGTCGAACTCCTGGCGGTTGTCGGACTCGTGCTCCGGACCATACCACCAGCACCAGTCGCTGCCCTCGGCGATCAGCAGCTCCTCGAAGGCCAGCCGCCGCTCTTCGCCGAGGGCGCTGGACGCGTCGAAGGCCTGGCGCGCGCGCAGCAGTTGCGTCCACGCCTGGTTGTCCTCGGCGGCGCCGATCCATACGTCGAAATTGCCGTCGATCCAGGAGCCCGGAAAGATGTGATCCACGGTCTCCTGCGTCAACAGCCCGAGGCCTTCGCTCACCGTCACCGCGTTCAAGCCCGCGTCCCCGGAGATCCGCCGGTACAACTCGCGCAGGAACGGCCGGCCGTTGTGGTGGTAGTATTCCCACGCGTTTTCGCCGTCGAGGATGATGGGCACCAGCGCGTCGCGCCCGTTCCCCAGGATGCCCGCGCAGTTCTCGCGGATGCGCCGCAGAAAGTCCTCGGCCGCCGCCGCCGCGTCCATCTTGGCGTACACGAACCCGATCAGGTCGCTCAAAAAATGGTCGCGGAAGATCACCGCCAGCGAGCGCTCCCCCTGCCGCCAGCGGTACGGGCGGTAGAGGCCGTCCACGGGCACCGCACGGCCCAGGGTCCGGTTGAGCACGCCGCTATCGGTGGCGGCCCATTCGAAGCCCACCTCGGAGGCGATGGTGAAGACCTCATCGGAAACCGACCCCTCCGAAGGCCACAATCCCACCGGCGCGGCGCCGAAATTCCGCGCGCAGTATTCCCGCGCCAGCACCAGTTGGCGGCGCGCGTCCTCGGGATAGCGGAACCGCGCCGGCAGAGCCACGTTAGGATGGGCTACGCTGGCGATGTTGGAGTCGCACAGCAGCGGCAGAATGGCGTGGTAGTACGGCGTGGTCGAAATCTCGATCTGCCCGGTGGCGGCCAGTTTCTGATACTCCGGCAGCACCTTACCCACGATCTCGCGCTGCTTTTCGCCCATGCGGTGCTGGTCCGCCAGCGTGAAGTTGCGCCCGCGCCCGATCCATTCGGCCACCTCCGGATCCTCCGCCTGGAATTCCTCATCGAACCACGCCAGTTGCGACCACATCTGCAAATCGCGAAACTCCTGCACGCCGAAAGGGTTGCGCGCGCCCGAGCTTTTCTGCGCCTGCCAGGCGTCGAACAGTTCGCCGTAGCGCGGGTAGCGGTGAATCATGTGGTGCGGATCGGAGTAAAACGAGTGCTGCAGCAGGAACGCACGGTCGTGGTCGGTGAGGCTCTCGGCCGGTTTCAGCGCCATCTGGAGATACGGATCGAGCGCGGCGCCGGAGGCGTACTCCGCCACCTGCGCCATCATCGAAGGCACCAGGTTGAAGGTCTGCCGGATTTGCGGGAACTCCTCCAGGATGCGCACCATGCCGTAGTAGTCCTTAAGCGCGTGCATGCGGGTCCAGGGCAGCTTGTACTCGCCGGAGATCAGGTCCTTATAGAACGGCTGGTGCATGTGCCATAGGAAGCACAAGTGAATTCTTGGCATTAGCCCTTTCGCGCGGCGCTTTGGTGGGGTAGGCCTCCTGGCCTGCCCTTCGAGCGGAGCGCGCCTTCAGCGCTGGGCAGGCCAGGAGGCCTACCCCACTCTGAGTCGTGTTCAACGGAGCCGCCAACTTGCCCTTACCTCCCGAAATAGCTGCGTACCGGCGGCGGGGGCGCATCTTTGCGAATGGCGCGCCACAGGATGTCGTTCAGAGCGTCGTCGTCGTTCTCATCCGCTTCGTCGAATTTCATGCGATTGGAAGCCGCCGCGGCGGGCGCGTTCGGCGGATTCCGGGTGTCCAGCGGGATGCGCGGCTTTTCGGCGGTGTAGGGGGCCCCATCGGGGGTCTTCTGAAAGGAGGCGGTCATGGGGCGCGCCCCCGCGTCGAAATGCGTCATGGGCTTCAGCCCCAGCAGAAACTCGATGGTGCGCAGCATCGACGTGGTGTTGTACATGCTGCCGTCCACGGCGTGGCGCCGCACGTAGGGTGAAATCAGGAAAGCCGGCGAGCGGTGCGAATCCACATGGTCGGGGCCGTTCTGGGCGTCGTCCTCCAGGACGCAGACCACGGTGCTCAACCAGAAGCGCGAGTGCGAAAGGCGCTCCACGATCATGCCCAGGGCGTAATCGTTATCGGCGGCGAGGGAAAGCGGGGCGAGTTTGCCCGGCGTGGTCCCGTTGGTGTGGTCGTTGCCCAGGCGCATCACCACCAGGCGCGGCATCTCTCCCGCCTTCTCGTAGTCCGCCAGTTCGTTGAGGAACACCTTGGCCCGCTCCACGTCGGGATAGTCCAGGTCGAAGCCGCGATAGAAGTGGTTGGTGACCCGCGCCAGCACCGGGTCGCGCACGCCGGCGATCTGCTCGCCTCCGGGGAGCGCGACGTTTTGGGGTTTGTCGTCCACCATGTAGCCGAAATTGCGTATGGAAACGCCCGCCGCCGCCGCGTTGGTCCACAGGTAGCCGGCGGGAGGCAGCGAAGTCGGGTCCTGCTCCTCGAAATCGTACAGCTTGTGGCGGCCCGCGTAATTGGTGGGCCACATCTTCTGGACCCAATCCGGCGCGATGGCCGCGGTGGACCAGTTGTGCCCGTCCGCGCTCACGTCCGAGTTCACATAGAAGTTGTCCAGCAGCACGAACTCGCGCGCCAGTTTGTGCAGGTTGGGCGTGATGTTTTCGCCGAACAGCACGAGCGAAGCGTCGCCGTTCCCCTCCTTCATATCGCCCAGCACCTGGTCGTACGTGCGGTTCTCCTTCACGATGTAGATCACGTGCTGGATGGGCGGCAGCGGGCTCTCCTGGTCCAGCTTCTCATCGCGGTAGGGCGTGTTGGCCAGCGCCTGCCGCGTCCAGGCATCGAGCTGCTCGTCGCTGAACGGCTCGATCCACGAAGCCGTGCCCGTCTGCAGTCGCCCCACGAATCCGGGATTGCGGACGCCCGCATGCACCGGTTCGGCTTTCTTTGCGGGATTCGGCCCATTGGGGTTGGCGTAGGAGCGCACGCCCTTGCCGTTGAGCACCACCAGTGTGCCCGAGGGCAGGGCGCGCACCGCCGTGGGATACCAGCCGGTGGGAATGAACCCCTCCACGCGGCTGCGGCCGCCCGCGACATCCACCACCGCGGCCACGTTGGCGTCCGAGCAGGCCACGTAGAGCCGCCTGGCGTCCGGCGAAAGCGCCAGCCCCGAGGGCGTCATGCCCAACGGCTGGCGGGGCGTCATGGAAATGTTGATGCGCTCCACCACGCTCAGCTCTTTGCCTGAGCTCACCCCCACGGCATACACATTGTTGGTATTGGCGGCGGCCACGAACAGCCGCGCCGTCCAGGTGGGCTCGCCCTCCACCGTTTCCGGAGGCGCTCCGCCGCGCCACACCATGTCGGTGGGATGCGCGCCCAGGCGCACGGTGGCGAGCACGCTGCCGTTGGACGCGTCGTAGTGGCCCAGGGTCCCGTCGGTCCAGCTCGTGACGAAGAACGATTTGCCGTCGGGATGGAACAGAATGCGATAGGGACGCCGGCCGGTCTTGATGCGGTCGATCAGCATCCCCGATTGCGGGTTGATCACCACCACGGAATCGTGATAGAGGTCGGCGGCGTAAATGAGATGGCCATCCGGAGAAAACGCCAGGTCGCCGATGAAATCGCGGTTGGTGCGTTTCTCCTTGGGGACCACCTCGAAGGTGCGTGCGGCAGTGAGGGCGCCGTCGGCGAAGCTGAATTCGAACACCGCGGCCGCGCCGCCGCCGCCCACATAGACGCGGTCCCCCTTGGGCGAGAACGCGAGGCCAAGCCAGCCGTCCGGTATGGGCAGGCTGCTTACCACGCGCCCGGAAGCCGCGTCCAGTACGACGATCGAGGGTGGCCGGTATCCGCCGTGGAGCACGAGCAGGTACTTGCCGTCACGCGACAGCGCCGTCGCCATGGGAAGCGTGTCGAGCGGCACCTGCTTACCCGCCGGATCGACGCGCCAGCCGCTGTTGAGCAGGAATCCGCCGCCGGCGAGCGGTCCCACCTGTTCGCGGGGCGCCGGCTGCGAACTGACCAGCGCCGCCAGAGAAACGAAGGCCACGGCCAGGGCCGTGCGCGCGCGCACCGAACCGAGAGCAGGTTTCATAGAATCTACCCCATTGTACAAGGCCCCGCCTACATGCCTTATCCGCGCCGGCGCCGGGGTGGGCTACGCCGCGTCCTGAACCTCAATGGTGAGTTGTTTGCCCAGCACGGCGAACGCGGCCTCGAGCTGCTCCAATCGCGTGTGATTGGAAAAATCGAACAGGCGATCCACCACGGTCTTGGGGATTCCGAGGCGACGCGCGAGTTCCACCTTTTTCATTCCCGATGCTCGAAACGCCAGGTACAGTTCGGCCTTCATGGCCTGCATCGCCGGCAGGCGGATCCAGCGGTACTTCCGGCCGCGCGGCTTGCTCGGTTGCGGCAGGTCCTTGCCTGCGCGGATGTGCTCCTGAACCATGGTTGTCAGGAGGTCGGCAGCCATACGCCGACCGTCCTCCTCATCCTCGCCCTGCGAGACGCCCCATCCGAAATCGGGAAACTCAATCACAAAGCCCCCTTCCGTGGCGGGCTCGAACTTGGCGGGATATTCCATGGCTATCTCCTCGGTTTCAGGCCCAGTTTCCGAAGGATCGAGCGGTAGGTTCCTTCCTTGATCTCCTTCGAAGGGTGGCGTGGGACCGTCGTCATCTTGCCCTGGTAGCGAACGATCCAGTGGTTGGCGCCCTCCGAGAAGGTGCATCCCTGAGATTCCAACCACCTCTTCAGTTCGCTGGCTTTCAAATATCTATAGTAAGCAGTTTTGCGTACGCGAGCGCAAGGTCAACGTGGGAACCGGCACCCGCTACCCGCGCGCAGGCCCCGCTCGGCTCCAGCGCATCGCGGAAAAACCGGCGGTCCGGCAGGCAGTTGCGGAAAGAGAGCGCGCCGGGTGGAACTTTACTCGTACCGGAGAGCTTCAATCGGATCCAGGTACGCCGCTTTCCGCGCCGGGTAGTAGCCGAAGAACACTCCTACCAACGCGGAGAACACAAACGCCATCAGGATGGACAGCGGGCTGACCTGGGTCGACCATTGCGCGAAGTGCGAAATCAGCGCCGAAGCCGCCATGCCAATGACGATTCCGATGATCCCGCCCAACAACGAAAGCGTCACCGCTTCCACCAGGAACTGCGACAGGATGTCCCGCGTCTTGGCGCCGACCGCCTGCCGCAGGCCGATCTCGCGCGTTCTTTCGGTGACCGATACCAGCATGATATTCATGATCCCGATGCCGCCCACGACCAGGGACACGGAGGCAATCGCCCCCAGTAGAATCGACATCACCTGCGCGGAGCTTTCCTGGGCCGCGAACACTTCGGTCAGGTTGCGGATGGTGAAGTCGTCCTCCTGGCCCTCCAGGATCCGGTGCCGTTCGCGCAGCAGCACTTCCATCTCCTGCTGTGCCTGATCCATCGCGGCCGGCCCGCTGGCCTGCACCATCAGCGTGCTGACTGCCTTGGCATTGGCCTTATTGGCGCCCAGCACCTTCTGCTTTGCCGTGGAGATGGGCAGCAGGATGATGTCGTCCTGGTCCTGGCCCGAAGGGGATTGACCCTTCGGCGTCAGCACGCCCACCACCGTGAACGGTACGTTCTTGATGATGGCCACCTGTCCCACGGGGTCGCTGTTCCCGAACAGGTTTTGCACTACGGTTTCACCCAGCACCGCCACCTTGGCCGCCGCATCCACATCCTGGTCCGTGAAGAACTCGCCCGACAACATCGTGTAATCGCGAATGGCCATGTAATCCGGAGTCACGCCTTGGATACTGGTGGCCCAGTTGTTACTCCCGAACACCACCTGCACACCGCCACGCACCGACGGAGCGACGGCCGCCACGGATGGGCACTCCGCGGCGATGGCCTTGGCGTCATCCTCGGTGAGCGTCGCCACCGCACCGGA
>JADGNR010000480.1 GCA_017883415.1 Bryobacteraceae bacterium | reverse complement strand
TTTTTGGTGCCCCAACGTGGTTCCGGAACGAGTTGCCTCTCGGCGAGCGAGCAACCTTTTTTCAACTTCAGGGTAGCAGGCGAGCAGGCGCGTCAAGCGCGGGGATGCCGGTAAGTGATTGAGGCGAGTAAGAAAAGAAATTTGCCCGGCGTGTGATCGGTGTAGCATGATCTCTATGCCGCAAATCACGCGGAGGGGCTTTACCCTGACTTTGGCCGGCGCCCTGGCGGCGCGCGCGCAGTCGCCGGAAGATCTGGCGGGCATCAGTCTGGCCGATGCCTCGGCGCGCATTCGCGCCCGCAGCGTCACGGCCACCGAACTCACCAAGGCCTGCCTGGCCCGCATCGCCATCTACAACCCCAAGCTGAACGCCTTCATCACGGTGATGCGGGAGCAGGCCCTGGCGCAAGCGCGCGATCTCGACCTGGAGCAACGCGCCGGCCGCCTGCGCAGCCCGCTCCACGGCATCCCCATCGCGCTCAAGGACAACATCGATACCGCGGGCGTGCGCACCACCGCGGCCAGCGCGGTCTTCGACGACCGCATTCCCGAAGCCGATGCCGAAGTGGCGCGCCGCCTCAAGGCTGCCGGCGCCGTCCTCATCGGCAAGACCAACCTGCATGAGTTCGCGATGGGGGGCACCTCGGCCATCAGCTACTACGGACCGGTCCGCAACCCCTGGGCGCTTGACCGCAATCCGGGCGGCTCCTCGGGCGGTTCGGCCGCGGCCACGGCCGCCGACCTGTGTTTCGGCGCGCTGGGTACCGATACCGGCGGCTCGATCCGCACGCCCGCCTCGTTCTGCGGCGTGGTCGGGTTCAAGCCGACCTATGGCCTGGTGTCCATCCGCGGCATCATTCCGCTGACGCTTTCGCTCGACCACTGCGGCCCCATCACGCGCACGGTGGAAGACGCAGCGATTCTGCTCAACGCGCTGGCGGGTTACGACAGGCTCGACATCGCCAGCGTGGAGCATCCCAGAGAGGATTACGCCGCGGCCATGAAGCAGCCGGTATCGAGCCTGCGCCTGGGCATTCCGCGCGCGCCTTTTTTCGATCTGCTCGATGCCGACGTGGCCCAGCCGGTGGAGGCCGCCATTGCCGTCCTGGCCAAAATGACGAAGGGCGCCAGGGATGTCGCGCTTCCCCCGATTCGCGACATTGGTCTCGGAGGCGAGGCCTACGCCTACCACGAGGAATTCTACGCGCGCAGCGCCGGCCGCTACCAGATCGCCACGCGCCGCGCGCTGCAGAACGGGGGAAATCTCAAAGCCGCCGATTACATTCGCTCCCGCTGGAAACTCGAACTGCTGCGCCGGACCATCGACGACGCCTTCACCGATTTCGACGTGGTGGTGCTCCCCACGCGGCGCCGCACCCCGCGCAAAATCGACGCGGCCATCAAGCGCGAGGAGAGCGACAAGCCGCGCAACCCGGAACTGGAAAACACGGGGCAGTTCAACCTCTATGGAATCCCGGCCATCTCCGTGCCGTGCGGCTTCACGTCGACCGGCCTCCCGGTGGGCCTCATGATCGCGGGCCCGCGCTTCTCGGAGGCGCGCGTGCTAGCCCTGGCCAGCGCCTACGAGCAGGCCACCGAGTGGCACAAGCGCAAACCTCCGCTGACGCCCGCGACCGTGGTCCCCGCGCTCGCGGTTACGGACGAGGACAAGGAGTAGACGGGCGCGCCGGGCAACCGGCTGAGGGCGCGCGGCGGGCGAATTCGGATATTATAAGGTTGTTTCGCGCGGGGGCGCCGGCTCCCGCCGGTCTCTTTTGTGAAGCGATTCCCCTTCCTCGACTGGATGCGTGGGCTGGCGGTGCTCATCATGATCGAATGCCATGCCTTCAATTCTTTCGTGCGCATGGACCTGCGGGTCGGCGGTCCCTATAACCTTTCGCAGTTTGTCGGAGGGATGGCGGCGCCGCTATTCCTCTTCATGGCGGGCATGACGCTGGCCTTCCTGATGGACGGGCTGGAGCGGCGCGAGGCGCTGCGGCGGCGGCGGTGGCTGATAGCGCTGCGGCGGGCGGGCTATGTGCTGGGAATCGCGTTTCTGTTCCGCTTCACCAACTGGGCCGCCAGTATGCCTCACGCCGATTGGCACGAACTCACCAAAGTGGACATTCTGAACTGCATGGGGCTGGGGATGGCGGCGATCTCGGTGGCGGCGGTTTTCGATGCGCGGGGCCGGGTGCTGTTCGCGCTGGCGGCGGGCCTGGCGATTGCCGCGGCGGCGCCGGTGGTGACCAATCTTCCGTGGGGAGGCACGCCGGCGCTGATCCAGGAGTACCTGGTGCCGGGACCGGGCCGCGGCCGTTTCCCTTTCTTCCCGACGGCGTCGTACCTGGGCTTCGGACTGGCGGCGGGCACCGTCGTGAAGCGCGCGGCGGCGGAGCGCGTGGAGCGAATCATGCAGTGGGCGATGCTGATCGGGTTTGGGCTGGTATTCGGCGGCCAGTATTTCGCCAACATGGGATACACGTTCTACAGCAAGAGCGATTTCTGGCGAGACAGCCCGATGCTGATCCTGATGCGGGTGGGCATTACGCTGCTGCTGCTGGCGGGCTCGTTTCTATGGACGGAGTACTGCGTGGGCGCCGGCTGGAGCTGGATGCAGAGCATGGGGCGGAATTCGCTGATGGTGTACTGGGTGCACGTGATGCTGGTCTACGGCAACCTGGCGAAGCCGTTGAAGCGGGCGCTGACGATTCCGCAGGCCGGGACGGCGACGGTGCTGGTGACGGCGATGATGGTGGCGCTTTCGGCGCTGTGGCAGTGGTGGAAGGCGCGCCGGGCGGGGAAGCGGCTGGCGGCGACCTCGGTGTCGGGCGGTGCGGCGCGGGCGATCAAGGTGGTGTGAGGAGGGGACGGTTCATTGCCGAACCGCCGCGGCACAGCCCGGCACGGAAGGTCGGCAAGACAGGTCGTGGACGGATTCCGCCTCGCCGGTGAGGTTGGCTACATCCAGGACAAGGCCCCGATCAGGACGTGCGCATAGTTACCGTGGGCGGGAACCGCAGGCTGGCGGCACTTCTACGCGATGGCGACTGCCCGCTCAAGTGGACTGTTTCCGAGTGGGCGGACGGCCTCGCGGTAGCTAATTATGCGGATAATTGGCTCGATTGCGCCACACCTCCAAGGAACGTCTCATGGCCGCGTTGGCTACCGTCTGCATTCGTGCACGAGTTCGTGTCGGCACGAGGGAGCACTTCGCGTTTGCTAGTATTTAACTAATGCAAGAATCGCTTCGAGATACCGCGAAGAACATACTCGCGGGCGAGGGATCGATGTTCCGAGCTATGAAAGCGGAAGCAGATGGCCTCCCCAAGGTCGGGCGCTCGAGCCGTGAAATTGGCATCCGCATTGAGGGTCCAATCCGCGACCTCCCCGTGAGAGAGGACGGCACCGTCGAGCCCGGAACCGGAGGAATGTCGGTGGCGCTTGATGCTGCACAGAACCTGCCTAAGCCGCGCCTTCCCAGATCCCTTGGGGGAGAAGGCCGGGATCCCATTTTCACTATGCTAAGAGCAGAGGTCCCGGAAACCTTGCTGGCGCGCGTAGACCGCTATCCCCATGCTCTCGTCGAGCCCATCCGCCGATGCTCGCTCCTTGAGTTTGAATTTGATCTGGCGAGCACTCGTCCCTTCTGGAGCAAGGTTCATGACTAAAGAGTTCGCGCATTACCGTCAGCTAGAGCGTCGCTTGTGGATGGCACGCTGGATGCACGAAGGACGGGAGTCGCCGGGAGAACAGGCCGCGCTTGACGAAATGGAGGACACTTGGCTTCACCTAAGCGACGAGGAGCAAGACCTGCTCCGTCGCGAGCCTCCGAGATGCTGGAGACGCAGAGTCTACAGCTGAGCAACCAGGTCACCCAGTTCCTGAGCAAGATCCGCGCAGCCTGATTCCCAGAAATCCGCGGCGTGCCGGCGGGATGCCGGGCTCGGCCATGGCTTTTCTATTCTGCCGCCACCACCGGCGCGCGCCGATAGTGCGAGCGCAGCGCTTCGGGCGCGGGCGACAGATTAAGCGACGCGCCCCGTCGATCGGCGCCGCGGCCCGCAACCATCAGCCCGCCGCTACCTGCCACGATGTCGCCTTTGCGAAGTTGCGAGGCGTCGGCGG
>JADGNR010000024.1 GCA_017883415.1 Bryobacteraceae bacterium | reverse complement strand
CCCCCAGCCGCTTCATCTCCTGCAAGCAGTTTTCTATAAGCCGCGTCACGCCCGGGCCCATCTCGAAAAACTTCCGGGCCACGCCCAGCCGCGCGCCGCGCAGGCCGTTGGCATCGAGAAATTTGGTGTAATCCGGTTGCGCTTGGGCGCCCTCCGCCATGGCGCCCAGCAGGATCGCCGCGTCCCGCACGGTCCGCGCCATCGGCCCGGCCGTATCCTGGCTGTGCGCGATCGGAATGATGCCCCGGCCGCCCACCAGCCCCACCGTCGGCTTCATCCCCACGATGCCGTTCATCGCGGCTGGGCAGACCACCGATCCGTCCGTCTCGGTCCCCACCGCCACCGCGCACAGGTTGGCCGCAACCGCCGCGCCCGATCCGGAGCTCGACCCGCACGGGCTGCGGTCGAGCGCATACGGATTCCGCGTCTGCCCACCGCGCCCGCTCCAGCCGCTCGTCGAGTGCGTCGAACGGCAGTTGGCCCATTCGCTCAGGTTGGTCTTCCCCAGAATCACCGCCCCCGCCGCGCGCAGCCGCTCCACCACCGCGGCGTCCCGCGGCTTGGGAGCTTCGGCCAGCGCCAGCGATCCCGCCGTCGTGTGCATGCCGTCGCCCGTATCGATGTTGTCCTTGATGAGCACCGGCACACCCGCCAGCGGCCCCCGCCGCGGCCCCCGATCCAGCTGTTCGGCTATCGCCGGAGCGTCGGGGTTGAGCTCGATCACCGCTCGCAGCAGCGGGTCTGCCTCCCGGATGCGCGCCAGATACCGCGCGGTCGCCTCCTGCGCGGAGGTGTGGGCCAGGTCCGCGATGGTGGCTTCCTCCAGATCAGTCTGCGCGTGCGCCGTCCGCGCGAGCACCAGGGCGGCGGCGATCCTTTCCAAAAAGTCGCGTCGATCCATGCCCCTGATTATCCGCCATCGGCCGGCCAGCCTGCCGCTCGCCCGGCACCGGAATGCTAAGCTGCTCTCATGCAGCAGAGCAATGCCTCGCCGGGTGCTGGCGCGCATCCCTATGCGGACCTGCCTTACACCGCCTTTTGGAATCGAGCGGTTGCGGGAGTGCCGCCGTTCGCGGTCGATCCGGTGGTGGCTGTGCCCTTCCGCATCGCACCGTCCGATGCGGTCGCGACCGCGGGGAGTTGTTTTGCCCAACACATCGCTCGCGGCCTCCAAAAGAAGCGGTTCCGCTATTTCGTCGCTGAGCCTGCTCCGGCGCACTTGACGCCGGCGGCTGCCAATGCGGCCAACTACGGCGTCTTCTCCGCCCGCTACGGGAATATTTACACTACCCGGCAACTGCGGCAATTGTTCGAGCGCGCTTACGGCGGCTTCGTCCCTTCAATCTCCTCATGGCGCGGTAAGAGCGGCGGCTATGTAGATCCGTTCCGGCCGCGAATTCAGCCCGGCGGATTCACTTCCGAAACCGAGTTACTGGAGGATCGAACCCGGCATCTGGCCTGTGTACGGCGTCTTTTCGAGGAGCTGGACGTATTCGTTTTCACCTTGGGGCTGACCGAGAGCTGGGAGCACCAGGCCGACCACGCCGTTTTACCGCTCGCGCCCGGCGTCGCCGCCGGCGACTGGGATCCCGCGCAGTACCAGTTCCGGAACTACTCGGTAGAGGAGGTGGAGCGGGATCTGACTCTGTTTGTGGATCGCTTGCGGAGTGTGAATCCATCGAGCCGGATTGTCCTGACCGTCTCTCCCGTTCCCTTGGCTGCGACCTATGCAGGAAAGCATGTTCTTACTGCCACCTGCCTCAGCAAAGCGACCCTCCGCGTGGCCGCCGAGGCCTGTGCGTCCCAGTGCCCCGGCGTGTGCTACTTTCCGTCTTATGAAATCATCACCGGGCCGCATTCCGGCGGCCGCTATTTCGCCGACGACCTCCGCACCATTACCAACGCCGGCGTGGATCATGTTATGCGCGTTTTCTTTTCCCACTTCGCGGACGGGTCCGCCCCGCATCCGGATACGGATGTGGACACGCTGCGCTACGTGGAGACGGAACTGGCCGCCTTGGCGGACATTGTTTGCGACGAAGATGCACTGAGCGGTTGAATGGCGCAACGGTGAAGCCTCCACGAATCGCGCTCCTCGGCAACTGCCAGAAGGACATGCTCTGGCGGATACTGCAACTCCTCGCTCCCGCAGCCGAGGTGGTTCGATTCTCGTTCGATCATCTCCCCAGGTTTGCCACCAAGGAGGGTCTGTTTGCGGAATTCGCGCGCTTCGACCTCATTTTTTCGCAACCGTTCGGCCCCGGTTTCCACCCCACCGTGGATGGCCTGGTACTGAAGGATCGATTCAAGGATTCGTTTCACTTCTACCCGGCCATCGAGTTCAATGCCTTTCATCCGGATTGCGTCTACGTCCGCAACCGGCGCGGTTTCGCGCGATCGCCGATTGGCGACTATCATTCCGCCATCACCCTCCTGGGATACTCCTTGGGTCTGACCGTGGAACAGACGCTGACCCTGTTCGACACCGAGGTCTTCGAGCGGCTGGGCTACTTCCGATATTGGAAGGTGTCGGAGGATGTGCTGTTCAAGCAGGGACGAGCCATTGCGTTTCCGATTGAGGGAATCTACCGCTCCTGGGTCCGCCGTTGCCCGTTCATGCATTCGATCAATCATCCCCGGCTTTTCGTGTTGTCCGACGTCGCGCGTACGCTGCTCCACCTTTCCGGCATTCCCGCCGTCGCCGGCAATGTGGAGGATTTTCTCCCCGACGAGGCCCTCTATGACCCCGTGTGGCCGATCTATCCGGAAATTGCCGGCGCGATGGGCTTCGAGGGAGCTTACATCTTCAAGGTTGGTTCCCGGTCGGAATACAATCCGTTCATGACCTTGCCTGATTTTGTGGCCAAATCCTGGGAACTCTACCGGAAAGAGACGTCGCCCCTGGAGTGCGCCCGCATTGCGGAATGGACCAGCAATGCGCCGCTGATCGAAGCTATCCAGGGCTTTGTGAATCCGGTCGGTCGCAAATGACCCTTGCTCTTCACCGCCGCGACGCAGAGGCGCGGAGAAATGCGTTTTGCTCCGCCTTCGCCGGGTTACGTAGCGGCTGCTGCCGTGCTATTTCTCGGCGGCTCGGCGTCTCGGCGGTGAAGCCTACCGCGCCAGCACCACGCGCGCCGCGCCGGGTTCCGGCAGGGACACGGCGTTCATCCGCACCCGCGCCACTACCGCCAGCGCGGCCAGGTAAAACAGGCCGCCCAGGATCAGCGTCTGGGCCAGGCCGAGATAAATCGCCGAAACCAGCGCTCCCACCGAACCGAGCACGCTCGCGGCGGCGTTCAGCGACCACGCCCAGCGAACCGCCGGCGCGTGCCATTCCTCCAGGCGCCGCAACGCCGCGGGAAACGGCATCCCCATCACAAAACCGAGAGGCGCAATCAGGATCACCGCGATCGCCATCCGCAGCGGCAGCGGGAGCCACACCAGGGCGGAGAGCAGTCCCGACACCGTCAGCGCCAGCAGCGCCGCCAGCAGCGCCACCAGGCCCAGCGCCTTGATGAGGCGGCCCTCGCTCTTGCCCACCATGCCGCGGCTGGCCGCGCTTCCCAACCCGCTCGAAGCCAGCAGGGAGAAGATCACCACGTTCAACGCATAAGTAGGATGGCCCAGAAAAAGCACGAACCTCTGGATCAGCCCGACTTCGACCAGGATGTAGCCCGCGCCGATAAACAGGAAGTACAGCAGAAAGCCCGCCACGCCGCGCTGCCGGGGCAGGCGGGTTCCCAATACCAGCGGCGGCAGCAGCAGGATCGAAACGGTGGCGGCCAGGCTCACTCCCATCAGGGCGAACAGCATGGGAACGGCCTGGTTGATTTTGTAATCCGCGGTCGCGCGCGAGGCCGTCTTCACGAACGCCCACAGGTCGCGAGGCTGCACCGTGTAAAAGAAGAACGGCCGGTTGTCGCTCACCGGCGTGATGTCGAAGGCGTAGTCGCGCTCGTACTGCGACGGGTTGGGGCTGTGCAGCAGGTCGTGAAACTGGTTTCCGGCGGCCCCCGCGGGCAGATAGAGCGGCCGCATCCCAACGGCCGAAAACAGGGCCCGGGCGCGGTCGATATCGGCCTGGCCGAAGGGCCTGCGCGAGATCAGCAAGGTGTCGCTCGCGCCCCATCCCTCTACCGAGCCTTCGCGCCCGGCAATGACATGGCGCCAGGCCTCGGGCTCTCCCAGCCGGGCCAGTGCCTCGATGGCGAGCGAGACCAGGCGCAGGGACTCACGGGGCGGATCCAGGCCCCAGCGCGTCATGGCGATCATCCCGTCGTCGGTCAGATGCAGCAGGTAGTCGCGAAAGGCGTCGGTGGTGTATAAATTGTTTTCCGAAAGCGCGAAAGCTCCGGCGGCGGTGGCGGCCTGGGTATCCACGAACGTGGCCTGCAGCACCTGGTACTTCTCCCTGCTGCGCTCGACAAAGCTCCGGCCGTCTTCCACAAACACGCGAACTTCCGGGCGGAGGTACAGACCGTGGCTGAGGTCGCGAAATTTCTCCCGCATGATCGTATTGGCAATGATCGGGTTGATTTCCACGGCCGTGATGTCGCGGCTGCCGGAGGCCAGCGCGCGCGCCACATCCATACCGCCGCCCGAGCCGATGATCAGCGCCTTGGCGCCCGGACGGACGGCATACGGCAGAGCGGGGCCCTGTTCCAGCAGGTCGTGCCGCTCGCGCGCGGTGAGCCGGTCGAAATCGAAATTGGCAATGGCCGCGGAAGCGTCGGCGTCGATGAAGATGCTGGCCCGCGCCTCGTTCTCCTGCCGCACGATGGCGACACGCGAAATGCTGTTCCACTTGACGAACGCCTCGTGGGCCAGCGTCTGCCCCTTGGCGCGGCGGATATCGAGGATGGGGTGGTGCTGGTTGTAGGTGAGGAAGGCGACCAGCGCCAGGGCCAGCGCCACGCTCCCGACCCGGCCTTTCACGGAGCCGGCCATGCTGTGCCAGATGGCGCCCGCCACGGCGAAGCTGATGGCCGCCGCGATCGCGGTGCTGGGACCCCCGAACTGGTTCAGCAGCGGAATCAGAAGCAGGCACCCCCCGGCGGCGCCCAGCAGGTCGAACAGGTAAACGCGATCCACGCGCTCGATGGTCTCGGAGATGGCCAGCGACACGATCGTGCCGGAAACGAAGAAGGGCAGCGCCGTCGTCACGTAGATCAGCGCCAGATTCCAGTTCGAGATATGGTTCTCTTGCGCCAGCAGCACCGCCAGCGTGAAAACCACCAGCAGGCTGTTGATGGCGCTCAAACGGCCCAGGCGCGCGAAAATCGCCCCCTTCCAGCCGGCCACGACATAGGAGAAGACGCCCCCCGCTCCCAGGCCGAACAGCGCAATCGAGATGGCCAGGAACGCGAAGTGGTAGTAGAAGACTACCGAAAAAATCCGCGTCAGCGACAGCTCCAGAAGCAGCGTCGCCATGCTGGTCAGGCCCACGCACAGGTAGACTTGAGACCACGGGATGGGAGAGGGTTTCACTGCGCTTCCACTTCTACGGTAGACGGCCCCCGCCCGCTCGCGTTCCTATTGAATCTCGACGTTGACCGCGTTACTGAACGTGCCGTCGCCGAACAGCAGGCTCACCGGGACGGCGCCCTTCCCGTCGAAATCGGCCGGTATGGTCACGTTCACCTGGTACAGTCCGGCAAAGGTCGGGGTTAGTCCCGCAAACAGGGGAGTGGCTTTCGTTCCAAAAAAGCTATCGCCGAAATTTACCTGCACCGGCGCCGTGAGCTGCGGTGCGAATTCGGGCGCCGGCAGCACGGGCGCCGGCGCGCCGGTCCCCACCACCGGATTGGTGGCGCCCAGTCCGATCGCGAACAGAGTGATGGTGCCGCCGGCATGCGCGGGATGGGTCTGCAGCGTCGCCACTCCGGGGACGGAGTAGCTCGCCGGCATGGCCAGCGTGAAGTCCGCGGCGTTCTGAATGGCGCCGTACCCCGTGGTCGTGATCAGCAATAACCGCGGCGCGCGCGCGGCCACCGTCACCGATACCGTGTTGCTGGTCTGTCCGTCGCGCACCACCTGCACCAGCGCCGTCCCCACCGGCGTCTCCACCGGCATCTGGAAATTGATCTGGCCGTACGATGCCGCGTAGAGCGGCGCCGGGCTCCCGTTCACCAGCACTTGCGTGGTCACAATCTGCGTCCCCAGCGGCGGCGCCGGCCCATTGAGCGGGCTGCCGAAAAAGAATTGCTCGCCCTTCACCGCCACCACGCCGCCCGGCGACACCGCGCCGCCCGGCACAAACGTGGCGTTGTCCTGCACGCCCTGAAAGAGAATCGACGGCGCCCCTTTGGCCACCACATCCAGCTCCACCGGAATCGTGGCGGGTCCGTTGGCCGCGTTGGAATTGATGACGATTGAGCCGATGTTGCTCCCCGGCGCCAGCGCGCCGGCATCCAGCGTCACGGCCATGCAGCCCGCGGCCGCCGCCAGGCTGGGTGAGACCAACACCACCGGGCATGCCGTCTGCGCCGCTGTGAGCCACGCGCCTCCCGTCGCCGAGACGCTCTGCACTGCCAGGCTTCCCAGCCCGATGTTGGTCAGCCCGATGGTGGTGGCGAAGGCCGGTGCGCCCTGCGCCAACTGCACCTGCAAGCGGTCCGCCGAGACCTGCGCAATCGGCTGCGTGGTGATCTGCATGGTCACCGGAATGGTCTTGTTGTCCGCCGCGAAGGTCGATTTGCTGGTGATCGTGCCGGTGTACGTGCCCGCCGCCATGCCCGCCGGCGGCTGTATGTGAATCCGGTACGGGAACACGAATCGAAAACTTCCCGTGCCGTCCAGCAGCAGGCTCAGCCACGGGTTGCCGTCCTTCGTCGTGGCCGTGAAGGCGCCCTGCGAGTTGGTGGTGAACGCAACGTCGACCGCGCAACCGGGTGCCTTGCCCGAAGTTCCCGGGAAGCCGGAGTCCGTACAGCCGGGCCTGACGAACGCGTTCACGCTCGCCGGCACGCCCCCGCCCACCTGCACCGTCACGGCGATCGTTTGCGGAGCATCCACCGTGCTCGCATCGCCGTTTACCGTCACGATGGCGGTGTACGTCCCCACCGCCAGCGCCGCGGTATTCAGCGCGAACTGCAGCGGTACGCACGTCGTCGCCGCCGTCGTCTGCGTGCAAGTGCGCGCCGCGCCCACCGTGGCCCCCAGCCAGGTGACGCTCGCCGGCACGCTCAGCGTGAGCTTCAACGAGCCATCGCCGGCGTTGAACGCCTCCAGCGTTTGCGCCGGTCCGTTGGCGCCGGTGACCACCTCCACCGGACCCACCACCGTGTTCGCCAGGCGCAGCATCGGCGCGCCCTCGAGAAATGTTGCGGAACCAATCAGGATCAATGCGACCGGCAGAAGACGTTCAGACGTTAGACCCACTCCAGCGCGCCCTTCTTGTATGCCCAGATGTAACCCACGATGAGGATGGCCAGGAACACGGCTACTTCCCCCACTCCGAACCAGCCGAGCGTGCGGTACCGCACCGCCCAGGGGAACAGGAAAATGGTCTCCACATCGAAGATCACAAAAAGGATAGCAATGATATAGAATCGCACGGTGTAGCGCCCGCGCGAATCCGACGCGGCCTTGATGCCGCACTCGTATGCCTCCAGCTTAATGAGCGATGGCGCCGACGGACGAATCAGCTTGGCCGCTACGATCGCCACTACCGGAAACGCAATGGCCACCGCCAGAAAAATGAGGATCGGGATGTACCCGCTCGGCATAGGCAACAGAATAGCACGCTACGGCGCGATGCTCCCGGTCCGGCGTACCTCCCGTACTCCGCACATAAGCGCAAAGGTTTTCCACCGCCGCCTGCTTCCTGGCGATGTCTCCGCTTCCTCGGCGACCTCTGCTTTTGAACCCGCCCCCGCGCCACCCAAGTCCCAGGCCGTGCCGCGCGGTTACGCGGTGATCGTGGGCGTCTCGCAAAACTTTTCCTTCTTCTCCGCGATGCCTCCGCGTTCTTCGCGGCTCCGCGTCGAAATGCAGGTTCCCGGTCTGGTTCCGGCTTCGCCTCGCTATACGAAAAAGGCGCGCCATGTCGTGACCGCCAGGGCGTGCGTCACCATCCCCGCGCGAATACTGCCGGCCTGGTTTCGCGCGCGCCCGCAGAACCAGCCGAGCACGGCCACCAGCAGCGCCCACCGCCAGTTGGGGAAGCCCCGGAACCCCAGATGCACCAGGCCGAACAACACCGAGGCGATGGCCAGTGCCGCCCTGGGACTCCACAGCCATTCCTCGATCCACTGCTGCAGCACGCCGCGGAAGAAGAACTCTTCGGAAAGCGCCACCACCCACAGCGTGCCGAGGAATATCGCGGCCATGTACCAGACCGGCCTGACCGCACCGAAGCGGACCGCACCCAGCGCCAGCGCCAGAGGAAAGCCGATGGCCGCGAAATATACGTAATGCAGCGCGCCGATGCGCCACTCCCTCCAATCCGGCGCGAAACCGAACCCCGTCTCGTGAATGCGGCGCTCCACCATCAGCGCCATCACCGCCATGACGATGAGCGAAAGATGGCCCAGGACGATCAGGTTCTTCAGGTCCTTGAACCCGGCGTGAAGCGGCGCATAGACGGGATCGAAGTACTTCCCCAAAAGCACGCACGGGACCAGCGCCAGAAAGGCAATATCGCACCCCGGCGCTGCCGGCAGGACCACGTACCACAGGCCGAACGCCAGGGCGAGCGCCAGCAGGCGCACCAGGCTGCCCCACTGGAACTCCACCGCGCCCGAACATGCGGCCAGGTAGGGCGCCACCGCCGCTGCCGCCAGGAAGCCGGGCAATCGCGGCCCCGCAAACCGCTCCCGCAGCTCGGGAAAGGCGGGCACCAGATAGAATGGGTATTCTACGAGGAAAGCGGCCACCGCCGGCAGAGCCGCCCAGCTTGGAATGCCTCTAGCCCGCGCATACAAAACGCCCGCGGCGCCCAGCGCTGTCCAGCCCAACAGCAGCGCCGCCAGGAAGCCGCCGGACGATTTCGTCATTGGCCTCATTCTAGCATTCGTGCTCGCGGCGCCCTGCGCGCGGCCGGCCGCGCCGGCCGACGATCCTCCCGCCAATCTGGCGAAACTGGTGGCCGCGCGCGAGACCGAATCCGAGACCGAGCGCAACCAGTATATGTACCGGCAAACCGTCACCATCCACGAACTGGACGGCCGCGGCGCCACGCGCGGCGAATATCGCGAGGTCCGCGACATCATCTTTTCTCCCGAGCGCGAACGCACCGAAGAGGGCATCGGCAAGCCGCTGAACACGCTCAAGTCCCTGACCATGACCCCCGAGGATTTTCGCGATATCCGCGACATCCAGCCGCTGGTCCTCACCGAGGACCGGCTGTGGAATTACGAAACCAGGTTCCGCGGCGACGAGATCATGGACGACGTGGATTGCTGGGTGCTGCAAGTGCGCCCCCGCCAGATTCTCGAAGGGCAGAGGTTCTTCGAGGGCATGATCTGGGTGGACAAGAAGGAATACAACATCGTGCGCATGGAGGGCAAAGCGGTGCCCGAGATGCGCTCTATGCAATCGGAGAACCTGTTTCCGCGCTTCACTACCGTCCGCAAACCCATCGATGGCAAGCACTGGTTCCCGGTCTACACGTACGCCGACGACACGCTCGAATTCCGCACCGGCCCGTTGCGCGAGCGGCTGAAGATCGAGTACAGCAACTACAAGCGATTCGGCGCCGAATCCACCTTCACGCCGCGCTAGAACGTTTGGTGGGGCGGACCCCCTGGCCAGCAGCCGGCCCCCTGGCCGGCTTTTCGCCATTGCAACAGACTGATCCTTCGCGCGAGAGCGGGTCCTGGGGGGTCCGCCCCACAACTTCCCGATCCCTCACCGATCCGCGCCGCGTGCGTCAGACCCCCAGTGGGGTAGGCCTCCCGGCCTGCCCCCGCGCCGAAGGCGCGCATGCGCTCGCCGGGGCAGGCCGGGAGGCCTATCCCACTGGGATACAATGCGAAGAACGTCAACGGCGTCGCGACGCCTTTAGGAGCATGCATGCAGCACGCGCGCGTATGGATCGTAGGAATCTGTTTTTCCGCTCTGGCCACGGCGCAGACGGCCGAAGAGCTGGTTGCCCGGAATCTCGAAGCCCGCGGCGGCTTGGAGAAAATCAAAGCCATTCGGACGCTGCGCATGAGCGGGCGGATGCAGGCGGGCAGCTTCAGGGCGCAATTCGCCCGGGTCTCCATGGCGCCCAATTTCCTCCGCCAGATGGTCACCATTCAAGGGATGACACAGACCCTGGCCTATGACGGCGCGACCGGCTGGCGGATCTCTCCGTTCGAAGGGCGCAAGGATCCCGAACTCATGGGAGAGGACGATATGCGCGGCCTGGTGGAGGACGCCGATTTCTACGGTCCGCTGGTGGACTACAAGTCCAAAGACAACCGCATCGAGTATCTCGGCCACGACACCGTGGATGGCGACGACGCGTACCGTCTGAAGGTCACCCTCGCCAATGGCGACATCCTCTACTATTACCTGGACCCCGACACCTACCTGGAGATCCGCGTGGAGCGCGTGCAGTTCATACGCGGGTCGGTGCGGGAGACGTTCGTCAACCTCGGTTCGTATAAACAGGTCGCCGGCGTCTATTACCCGTTTTCCATCGAGATGGGCAACAAACAGAATCCCGACGGCGCCCGGCTCACCATGGACAAACTGGAAGCCAATGCGCCCATGACCGCGCCCGAGTTCCGCATGCCCGCGCCCGCCGCGGCGCCAAAGGAGGAGTTCTAAGACATGATCGCTCGCGCCTCGCTGTATACGCTCTTGCTGGCGGGCCTTCTTCACGCGCAGAAGCCGGTGCGGTACGATGCCGGCACGGTTTCCGGATTGGCGGCGCGCAATATCGGGTCGGCGGCCATCAGCGGCCGCATCGCCGCGGTGACGGCAGTCCACGACGCCGGACGGCTGATGGTGTTTGCCGCGTCGGCCTCGGGCGGCGTGTGGAAGTCGGTCAACGGCGGCACCACGTTCAAGCCGGTGTTCGACAGCCAGCCCGTGCAATCCATCGGCGCCGTGGCCATCGATCCCAAGAATCCCAAGACGGTCTGGGTGGGCACCGGCGAAAGCTGGATGCGGAACAGCGTCTCCATCGGAGATGGCATTTACAAATCGACCGACGGCGGCGAAAACTGGAACAACGCCGGCCTGAAAGACTCCGAGCACATCGCCCGGATTCTGGTCGACCCCACCGACAGCGACACAGTGTACGCCTGCGCCACCGGCCACTTGTGGGACGACAACACCGAGCGCGGCGTCTACAAGACCAGCGACGGCGGCAAGAGTTGGCGGCGCGTCCTGACCGGCGCCAACGGATCCACCGGATGCGGCATGCTCTCCATGAGCCCGCGCGAGCCCAGGACCCTCTACGCCTCTCTGTGGGATTTCCGCCGGCAGGCGTGGACCTACCGGTCGGGCGGCCCCGGCAGCGGCCTGTTCAAATCCACCGACGCGGGCGAGCATTGGACCGAGTTCACCGCGGACAACTCCAAGGGATTTCCCCAGAAGCCGTTCGGGCGCATCGCCCTGGCCGTGGCCCCCTCCAAGCCGCTGGTGGTCTACGCCATGATCGAATCCCAAAGCAGCGCGCTCTACCGCTCCGACGATGGCGGCCGCAACTGGGCCCGCCTGGACGCCAGCCAATACATGGTGTGGCGCCCTTTCTATTTCGCCAACCTGATTGTCGACCCCAAGGACGAGAACAAGGTGTTCAAGGTGGATGGCCCCCTGCTGCTCAGCGTGAACGGCGGGCGCAGCTTCAGCCAGGTGTCCGGCGCCGCGCACGGCGACTTTCACGATGTGTGGATCGACCCGGATAACACCAACCTGATCTTTACCGGCGACGATGGCGGCCTGTGGCGCTGCCAGGACGGCGGCTCGCGCTGGGAACATCTCATGAACCTGCCGGTGGCGCAGTTCTACCACGTCAGCGTGGACCAGGCGGACCCGTATCGCGTCTACGGCGGCTTGCAGGACAACAGTTCCTGGGTGGGCGATTCCTCCTATCCCGGCGGCGTCACCAATTCGCGCTGGGAGAACATGTACGGCGGCGACGGCTTCTGGATGTGGGAGGACCCCTCCGACCCGGCCTATATCTACGCGGAAGCCCAGGGCGGAGAGATTGGCCGCGTCAACCGCTTCACCCACGAAGTGCGCTCCATCAAACCCTATGCGCGCTACGGAGAGAAGAAGCTGCGCTTCAACTGGAACACGCCCATCCAGATGAGTCCCAACGAGAAGGGGACCATTTATATCGGGGCGCAGTTTCTGTTCCGGTCGCGCGACCACGGCCAGTCCTGGGAGCGCATCTCGCCCGATCTCAGCACCAACGATCCGGAGAAACAGAAACAGGAGGAATCGGGCGGCGTCACCGTCGACAACTCCTCGGCGGAAATGCACACCACCGTCTACTCCATCTCCGAATCGCCGCGCAACGGCCAGGTGATCTGGGTGGGCACCGACGACGGCAATGTGCAGATCACGCGCGATGGCGGCGCCCATTGGAGCAACGTGGCGGGCGCCATTCCCGCGGCCGGCAAGGCGCCGTGGGTCTCCTGGGTGGAGGCCAGCCGCCACGCCGATGGCACAGCGTATGTCACGCTCGACCGCCACATGTATGGCGATATGAAGCCGTACGTTTACCGCACTGCGGACTATGGCAAGAGCTGGACCGCGCTCCCCGTGGAGCAGGGCGGCGCGCGCGGCTACGCGCACGTGATCCGCGAAGATACCGTGGATGCCAACCTGCTTTTCCTGGGAACCGAATTCGGCCTGTGGATCAGCACCGACGGCGGCCAGCACTGGGCGCAATATAAGGGCGACGGCTTTCCCGCCGTGGCCGTGCGCGACCTGGTGGTGCATCCGCGCACCTCGGACCTGATTCTGGCCACCCACGGACGCGGCATCTGGATCATCGACGATATCGCCCCGCTGCGCGCGCTCACCCCCGCGATGATGAGCGATGAGGCGGCCTTTCTTCCGGTGCCGCCGGCCGTCGAGCGCATGGAAGCCGGCGGCGGGTGGGCCGAAGGCGATGCCACCTTCACCGGCCCCAGCCGGCCCGATGCGGCCTTCATTCCGTACTACCAGCGTTCGCGCCACATCTATGGCGACCTGAAGATCGAGATCTTCGACGCCGGAGGCAAGCTGGTCGACACGGTGGGCGCCAGCAAGCACCGGGGTGTCAGCCGTGCCACCTGGTCGATGCATTTGAAGCCGCCGCGTGTGCCTCCCGCGGCCACCGCCATGTTCGGCGCCGCGTTGGGGCCGCGCGTGGTTCCCGGTCCTTACACCGTGAAAATGACCAAGGGAGAAAAGGTCTACACCACGCAATTGAACGTAGTGCTCGACCCCCGAGCCACCTACACGGTGGCGGACCGCAAGGCGCAATTCGACCTGGTGGTCCGCCTGGGGGACTTGTTGAACCACATGAGCTGGGTGGTGGATGCCATCATCGGAGTGCGCGACGATGCGCTGGCGCGGGCCGCCGCGCTTCCCGAGAACGATCCCCTGCGGCCGCGGCTGCGCCAGTTGTCGGCCGCCGCCGACCAGATGCGCACCAAGATTGTGGCCTCCAAGGAAGGCGGGATGATCACCGGGGAGGAGCGGCTGCGCGAGTATTTGGGCGGCCTGTACGGCGATGTGAACGGGTATGACGGCCGGCCGACGGAGTCGCAGGTGGCGCGCGCGGAAGTGCTCGGGCGGGAGCTCGAGGACGTGGTCCGCGAGTTCGGAGAGTTCACCGCCCGGCAGTTGCCCGGGCTCAATCAGGACCTGCAGGCGAAGAAACTCGCGCCGCTCCAGCCGATCTCCGAAGAGGCCTGGCGCGCCGCGCACCTGGAAGGGAACTAGAGGCGGCGACCAGCCGGCGCTCCAACTCGACGCGGAGGCGCGGAGACGCGGAGGCCACGCGGAGAAGTCGGTTTAGAGTCGGCTTTCTCCGAGAACTCCGCCCCCTCCGCGCGCTCATGCGGGGCAATTGCACATAACCAGGTGCGGGCGCTACGGCGACTGGGGTTCGCTACGTTCAATTGTTTGCTCCGCGTGTTCCCTCCGCGTCTCCGCGCCTCCGCGTCGCGTCGAGTCTCTCTCCGGCCAGCCATCACCGCTGCCACGCGCTAGGATAAGGGTGATTCCATGAAGAAATCGGCAAAAATCACCCTCACCGTGGTGGCGGCCATGGGCCTGGCGGGATGCAACCGCGGGCGCCGCGATCCCTGCGAGGCGGCCAGCTTCAATGAGCAGGCCTGCCAGCAGGCGCAGCGCAGCGGGGGCTACTACTGGCGCGGCGCGTGGTTCCCCATGGTCTATCGCTATCCGTATCCCTACTATTACGATTCCTATCGCCGGTACGTGTCCAGCGGACACACGGTATCCGGCGCGCCGCCGGGCGCTTACAGCCATCCGGCCGCGGCGCCAGCTACCGCACCCGGCGTGGTGCGCGGTGGTTTCGGAGCCACCGGGGCGGGCCATGGAGCGGGGGAATAAATGCGACGGATTGCTTCCGCGCCGCGGCCGGATTGGCAGAAGAAGGTGGAAGAGGCCGGCCTGACCTGGCACTCCGGGGCGCAGCCCTACTGGAATGAAGCCGCCTTCTACGAGTTCACCGCCCCAGAGGTGGATGTGCTGGAGGCCGCCACCAACGAGCTCGAGAAGATGACCCTGGCCGCGGCCCAGCACGCCATCGATAACCGGCTCTACGCCCGGATGGGAATCCCCGAAAGCGCCGTTCCCCTGATCGAAGCCTCCTGGGAAGCGGAGCCGCCCTCACTGTACGGCCGCTTCGATTTCGCCTACGACGGCGTGAATCCGCCGCGCCTGCTGGAGTACAACGCGGACACCCCGACTTCTTTGCTGGAGGCGGCGGTGGTGCAGTGGTACTGGTTGCAGGACATGTTCCCCCATCGCGATCAGTTCAATTCCCTGCACGAGCGCCTGATCGCGCTGTGGAAAGAGCTGGCGCCGTCCCTGCCCGGCGGGCGCATCGATTTTTGTTCCATGGACGACGCCGAGGATGGGATGACCGTCACCTATCTACAGGACACGGCGCAGCAGGCGGGGCTCACCGCGTCGATATTCCCCATCGATGAAATCGGGTGGGACGGCAAGGCGTTCGTGGGGCCCGACGATCGGCCGCTGGGCGCTGTTTTCAAGCTGTACCCCTGGGAGTGGATGGTGCGCGAGGAGTTCGCCAAGCACCTGGCCGCGGCCGGCGCAATCTGGATTGAGCCACCGTGGAAAATGCTGTTGTCGAATAAGGGAATTCTGCCGATATTGTGGAAGCTCTACCCGCGCCACCCCAACCTGCTCGAGGCCAGCTTCGATTCCCCCGGCCTGCTGATGTCCTGGGTGAAGAAGCCCCTGCTCGGCCGCGAGGGCGCCAATATCACTTTGCATCAGCCCGGCGAGGATATCGAAACCGGCGGCGATTATGGCGCCGAGGGGTTCGTCTATCAGGACCTGGCGCCGCTCCGGAGCTTCGACGGGATGTACCCGGTGGTGGGCAGTTGGGTGATCGGGCATGAGGAGGGCAATGCCGCGGCCGGCGCGGGAATTCGCGAATCCGATTCGCCGGTCACCACCAACACCAGCCAGTTCGTGCCCCACCTGTTTGGCTGATCACGCCAGGGAATCCGTATTCTCCTGGGCCGTCCGCGCTCTCCATTGCCAGCGCCGGAGCCACCGCCACCAGGACGCCGTAGGCCATTCCGACGCTGGCCCCGCATGCGCCGGCGGGTTCGCGCGCGCCTGGGGCAACTGGTCCGGACTGCCCCCCAGTTCCCCAGCCACCTGTGCCGCCGCGGCCGTCGACCGGTCCAGCATCTCCGCCGCCTCCGCTTCGGCAACCATCCCCCGGCTGATGGCCAGAGAATCCGGCCGGTAGCCGCCCCTCTGGTATTGCGCCGCTAGAGACTGGACCCGGTTGGCCCGTTCCGAGCGGTCTCCCGATATCGCTCTGGAAAGACGCTCCAATGAGCTGGAATGCTCGACGCGGTCGCCGCCGCCATCGGCCCCCAGCGAGGCCGCCCTGGCCTCCCCTTCACAGTCTAACTTTTGTGCTTCTTGGGACACGGCGGATCCAGCCGCCGTCCCGCTGGTCAGATTTCGGTCGTAGACTCTCATAACCGCCTCGCCACCTTTTGGCCAAATGACATATCGACGAACCGGCCCGGCCGCTTTAGCGCTTTTCCGCTATTATTTTGAAAATTTCTTTTGAGGTTCCTCCGGGGGCCTGCCGATGCTGATCCGCGACCTCCCAGCCGCCCTCTCGGAGGCCGTCCGCCTGGCCCGGCTAAATCGTTACCAGGAAAGAAGTTGCCGCCCGCGCCGTCGAGAGCCGCCGGCCGCGGTTCCGTTCGTGCCCGAACTGCCCCACCCTCACCACAGGTACTCCTTGGCGATCTCGCGCTTGTCGTACCCCTCCAGCACGTGAACCACGCGGATCTTTTTCAGCGAGACCGGCGAGAGCTGGCCGATGGGAATATAGATCACGGTGCGGGACACCCGCGACGCGATGGTTTTGAAAATCGAACGCGGGGGTTTGGCCGCGACATAGACGACGTACCGGTGGATCGAGTAGTCCAGCGCCGCCAGCAGCAGCCGTTCCGATTTCGATTCCGCGAACTCGTAATCGGCATCCTGCCACACATCGTACATGCGCCGGGGCGGAAGGCTCATCAGGAGGCCGCCGTACTCCGCCCGCCCGATGCCCGGCCCCACCATCTTGTCGAACGGAAAAGTGGAATAAAACGCCATGTCCGATTCGTTCTGGTTCTCGCCCAGCCAGGTGGTCATGTAGGAGTAGTGGTTGTCGCGGTCCTCATCGAAGATCACCACCACGGAGCCGACTTCGCCCTGGATCTTTTGGAACTGGCGCACGTAGATACGGCCTTCGTACCACTTGCGTATCGTCTCCCGCAGGTCGATGCCGTCCAGAATCGAAGTGGCGAACGGCTCCACCCGCACCCGCTCTTCGGAGAGAATGCTTTTGCCCTTGTGCTTGAGGAAGCGGCCGTAGTCCTCGATCACCAGATCTTCCGGCGGGTAGGAGCAGATGCCCGCGCCGTTCACCTGGCGCGCCCATTCGCCGGGGAACTTCTCTTTCTTGCGCGGCTTCAATCCATAGGGACGCAGACGCCGCTTGGTGCTGGGCAGCCGGCGGCGCAAGCGAATCCGGCGCGTGTCCCTCCACACTTCATCGCCGGAAATCTTCACCGTCAACAGGTCCGCAGCCGTCTTTTGGGGCGGGTACCGGCCGCCCATCTCCCATACATCCCAGGCGTAATTGTCGTCGGCCACGCCGCGGGCCGCCAACGCCAGATCGAACAGGCCCGCGGAAAGCTCGTTGCCGGCCAGGGCCAGGTTGCGCGTGTAGCGCGCCATGAGGCGCCGTTGCCAGTGCGCGATGCTTTCCCCCGTAGTAGCCTCATACTCCTTTTCGGCCTCGCGGAAGACCCCCAGTTGCGCATGACGCCGGTCGATGAGCCGCCAGTCCGTCATGAGCCCCCGGAAATTCTCGTAGCGCCATTGCAACTGCGGGTACTCGGCGCAGATCTCGGCCAGCGATTCCGGATGCGGATTCAACAGCTCGATTCCCTCGCGGCGCACGCGGGCCAACGGTTGCGCTTGTGGCTCTTCCATGGCGTCCAGCACCGGGTCGAGCAGGTTCAGCGAAACCACCACCAGCACGTTCGCCAGGGGATTGGCGCCTTGTAGTTTCCAGGCGATGCCGGCGGCGTGGCGCGCGATCTCCGCGGAGCGCGGCTGGGGATACACGCGGTAGGCCTCGATGTAGCGCGCCAGGCCGATGTGGCGTATGGCGTAAGAGTCCGGGTAGGCATCCTTCAGGTGCGGGCGCGGACCGGCATCGGGATCGGCAAACACGATCTCCGCGCCGGTTTCCAGGCCCGTGCGGATGGCTTCGGTAAACGGGTCGGCCGGTTCAATGGGCACATAAACCGCCTGGTCCTCGCCCGCCGTCTCGTCGGGATAAAAGATCAGCGACATTTCGGGCAGGCGCGCCACCGCGCGCAGCCACGCCTCCCGGAGCGTGGCCGGCAGTTCCAGCGCGATTACGTCCGGCCGGGCGCGCAGAATTGCCTGCCGCACTTCTATCGCGAATTCCAGGCGGCCCGGCGCCACCGGAAAGTAGGTGAATCGTCCGCGCTTCAGGCTTCCCGGATCAGGAAGTAGAAGATCGCTCTCTCCGGGCATAGCGCAGCGCCTCTTCTCCCAATATCTGTGTGACGGCGATTTCCAACGCCTCGGTTTCGTGGGTTCGCTGGGTCGCCAGGCTCTTCAGCTTGATGGCGAAGCGCGCCACGTTGATGCCGTCGCGCACCGTGTATCGCTCGTCGGCCGCGTGCGCCATCTGGAGAAACTCCGTGACGTAGTTCAGAATTCGTTCCTCGGCGAAGGGAAGGTTCTCTTTCAGGATCTGATACTCCTCGTCGCGCTCCGGAAAGTCGATCAGAATCTGCGGCTGCAGCCGGGAATGGATGTACTCGGGCAGCTCGAAGGTGGAAGCGTCGTCGTTCATGGTGGCCACCAGCCGGAAGTTCGGGTGGGCCTTGATCTTGATGCCGGCCACGATCGATTCCACGTAGCGCCGGTTGTCCAGCAGCGGAGCCAGGCTGGCCCAGCTCTTTTCGCTCATCCGGTTCCCCTCGTCCAGGATGGCGACGCCGCCGCGCACCATGGCGGTCGCCAGCGGGGAGGCCACATAGCGCAGTCTGCCCGCCGCTTCGATCACCGGGGTGACCAGCAAGTCTTCCGGACGGGTGTCCATCGTCGCTTGCAGAATGTATACGTCGCGGCCCATCCGTTTGCCCGCGGCGTAGGCCAGCGTCGTCTTGCCCACGCCTGGTTTGCCCAGCAGCCGCGGATTCATGGGTTGGTCCTGCTCGTTCACCACCATCCACGCGGCCAGCAATTGCCGCATGATCTCGTCTTGCCCAACCCATTCGATCGCCAGCTCATCGGGATGGGCCAGGTGCAGCGTCACACCTTCGATCTCGACGGTCATACTCTACTGGTATCCATGTCCGTCAAGCATAACGCGGAGGGTGCGCGACATCCAAATGAACCGTTGCCTGGCCCGCCTATGCCATTGCCACGCCTCGCGAGGCAGGCCATTGCCCGGCCAGGCGGCTGCGCAGCCGCAGAACGGCTTGCGACTTCAATTGCGAAATCCGCGATTCATGGAGGTGGACCACCTGCGCGATCTCGCGTAAGGTCAATTCCTCGTGATAATACAGCCCCAGCACCGTGCGCTCCATGGCGGGAATCTGATCGATCCCCTCCGCCACCAGCCGCTCCAGCTCCGACCGCTCCAGCAGGGTCGAGGGGAGACTTTCGCCGTCGTCGGGAAGGTAGTGCAACAGGTCCTTTCCCTGCTCGGAAGTGACGAAGTCCAGGCTGGCGATGTTCAGCCCGCGAATCTCCACCAGCCATTCGTGATACTCCTCGAGTGGGAGTTCCAGTTGCGCGGCGATTTCCTCCTCTCTGGGCCATCGCTGGAGCCTTTGTTCGGCGGCGGCGATCGCCGCTTCGATCTGCTTGGCCATGCGCCGCTTCTGGCGCGGCGCCCAGTCCAGGCCCCGCAGGCTATCCAGGATGGCGCCGCGGATCTTGTACTCCGCATAGGTTTTCAGCTTGACGTTATGGCCCGGATCGAAGTTGTCGATGGCGGAAATCAAACCGAGCACGCCCGTGGACACCAGGTCGTCCAGGGCGATGTTGTCCGGCAGCCGCTCCTGGATCCGGCGCGCGATCAGGCGCACTTGCGGCAGATGCTCCAGAATCAGCCGCTCGCGTTCCTCCTGGCCGATCATCTCAGGCCCCGCATATTGCGTTTTCGACCACAGGTGTTCTATCGTCCGGTGCGCCCGTTTTCTGTAGGCCCTGCTCACCGAATGTTCCCTGGCGATTGCCACCCCGCAGCCCGGGAGGGTCCGTCGTGATGCGTCAGGAAGAAGAGGAAGCGATTCGCCACGGCCGCCATGCCCCGGCAAATCGGGGCGCAGCCTGGGCCAGATGCTATGCTCGTCGTGGGAAAGCGGCAGGGGCTGGATAGGTACGGGCGAGGACAGATCGAGGGGGCCACCGGGCGGCCTGGGCTTGGCTGGCAGGACTTCCGCCGGCCCCGAACGAAAAGGCACTGACCGGCGGTAACTTGCGGTCCCGCCTACCTTGTCGACGCGGTCAATTCCAGGGCGATGAATATACCCGGCTGCACGTCCGGCAGCGGTAGTGGCCGTGGATGGGCCACGTGGTGCCGCCGTGCATCACCGAGCACCACAGGCCCGCCAGCCGTGACCAGCGCCCTCGTACCCGGTTCATACCCTAACCTCCACTTTGTGTATTTAGATGCGAATCCCTGCCTGCCGGTTTCGCAATCAGGCGCGCGAACCGGGCGAATAGCATCAGAATAGTAGCTATGGACCTCAATCGTTTCACCGAAAAGCTGCAGGAGGCGGTCCGCGCGGCGCAAAGCAAAGCCGTCCGCTACGGGCACCAGCAGATCGATGTCGAACACCTGCTCGCGGCGCTGATGGAGCAGGAAGGAGGCCTCGCTCCCTCCATCCTGGCCAGGGCCGAGCTCAACGTGGAGCCGTTCACGCGCCGCCTCGAAGCCGAGCTCGACCGCCTGCCCAAGGTCTCCGGCGCCTCCGGCGGACCCGACCAGATCTATGTAACGGCGCGCTTGAACCAGTTGCTCACCGCCGCCGAGGACGAGGCGCGCCAGCTCAAGGACGAGTACATCTCCGTCGAGCACGTGCTGCTCGCCGCCATCGACGACCGCGGCGCCACCGGGCGCCTGCTCAAGGAATTCGGTCTCACCCGCGAGCGGCTCATGCAGGCGCTGCGCGAGGTGCGCGGCAGCCAGCGCGTCACCTCCCAGAATCCCGAGGCCACTTACGAAGCCCTGGAACGCTATGGGCGCGATCTCACCAAGCTGGCGGCGCAGAACAAGCTCGACCCCGTGATCGGCCGCGACGAAGAGATCCGCCGCGTCATCCAGGTGCTCTCGCGCCGCACCAAGAACAACCCGGTCCTGATCGGCGAGCCGGGCGTCGGCAAGACCGCCATCGTGGAGGGGCTGGCCCTGCGCATCATGCGCGGCGACGTGCCCGAGGGGCTCAAGAACCGGCGCATCGTAGCGCTCGATATGGGCGCGCTCATCGCCGGCGCCAAGTATCGCGGCGAGTTCGAGGAGCGCCTCAAGGCCGTGCTCAAGGAGGTGCAGGATTCGGCCGGCGAAGTGATTCTGTTCATCGACGAGCTGCACACCGTGGTGGGCGCGGGCAAGGCGGAAGGGGCCATGGACGCCGGCAACCTCCTCAAGCCCATGCTGGCGCGCGGCGAGCTGCACTGCATCGGCGCCACCACGCTCGACGAATACCGCAAGCACATCGAAAAGGATGCTGCCCTCGAGCGCCGCTTTCAGCCCGTGCTGGTCGGCGAGCCATCCGTCGAGGACACCATTTCCATCCTGCGCGGTCTCAAGGAGCGGTACGAAGTGCACCACGGAGTCCGCATCAAGGACGCCGCGCTGGTGGCCGCGGCGGTCTTCTCCAACCGGTACATCGCGGACCGCTTCCTGCCCGACAAGGCCATCGACCTGGTGGACGAAGCCGCCGCGCGCCTGCGCACGGAGATCGATTCCATGCCCGCCGAGCTGGATGAAACGCGGCGTCGCATCATGCAGCTCGAAATCGAGCGCGAAGCGCTGCGCAAGGAGAAGGACGCCGCTTCCAGGGAGCGCCTGGCGAAGATCGAAAAGGAGCTGGCCGATCTCAAAGCCGAATCCGGCGCCCTCACGGCGCGCTGGCAGAGCGAGAAGAACGCCGTCCAGCGCCTGCGCCAGATTCGCGAGCAGGTGGAGCAGACCAAAGTCGAAATCGAACAGGCGGAGCGCCAGTACGATCTCAACCGCGCCGCGGAGCTGAAGTACGGCCGGCTGGCCGCGCTCGAACACCAGTTGCAGGAGGAAACCGCCAAATCCGCGCGGCAGCAGACCGGACCCAGGCTCCTCAAGGAAGAGGTGGACGAAGAGGACATCGCCGAAATCGTCAGCCGCTGGACCGGCGTGCCGGTCACCAGGCTGCTCGAAGGCGAGATGCAGAAGCTGCTGCATCTGGAAGACGAGCTGCACCGGCGCGTGGTGGGCCAGGACGAAGCCGTCACCGCCGTGGCCGAAGCCGTCATCCGCGCGCGGAGCGGCCTGAAGGACCCCAACCGGCCCATCGGCAGCTTCATCTTCCTGGGCCCCACCGGAGTCGGAAAAACGGAGTTGGCCCGCGCGCTCGCCGAATTCCTCTTCGACGACGAGCATGCCATGATCCGCATCGACATGTCCGAGTACCAGGAGAAGCACACCGTGGCGCGGCTCATTGGCGCGCCGCCCGGATACGTCGGCTACGAAGAGGGCGGACAGTTGACCGAGGCCGTGCGCCGCCGTCCTTACGCGGTGGTGCTGTTCGACGAAATCGAAAAAGCGCACCACGACGTATTCAACGTAATGCTGCAAATCCTCGACGATGGCCGCCTGACCGATGGCCAGGGGCGCACCGTCGATTTCAAGAACGCCATCGCCATCATGACTTCCAACGTGGGCAGCCAGCGGATTCTCGACTACCGCGGCGGCTTCGCGGGCGAGGGATACGAGCGCATGAAGGAAGCCGTGCTGGAGGAGATGCGCCACCACTTCCGGCCTGAGTTCCTCAACCGCGTGGATGAGATTATCGTCTTCCACTCGCTCTCCGAGGAGCACCTCAAACAGATCGTGGAAATCCAGATGGGACGCCTCCGCGCCCGCCTGACCGACCGCCACATCACCCTCCAACTGACCGATGCGGCACGCGCCAACCTGGTGCGTACCGGCTACGACCCGCATTACGGCGCGCGGCCCCTGAAGCGCGCCATCACCAAGAAGATCGAAACGCCGCTCGGCCGTCTGCTGCTGAAAGGCGCCGTCCGCGACGGCCAGACCGTGGTGGTGGACGCGGCCGGCGAGACCGGGGAGCTGTCCTTTACCCCGGAGGCAGCGGCCACTGCGGCATCCAGCCCGGCCGGCCGCGCCGGATAGCGGGCGCCATGATGCAACCCGGCGCCTACCCTGCCGCCCGCGCCGCGTCAACCGCGGTGTACGACCACTTTGCCCGGCGCCTTGCCGAAGCGCAACGCCGCGGACAGGAGCCGCTCGCCCCGCTCCCCGATGCCGCCACCATGGAGGCCGTGATCGACGCCGCCTTTTGGGCCAGCCTCCGGCGCGAGGAAGGCTACCCACCCAAAATCTCGCTCGCCTACCTGCCGCCCGAAGAAGCCGTGCATCCGCTCTTGTTCGAGCGGCCCATGGCCCTCGATCCGGCCGCCCTGACCCGCGTGGCGCCGGCCGTTGAGCGTCCCGGGATTCATCTGGGGGTCTGGCACGACCGCAACCAGTTGTCCGTCTGGGGGACCACCCGCACCACGCCGGCGCTGTGTTTCGTCCTCGAAGTGTCCGCGCCCGGATTGCTGGTGGTCAAACATCACAGCGGCGAGGAATCCGGCAAGTTCGTCAATGTCGCCGTGCTCGAGGGCGACCAGATCAAGATCGTGGACGAGCAGGCCTCCCGGCTGCCCGGCTGCCCCGCGCTCCTCACTTCCCTGCTGGGCTTCGATTCGCCCGGCTCCTGGGTCCGCTCCGTCAACGTGCTGGTGCAGCTCGCCGTCTCCATGCGCGCGCATGAGCACGGCGGTTCGCTGCTGGTGGTTCCGTCGGGCGATGCGTCCTGGCGGGAGTCGATCGTGTGGCCCATGCCCTACGCCGTATTGCCACCCTTTTCCGAACTCGCCCATTTGAGCCGGGACGTCCCGCCGGAGACGGAACGGCACGGCTGGCAGGAGGCCCTCAGTCCGGCCGTGGAAGCGGTCGCCGGCCTCACCGCGGTCGATGGCGCGGTGGTGCTCACCGACGGATACGAGCTGCTCGGCTTTGGCGCCAAGATCGGCCGCCGCAAGGGCTGCCCGCAGGTCGAGCAGGTCGCCGTCACCGAGCCGGTCGTCGGAGGAACGCCCTCCGTCGTTCATCCCGAACAACTCGGCGGCACCCGCCACCTGTCGGCGGCCCAATTCGTCCAGGATCAGCGCGGCGCGTTGGCGCTCGTTGCGTCGCAGGACGGGCGCTTCACCATCTTCGAGTGGTCTCCCTGTGAGGCCATGGTCCACGCCCATCGCATCGAGATCCTGTTGCTCTGAGCCCCTATCCCACTCAGTGCATCTTCTCGAGGAAGCCGCCGGTGGAGGCGTCCACGTACACCGAGAAGTTCGCGGTGCCCGCCGATTCGCCCCAGATGACGCGCCACGCCGGGTCCGGAAACATCGTGGTCTTCTCCAGCAGCAGGGAGATCGTCTTGCCCGGGTTCTTCTTGTCGTACTCGCTGCCGCCCTTGTCCAGCGCGGTCTGGTAGGCGGCATCGGTATCGATCTTCACCGCCGCGATCAGGAACGGCGTCGACGGGCCGCGGGGCCCCGACCAGCCCTCGTCCAACCCCGCAAAAACGTCTTTGTGCAGGTTGCCGGTCGATTCGATCACCGAATACGTGTACGAGCGCGCCCGGCTTTTCGCCGCCGAGGTGAAGGTGGCCTGCCACGCGGCCGCCTTGCCGGGCACTTGCGGGACTTCGGGGAGACGAATGCTGTTCACCTTCAGCACTTCGGCGTCGGGCGCCCAGGACCGGGCGGCCTGATACATCTTCCAGAGCGCGCTTTGGCCGCTCACCGGCTCAGCCGCCTTTTCCGGCTCCTTCTTGGCAGCCGTCTGGGACT
>JADGNR010000479.1 GCA_017883415.1 Bryobacteraceae bacterium | reverse complement strand
GGACTATGCTGACGCATTCAACAACCGGGGCGTTGCGCGACGCGCCAAAGGCGATGTGGAGGGGGCGCTAAAGGATTATAACGAGGCCATCCGGCTGGGATACAAACCCCAAAAGTAATGGCCAGCAACTCACTGGCGGGTCTAGCGTCACGCTCGGCGGCGATTAGCACGCCGGAGTCCAGGACTAATCCCATGTAAGTGGATTCAACGGATCAGGGTGGGCGTCGATTGCCGCTTGCAGGTCTTTGGCGTCGGGATCGGGTACCGGCGCATAACCGAGCTTCTCTTCGTAGGTCTTCGCCAGAGCGATGCATTCACTGATTTTCCGGCCTGGGACTGGTGGTGTTTTGATGACGGCGACGGGGCGATGGTCCTGCTCCACGATTACCTCGACGCCAGCCTGCACTTTGGCCAGCACGGTGCCGCACTCCCTCAGACTCGGTCTCAGGACCTGTGAAGAAAAGAGCAGTTGGCAGGCGAAAGCGCCTGCCCCACGGTAATCTGGTGGAGATGCGTCAAGTCTTGCGATTTGCGGCCGAGCGCGCGGTTCGGTATCTGGAGGAACTGCCGGAACGCCGCGTCGGGCCTTCGGCGGAGGCGGTGCGCGCGCTGGGGGCATTCGAAGAGTCCTTCCCGGAAGGGCCGTGTGCGCCGGAAGAAGTCATCGGCATGCTCGATGATGCCGGCTCGCCGGCCACCATGGGGATGGCCGGTCCGCGGTTCTTCGGGTGGGTGATCGGCGGTACACTCCCGGCCGCGTTGGCGGCCAATTGGCTGGCCACCGCCTGGGACCAGAATGCCGGGCTGTTCATCGCGACGCCGATTGGCGCCACGCTCGAAGAAGTTTCGCAGCGCTGGCTACTGGATGCGCTCGGCCTGCCCGCGGGTTGCGGCGCCGCCTTCGTGACCGGAGCCACGGTGGCCAACTTCACGGCGCTGGCGGCGGCACGCCATGCGGTGCTGAAGCGCGTGGGATGGGACGTGGAAAGCCGCGGACTTTTCGGCGCGCCGGAAATCCAGGTGGTGGTGGGAGAAGAGGCTCATCCTTCTCTGGTGAAATCGCTGGGCATGCTCGGCCTGGGACGGGAGCGGGTAATCCGGGTTCCCGTGGACTCCGAGGGCCGCATGCGCGCCGAGCGTCTGCCGGAACTGCGCCCGCCGTGCATCCTGTGCCTGCAAGCGGGAAACGTCAATACCGGGGCGTTCGATCCCGCCCGAGAAATCATTCCGCGGGCGCGGGAGAGGTCGGCCTGGGTACACGTGGACGGCGCGTTTGGGCTGTGGGCGGCAGCCAGCCCGCGGTACCGCCATCTGGTGGAGGGATTTGCCGAGGCCGACTCCTGGGCCACGGACGCGCACAAGTGGCTCAACGTACCCTACGACAGCGGCCTGGCGTTCGTCCGCTCCCCGGATGACCTGCAGGGTGCCATGAGCTTGTCGGCCGCCTACCTGCCGCAGGGCGAACACCGGGAGCCATCGCAGTATGTACCCGAGCTTTCGCGGCGCGCTCGCGGGGTCGAGATCTGGGCGGCATTGAAGAGCCTGGGACGGAGCGGTCTCGCGGAACTGGTGGAACGCTGTTGCCGGTGCGCCGAGCGGTTCGCCGAGGGCCTAACGGCCATGGGGTTCGAGGTGCTCAACGAGGTGGTGCTAAACCAGGTGCTGGTCTCGTTCGGCTCGCCGGAGGTCACCGAGCGCGTGATTGCGGGCATTCAAGAAGACGGAACGTGCTGGTGCGGAGGCACCGTTTGGCAAGACCGGCATGCGATGCGCATCAGTGTGTCGTCGTGGGCGACTACCGAAGCGGACATCGACCGCAGCCTGGAGGCGATCCGGCGGGTGGCGCGGGCGGCGGGCGTCACGCGGCAAGGGCGTCCCGCGGACCCAGCGAGCGGGCGTTAGTAGACCTTTACGAGATCTACGCGGCGGTTCTTCTGGCGACCCTCTTCGTTGGTGTTTTCCGCGACCGGGCGGGCATCGCCAAAACCGGCCGGCACCAGGCGCGCTCCATCCACGCCATGGCCCGACAGCCACGCGATCACGGACTGAGCGCGCGCCCGCGACAGCGGGAGGTTGATCGCCTGGGTACCTACGTTGTCGGTGTGGCCCGCCACCACCATGGCCCACGACGCATTCGCCTGAAGCAGCTTGACCAACTCATTCAGCGCCGGCTCCGAGTCGGGGCGGATGGTGGATTTGCCGGTGTCGAAGTTGATTCCGTACACGCTCACTCGCCCGGACTGGTTGATCTGTTGGGCCCACCCGTCGGCGTTGGCGGTCATCACCTGCTCCATTTGCTTCTCTTTGACGGTGGTCAACTCGTAGTTGTCGGAGACCACGTAGAGTTTCACCCACTGACTGCCTTTTTGAGCGGTCATCCAGAATCGCGCGCCGCCGCTATAGACGTCGGTGTAGAGGATATTGAAGCCCGCATTCTTCAACGCAGCCTCCGTGTTTCTACCCAGCTCCAGCGGCGATTTGGTGCTTGGACAGCGGTACGCCGTAGATGCGAATTCCCCCTCCACCTGGTGGCCTTTCTCCACCTTGGTCCGGGGCATCTCGGCCGCGCTGAAATCCTTGTGGTCGCACCGCATGATGAAACACCCGGGCATGCGGGTAACGACTTTGCTCTCGACACATCCTTTCGCGTCGGCCTGGGCAGGCCCTTGCGCCCACGCGGCGCACGAGCACACCGCGAAGCATAGAAATAAAGATCTCATTATCAGGTTCATGCTAGCATGCAACTCCCCGCCAGCAAACCGTCACGGGCCTTAGGTGAGTAGCCGGCAGGGGTTGGCACGCCCGGCGTTGGGGCGGGAGCGGGTTGGCGTGGGCTACTTCGCAAACGCGCGCAGATACTGCGCCGGCGGATGGACGGGGGCACCGAGCTTCTGCGCGGCGTGCAGAGGGAAGTACGGGTCGCGCAGGAATTCGCGGGCCAGCAGCACCAGGTCGGCCTGCCCGGCGCGGACGATTTCGGCGGCCTGCTCGGGCGTGGTGATGAGGCCGACTGCGCCGGTCGCAATGGCGGCTTCGCGGCGGATGCGGGCGGCGAAAGCGACCTGGTAACCGGGCGCGAGCGGAATCTGCTGTTCGGGCGACGAGCCGCCGGAGGAACAGTCGATGAGATCCACGCCGAGGGAGCGCAGGCGGCGGGCGAGTTCGACGGCGTCGTCGATATCCCAGCCGCCGGGCACCCAATCGGTGGCCGAGAGGCGCAGAAACAGCGGCAGGTGTGCGGGCCAGACCGCGCGGACGGCTTCGGTGACCTCCAGGGCAAAGCGTATGCGGTTGTCGAAAGAGCCGCCGTAGCGGTCGGTGCGGTGGTTACTCAAAGGCGACAGAAACTCGTGAATCAGGTAGCCGTGCGCGGCGTGAATTTCGAGCACGTGGAAACCGGCATCGAGCGCCCGGCGCGCCGCCGCGCGGAAGGCGTCGACCAGCGCTTGGATCCCGGAGGCGGTCAGTTCCACGGGCACGGGATCGCCGGGCCGGAAGGGAAGGGCGCTGGGCGCGACGGTAGGCCAGCCGCCGTCGTTTGGCGGGATCGCCGCGCCGCCTTCCCACGGCGGGCGGGTGCTGCCCTTGCGGCCGGCATGGGCGATTTGAATTCCGGCCACGGCCTGGTGGCCGGCGAGGAAGCGGGCGATGCGGGCGAGGAAGTCGATGTGGGCGTCCTTCCAGATTCCCATGTCGGCCGGCGAAATACGGCCGCGCTCCTCGACCGAGGTGGCCTCCATGACGACCAGGCCGGCGCCGCCCACCGCACGGCTGCCGAGGTGGACCAGGTGCCAGTCGTTGGCAAACCCGTCGTCACTGGAGTACTGGCACATGGGCGAGACGGCGATGCGGTTGCGAAAGGTCACGCCGCGCAGGGTGAGCGGGGCGAAGAGGTGGGTAGCGCTCATGCACACAGTATCGCAGGCGCGTGGGCCACCTTACCGTAAGATAACCGCGCGATACTTCCGCGCGCGGACGGGCGGGCGCATGCTCAGCGTAGTGGAGGTGGGGATGTTGCTCTTGCTGGTTTCACTCGTGGGGGCGGTGGCGGCGGCGGGGACGGCGCCTGACGCCGCAACCGAATTGAACAATCGGGGTGCGCAGCTTTATCTGCAGGCCCATTATGCGGAAG
>JADGNR010000478.1 GCA_017883415.1 Bryobacteraceae bacterium | reverse complement strand
CGTGCAGCAGGAAGTGAGGCGCATCCCGCAGGATCCCGGCGTGTACTGGGTCGAGGGCAAGGAGACTAAGGTGCTCAAGCCCGGCGAGGTCTCCGTGCACACCAACAAGCGGCGCTCCATCCTGCAGAAGCTCTCGCCCATCCCCGCGTTTTCCGGCAAGGCAACTCTCGAGGTGGCCGGCGCACACTCGCCGAACATTTTCACCGATCCCGCGCAGGAGTTCTACATCCAGCTTTCGGAGACCGAGCGCTTCGGGATCGCCAAACTCACGCCCAAGGGCGCCGTGCGGATCGTGGAGAATCTCACGTACAATCCGGTGGCGAAGGACATCGTGGAAGAGGAGCCGACGCTGATGGGAATCCTGCAACGGCAGCTTACCTCCGATGGCCTCTACAAAATCTGGCCGAAGGATCCTCTCGAACCCGGCGAGTACGCCGTGGTCCAGTACACCGATGGCAAAGTGAACATGCAGGTCTTCGACTTCGCCGTCGCGGCCAAACCGGCGAAGTAGCAGAGATCCCTAACCAAACTCCGATTGCCAAACCCGCCACCATGCAGTAGGCTGTGAGAACCATGCAACCCAGCCGGCGTCAGATGTTCGCCACGCTGCTATCCGCGGCGGCGGCAGCCAGGCTTGCGCGGGGCGCCGACGATGCCGTCGTCATTCCAGGCAAACGGCCGATGATCCTGCACAACGATCGGCCGGAGGACTTGGAGACGCCACTCCGCTACTTCGATTCCTGGGTCACTCCCGTGGATGCGTTCTTCGTGCGGCAGCATATTCCCCGCCCCGCGCCCATCGACCCCAAGACCTACCGGCTCACGGTCGACGGCATGGTGGCGAAGCCGCTCCAGTTGACCCTGGACGATCTGCGGAAGCTGCCGCAATTCACCGTGCCCGCCACCATCGAATGCACCGGCAACGGGCGTGCGTTTTACAGTCCCAAGATCCCGGGCGTCCAGTGGGGCCGCGGCGCCATAGGCAACGCCGAGTGGAAGGGGCCGCGAGTCGCGGATGTGCTCGCGCTCGCCGGCGGCGCTCCCTCGGCGGCGTACCTCGATACCGACGGCGCCGATATGGGCCTGGCCGCCACGCCGGATTTCGTGCGCTCGTTGCCCATGAAGAAGGTCATGCATCCGGCCACCATCCTGGCGCTCAGCATGAACGGGCAAACGCCGGACATACACGGTTTCCCCGTGCGCCTGATCGTCCCCGGCTGGGATGGCACCAGTTCGGTGAAGTGGGTGATCCGCCTTTCGGCGACGGCCGAAATGAACCGCGGGTTCTTCATGAATCCGGGTTACCGGTACCCGAAATTCAGTCTGCCGCCCGGTTCACCGCCCAAACCGGCCGAGTTGGAAGTGATCGAAGGCATGCCCGTGAAATCCTGCATCACGGCGCCCGAAGAGCAGGCCAAACTGCCGCTGGGCGCGGTCGCCCTTCGCGGGTTCGCGTGGGCGGGCGAGCAGACCATCGAGCGCGTCGAAGTCTCCACCGATGGCGGCAGCCGCTGGCGCGATGCGGAGCTCTCCTCGCCCAAACTGCCCTTCGCCTGGCGGCTATGGCGGCTCGATTGGCGGCCCTCGGACCCCGGCTATTACACCATTCTTTCCCGCGCCACCGACTCGGCCGGACGCGTCCAACCGTTCGTCTGCGCGTGGAATCCGTCGGGGTACCTGTGGAACGCGGTCGATCGCGTCGGAGTCACCGTGGAGAAGGCGGCATGAACCGGCGGCTGCTCATCCTCGCGTGCGCGCTGGCGTCGCCGGCGCTGGCGGCCGACCAGGCTACGCTCGAGCGCGGGCAAAAGGAGGAGGGCCGCAGTTGCCTGCCCTGCCACAGCCTGCGCCTGATTCATTCGCAGCGCCTGTCGAAAGCCGCGTGGAATAAGGAACTCGATAAGATGACCGGCTGGGGCACCAAGATTCAGGATCGCGACGCGCTCCTCGAATACCTCGTGGCGAATTTCGGCGACGACAAGCCCGCCGCGCCGCCGGCCATGTCGGGCGACGGCTCGGGCGCCAAGAAGCCTTGAGCATGAGCCCTGTCCGCGTCGCGGTGGTGCAGGCCGGTTCGGTCCCCTTCGACAGCGATAGCAACATCGCCCAAGCGGAGCGCTGGATTGCCGAGGCCGCCCGCGGCAGCGCTCAGCTTGTGGTGTTTCCCGAAGCGTTCCTCGGGGGCTATCCCAAAGGGTCGGACTTCGGCGCACGCGTCGGGTCGCGCACGCCGGAGGGCCGCCAGCTTTTCCGCCGCTACTGGGAAAACGCGTTGGACGTGCCCGGCGGCGCGACTGCACGTCTGGGCGAGGCCGCGCGCGCCCACGGCGTGTGGCTGGTGATCGGCGCGATCGAGCGCTCCGGCGGCACGCTCTATTGCACGGCGCTGTTCTTCGCGCCCGATGGATCGCTCGCCGGGAAGCACCGCAAGCTCATGCCCACCGCCATGGAACGCCTGATCTGGGGCTTCGGGGACGGCTCCACCCTGCCCGTGATCGAAACCGGCTTCGGGCGCATCGGCGCGGTCGTCTGCTGGGAGAATTATATGCCGCTATTGCGCGCGGCCATGTACGCCAAGGGCATCCAGTTTTATTGCGCGCCCACGGTGGACGACCGCGAAACCTGGCTGCCCACCATGCGCCACATCGCGCTCGAGGGCCGCTGCTTCGTGCTTTCGGCGTGCCAGTACCGCAAGGCCCCGGAGATCGCCGAGGGCGAGTGGATTCGCGGCGGCAGCGTGATCGTGAATCCCCTGGGCGTGGTCCTTGCCGGGCCGAACTATGAAGGCGAGTGCATCCTGGCGGCGACGCTCGATCCCGGTGAAATTGCCGAAGGAAAGTTCGACCTGGATGTAGTGGGCCACTACGCGCGTCCCGACGTCTTTCGCCTGGAAGTGAACGAATCGCCCGCTCCCGGCACTCAATTCAGGAAATAGGTGCGGTACAGCGTATCGCGCTGTTTGGGAATGAAGCCCGCGTCGCGGATGATGCGGCGCAGTTCCTCTTCGCTGGCGCGGTGGTGCGCGCCGGCCGCGGAGACCACGTTCTCCTCGATCATGATGCTCCCCACGTCGTTGCCGCCGAAGCGCAGTCCCAACTGGCAGGTCTTGAGCCCCTGTGTCACCCAGGACGATTGCACGTTCTCGAAGTTGTCCAGGTAGATGCGCGAAATGGCCAGAGTTTGCAGGTATTCCACCGCGGTGGCCTCTTCCTTGACGAAGTGGCCGAGCGAGGTGTTTTCGCGCTGGAACGTCCACGGGATGAACGCCGTGAAACCGCCGGTGTCCTGCTGGATGTTGCGGACCAGTTCCAGGTGGTTCATGCGCTGCTCGATGGTTTCCCCGCAGCCGAACATCATGGTGGCGGTGGTCCGCATGCCGAGCGAGTGCGCCGTGCGGTGCACGTCCACCCAGTCCTGGGTGGAGCATTTCAGGCGGCTGATGCGGTGGCGCACGCCATCGTCGAGGATCTCGGCGCCGCCGCCGGGAATGGAATCGAGGCCCGCGTCCCGCAGGCGCGCGATGGTGTCCCGCAGGCTCAGCCCGCTCACCTCGGCGATGTTGGTGACCTCGGGCGCCGAGAGGCAGTGCAGGTGGATCGGAAACCGCTCCTTGATGCTGCGGAACAGGTCCTCGTACCATTCGATCTTGAGATCGGGGTGCAGCCCGCCCTGCATCAGCACTCCGGTGCCGCCCAGTTCGACCGTCTCCCGGATCTTGTCGAAGATCGTTTCCTTGGGAAGCACGTAGCCTTCCGCGTGACCCATGGGACGGTAGAACGCGCAGAAGCTGCAATACTCGGTGCAGAAGTTCGTGTAGTTGATATTGCGGTCGATGATGTAGGAAACGATCCCTTCGGGATGCCACTTCCGGCGGACGGCATCGGCCTCCATGCCGATCCCAATCAGGTCGTCGGAGCGGAACAGTTCGAGCGCTTCGTCACGCGTGATCATAGGAAGCCAAGCGGTACTTCCAAGATAGCAGACGCGCGCGCCCCGCTGCGCCGCTCGGCAGGGTCAAGAGAAAGGGTTTTCGACTCGCATCGCTCCGTACCGCTGTCCGTCATTCAGGTCTTCGGAGTAGACCGTGTGAGCGCCCAGGGACTCGGCAGCGGCGAGGATCGCGGCGTCCCAATA
>JADGNR010000190.1 GCA_017883415.1 Bryobacteraceae bacterium | reverse complement strand
GCGTCTCGCGGACGGCCTCCGGGTGGTCGGAGAGAGCGCTCACCAGCTCCGCGGAGTGTGTCGTCACAATTACCTGGCACTCTCGGGAAGCTTCGCGCAAGACATCGGCGACAATGGACATCGCGTCCGGGTGCAGCCCGGCCTCAGGCTCCTCGATGCAGATCAGTGGCGGCGGATCTGATTGGAGCAGCGCCGCCAAGAGGCACAGAAACTTCAGCGTTCCATCCGAGAGTCGAATCGCGGAAATCGGCTCCTCGATCCCGCGCTCTTTGACATAGGTTTGGGTGACCGGCCCATCGGTCTTTACGCGGACGTCGTCCGCTTCTTCCCAGAATCTCCGCAGGTATTCCTTCAGCGGTTCCAGCTTCCCGGCAAAACGCAGGTCATCCAGGATCAAAGCCAGGTTGCCCCCGCCTTCCCAGAGGAAATCCTTATATGCCATGGTTGAAACACCGATTCGGACAGGAGAATTCAGGTCCGTATGAAACTCCCGGAAGATCTGAATCGCGCCCAATGCTTCACCCACGCGGGTTATCGGAGTCGGGTCCGCCGGATCCCGATAAGCCGCCAGCCCGGACTTGGACTCCGCAATGTCAGCCTCGCTCGGTTGGTCCCGGGTCCTATAGATTTTCATGTGGCCGGGGCTGCGCTCGAGGAATCCCGATCCGGGGTTGTCGACAACAGGGCGGAGCGATTCACTCACAATGTGAAAACCCGAATCGAGTTCCGTGAACTCCAAGGAATACTGTACTGGGCGGGCGTCGTCGGGCACTTCGATCCGGGCCTGTATCCCCGCAATCATGCGGGCTGGCCGCTTGCAGATCCATTGCCGCACACCTCCGCCCCGCCGGATGGCCTCCTGCAAGTCGCCAGGCGCCGCCTTCAACAAAGAGATCGCGGAAATCAGGTTGGATTTTCCCGACGCGTTCGGCCCAATCAGCACATTAAGGGGCTGCAGCTCAAGCGTCGCTTCGTGGAACGAGAGCACGTCCTTCAGGCTGATGGAATCGAGCAGCATGGCCACTGCTCATTGTAATGGCCGGCCCGTCCGGCGCGCTATTCCCGGGCCGCCGGCGCCGTTTCCCCGGCCAGGTCTTCCACCGATACCGGCGGATTGTAATATAGGATCCGCAGGCAACTCTCGCATGCCATGACCTCTGTGCCCCTCTTGAGGTCCTGAAAAAACTGGGGCCGCATGGCCAGGTGGCAGGCGTTGCACCGCCCGTCCAGCGCTTCCGCAATGCCGATGCCCTTCCGCGCCCTACAGACCCGCGTGTACCGCTGATACACCGCCGGCGTGACGGCGGAAACGATCTCGGCGCGCTCCTTGCCGAGCTCGCGCGACGCCTTCTCGTCGTCGGCGGTGCGCGCGCGCGCCTGCTCGCTCTCTAATGCTACCTGCGCCTTCTCGGCCTTCAGGGCCACGTCCGCCGCCTTCACGTTCACATCCAGCGGCTCGGATTCGCCCATCAGCTCCAGAATGCGGTCTTCAAGCTTGCGGATCTCCTTCTGGCAGAAATCGATCTCGTTCTGAAACGCGCGGTATTGCTCGTTGGTCTTGGCCTGGAGCATCTGGTCCTTCAGCTTGGAGATCTTCTGCTCCTGCACCTGGATCTCGCCCTCGCATTGCTTGCGCTCTTTCTGGTTGGCCGCCAGCGCCGCGCGGTCGGCCTCCAGCTTGCGCTCGTGCGACACCAGTTTCTTTTCGATTTCGGCGATGTGTTTGGGAAGAGCGGTGATCTCGCGCGCTAAATCCGCAAGACGATTATCGATTTCCTGCAGGCGGATCACCAACTTCAGGTCGGGGAGCATTCCTTCTGGAAGTGTAACACGCGTCTCTCCTGCCCTACCAGCCGGCGGCGCGACGAGCGCGGCCAGTCGCGGCCGGAATCCGTACGTAAGCGCGGCTTTCCACCGCCGAGCCGCCGGGAAGGCGCGCGCTCGTCCACCTCGACGTCGGTACCTGTGGGGTGCAACCGCCAGTGCGACGGCCCTGACGCACGGCCGCCCGGGTATCCGGGACCGCTGGCGCCGCGCCCGGACCGCGGCTTCAGGCCCCTTTCGGATAACAGCCCAGCACCCGTTCGAAGTCGGCGATCTCGCGCAGATGATGGATTGCGTTTTGCGCGTTGGGCGTGTCCACGCGGCCCAGGAAGTCGAGATAGAACAGATATTCCCAGGGCTTGCCGCGCAGCGGGCGGGACTCGAGTTTGGTGAGATTCAGGTCTCTTAACGCGAACGCACTCAGGGCGCGAAACAACGCCCCCGGCACGTTGCGCGTACCGAACACCAGCGAAGTCTTCCAGGCCGCGGAATCGCCGGCCCGCACGGGGCGCCGCCGCGCGTACTCGGGGGTCCGCAGCAGGAAAAATCGCGTGAAATTCCGGCGGTCGCTTTCGATCGAACGGCGCAGAATGCGCGCGCCGTAAATCTCCGCGGCCACCGACGAGGCGATCGCCCCGGCATCCGCCAGTCCCTCCTCGGCGATCATCTTGACGCTGCCGGCGGTGTCGTAGAACGGGATCCTCTCGATCTGCGGGTTGCGCGCGAAGAAATCCAGGCATTGGTTGAGCGCCACCGGATGCGAATAGACCCGGCGGATTCCGGAAAACGACACCCCCTTCGGCGCGATCAGGTTGTGGACGATGCGCACCGAGGTTTCGGCCACAATCGGAAGTTCAAAATTGACCAGGTGGTCGTAATTCTCGTGCACCGACCCGGCCAGCGTGTTTTCGATGGGCACCACCGCCCCCGCGGCCTGCCCCTCCTTGAGGCACCGGAACACATCTTCGAAACGCTCGCACGGCAGGACCTCGCTGTTCGCTCCCGCCAGTTTGCGCGCCGCCTCCTCGCTGAACGCGCCGCGCGCCCCTTGGAACGCGATCGCCGCCGCCCGCCGCCCTGTTTTCGTTTTCATGCCCCCATCCCCGCCGCCTTACCTTCCGCCAGCCGAGGCCGCCGCCCCCTCATGGCGCCGCCCCACACCAGTGATTCCCCCGAGGCCTATTTCTGTTGACTTTTCCGCCACCTTCGCCGCCGTTCCGGTTTCGGAACAAAAAATCCTCTTTTCCCTTGCCGGTGCTCCGCCTGCACGCTACAATGCGGTTTCTGCCGGTGCCGTACCAGCGAGGATATAACATGGAGCGCCCGGGAGCCAAGCTCAAGCGGACTCGTGAACGGCTCAAGCTGACCTATCGCGACGTGGAAGACGCCAGCCAGCAGGTCGCCCGCCGCCGCGGCAGCGATGAGTTCGCCATCGCACTGAGCCGCCTCGCGGATATCGAAAACAAAGGCACCGTGCCCACGATTTTCCGGCTGTACACGCTGGCCGCCATTTACCGGCTGGATTTGAGCGACCTGCTCGCCTGGTACGGCGTTCCCGTGGACCTGTTACCCTCCGAATGCCTTCAGATCGGGCTGGAGGAGACCCACGAAATCCATCTCGCACCGGATTGTCCGGTTCCCCTTCCGCAGGCGCTCGATTGTGAAATCGACCTCAATAAAACCACGTTTCTCAGCACGCTCATCCGCCGCTGGGGCAAGATGCCGCTCAGTCTTTTAAACGGCGTGGATGCCGTACACCATCGCTATGGTTTGATCGGGCTCGAGGATTGGTCCATGTATCCGGTCTTGCGGCCCGGATCGCTGTTGATGATCGACCAGCGCCGCCGGAAGATTGCCGCCGGCGGCTGGACCGACGAGTTCGACCGGCCCGTCTACTTCCTGGAGCACCGCGGTGGTTATCTGTGCGGGTGGTGCGCGGTGGCGGACGGACGCCTGCTGCTCCACCCCCATCCGGCATCGCACCAGCAACCCGCGGTCTTCGCATGGGAGGAAATCGATGTCATCGGCCAGGTAATCGGCGCCGCGATGCTCCTGGGATCGCGAAAACAGCCCCGCGTACACGGTTGAATCCCGCGCGCGGCTGCGGGCGTATGGTGGGGTGGTCCTCCTGGACGGCCGCCGGCGCCCTCGCCCACCTCCTGCGACCATTGATTACCCTAGGGTGAACCCTGGTACCGGGACTCTCATGCCTTAGGTTAGAAGTTCGCCCGCCCATTCGTTTCGTTCCCCGCCGGAGGCTTCCTGGAGGGACCCTTTCTATTGTTTTTGTAGGACTTTCATACCCGCCCGTTCCATATTTGGAATATTTTGAGAGGATTCCCCTATTACGGTACAGTTGGGTCTAGTATAGTACTTAGGTTAAACGACGTAAATCTAGTTCACAAAAGGAATATTGAATATATGAAAAAACTCGTCCTCATCGCCATGTTCGCGTTTTCCTTTTTTGCCGCGGCCCGGTCCACCCAGATTGCCCCGCCTCCGCAATGCAATCCATGCCCCTGGGTGCGCTGAACCTCCGGACCACCAGAGTCCCATGCGGCGCCCGGTGTTAGAATCGGGGATCTGAGAATCCCTCGATGCCGGGCGCGACGGTGGTACATTTTTTCGAGTTGGTGTACCTGTTGGGCGCCGGCTTGACAGCGCTCAAACTCTTCCGGTCGGGACTCCATCGCCGCTATCCGGTATTTTTCGTCTATCTCGTTTTCCTGGTCCCATATACCGGTGGTTTTCTGTGGCTCGATCTAGAGTCCAGCATTGCGTCCAATGCGTACTTTTATTCGTGGGTGCTTACCGCGCCGTTATTATGGGTTTTCCATATCCTGGTCGTGCTCGCCCTCTTCCGGCTGATCCTGGAAAAACATAAAGGCTTATACACTTTGGGCCGGTGGGCTATGTACCTCGGCATTGCGGTTTCCGTGAGCGTGTCCGCCCTGACGCTTCTTCCCCACATTACCCCGGCGACACCCCAGCAATCCCGCATCATGGGTTATACCGTGGCGGCCGAGCGCGGAGTGGATTTCGCCCTGGTGGTATTTCTGCTCCTGATGCTCTTTCTGCTCACCCGCTATCCCGTGCCTCTCAGCCGCAACGTGGTAACAATGGCCGCTATTTTTGTTTTGTATTTCCTGGGCACCACGTTAAGCATGCTTCTCCGCACCGTCTTCGGGCTCCACCTGGCGGACACCATCGATACCGGCCTGACGGGAATTTCGGCGGCCAGCGTGGTGGCCTGGCTGGTGCTGCTAAACGCCAAAGGTGAGGAATCGCGGCAGGTTCTCCCCTGGATTAATCCCGCGCACGAAGAGCGCCTCCTCCACCATCTCGACGCCCTAAACGCCACCCTGCTAAAAGTCTCTCGCAACTAAGGTGTAATTCGAGCCTGAACTAGTACCTATATTACCCGGTACGCGATTGATATTTATTTGAAATTCACGCATACTCAAGGGGACGGCGAATATGCAAGGACGGACCGAATGATTGCCATCGCGATTCTGACCTGCCTGGGGCTGCTGCTGGCATTGGTTCTTCTTGTCAAAAGCGCTCTCCGCGGGAGCACCCTCCCGTTGACCGCCGAATGGATCGGGGAACTCTCGATCGAGCGCTACCGGCCGATGATGCGGCTCCTCGATGGCGGCGATCTCGAGTTTCTCCGCTCTCAACCCGGCTTCACGCCGGGTATGGCGAGCAAACTCCGGCTGCAGCGCTGTCAGATCTTCCGGGGATACCTGCGCTGCCTGCAAGTCGATTTCGGCCGCGTGTGCGCCGCCATGCGGATCCTGCTGTTGCAGTCCCGGAGCGACCGCTCGGACCTGGCCGGCATCCTGATGCAACGCCAGTTGATGTTCGCCTGCGGCATGCTCGCGGTCCAGGCCCGCCTGCTGCTGTATCGCTGGGGCGTGGGCCGGGTGGACGCCACCACCCTGGTCAATATCTTCGACCTGATGCGCCTCGATTTGAGAAGCATGGTCCCGGTGCCGGTGGGCGCCTGAGTGCGCCTATAACTCCTTACAGCCGCTTGAGCATCTCTTTGGCTTCCCGTAATTGCGGGAATTTCTTCTCCGCTTCCCGGAATTCCCGGGTGTGCACCCGGCGCCGCGACCCGCTGTGATCCACCGGATATCGCAAGTGCAGCATCTCGTGGAACATCACGTACTCCAGAGCCACGAGCGGCGTTCCCGGCCGATCGAAAATGCGGCTCAGGACAATGGCGTTGTGCGATGGATCGAAGTGCCCCAGCATGCTGCGCGAACTCCCCCGGCTCCATCCCAACTGCGGCCGGCCCAGCAATCCATCGAAAAACCGGCGGTTCAGCCGCTCGAAAATCTCCTCCAGGTTATGGTGCTCGCCCGCGGGACCCGAGATGAATTTGCGGCCGCGGATCTGCCGCACCAGGTGCGCCTGCCGCCGTACATCGCGGCGATTCAAGAACAGGCGGTAGCGGTAGCCATACATGCGCGGAACCGCCTTGCGGTATAGTTTTCCCAGCAGGATATACGCCAGCGCCTCCAGGACCGGCGCCGGCGCGCCTGCCAGCAAATCGGAGATGCGCACGTGCAGGCGCCCGGATTCCAGCCGGATGAAGCTGTCCGCGTTGGCGAAACGGCAGAACTCCACGAGCAATTGCGGCACCGGCGTGCGCGGTTTCAGCTCCCGGAATACCCGCGCATAGATCTCTTCCGGCGTCTCGAAAAACAGCGAACTCTGCAACCCCTGGAGATCGAGTGCCCCTTCGGCATTCCGCATCTCCTCCCAGAGTACCGCGCGGAGCCGGAGCGTCCTAATGCTTTCACCGCCGAGTCGCCAAGCCGCCGAGAACGCATGCGCCGAGCCAGCGGAGAAACGATTGACCTGGTTTCGCCCGGCGGTTCGGCGCCTGGGCGGTGAAATCTTATCGACGGATCGCGGCCCGCCCCCCGCCCCCCAACTTGCGCTCCCTACACCCGGATGCGTTACTCTGAATCCTTAAGGAAGCGAAAAACTTGCCCAAGGCGAAAATCAGTGCGCTGGGGTGCTATACACCGCCGCGCTTACTCACCAATCAGGACCTGGAAAAGCTGGTCGACACCAACGATCAGTGGATTATGGAGCGCACCGGGATTCGCGAGCGCCACATCGCGGAAGCCGGCGTGGCCACATCCGATATGGCCATTCTGGCGGCCCGGTGCGCGCTGCTGCAACGGGGCATTGAGGCCAGCGAGGTGAATGCCATCATCGTCTGCACGGTCACGCCCGATCACATGTTTCCTTCCACGGCATGCCTGGTGCAACACGGCCTGGGCGCGCGCGGCGCGTGGGGATTCGACCTGATTGCCGCTTGTTCCGGCTTTGTCTATGGCCTCACCACGGGCGCGCACCTGGTGGCCGCCGGAACGCATGACAAGGTGCTGGTGATCGGCGCCGACACCATGAGCCGCATTATCGACTATACCGACCGCGCCACCTGCATTCTGTTCGGAGACGGCGCCGGCGCCATGCTGATCGAGCCCCCCGCCGATGGCGATAGCGGCCTCGGGTACATCGATTTCCTGGGTGAGGTCGATGGCTCGGGCGGCGATTACCTCAAGATGCAGGCCGGCGGCAGCCGGCTGCCGGCTTCCCACGAAACGGTCGACCAGCGATTGCACTACGTCCACCAGGACGGCGGGCAGGTGTTCAAGTACGCCGTCCGCAAAATGTACGAAGTCTGCCGCGACCTGCTGGCGCGCAACGGTCTCACCGGCGACGATGTGTCCATCATGATTCCCCACCAGGCCAACAAACGCATCATCACCGCCGCGTCCGATCGCCTGGGCATCGCCCCCGATAAAGTGCTGATCAATATCGACCGCTACGGCAATACCACCGCCGGCACAATCCCGCTGGCCACGCGCGACGCCATCGAGCAGGGCCGCCTGAAGAAAGGCGACCTGGTGCTGTTCTGCGCCGTCGGCGCGGGCTATACCGTGGGCGCCAGCCTCTGGCGCTGGGCGTTCTGATCGGCACGGTCCCCGCTCCCCCACTGCGCGCGGGCCGCCGCTAAGAACCACCGGATCGTGCTGCTGTTGTATAATGAGGTAAAGAGGTTTAAATACAGAAATATGCGGCTTACATCCTGGTTGCTTCCTTTGCTCGCTGTGTGGCCCTCCGTGGGCGTCGGACTGGCTGGTACGGCCGCGGCCGCGGCTACGCACCCGGCCTTCGCGGTTGCCTATGAGGGCGGCAGCTTGCCCTTCCGTCAGCACAAGAAGGTAACCGCCACGCTGGCCGGGCATGAGCTGATCCTGCAGCAGGGCACGCGGCGCTTCGCGGTGCCGGCCGCGGCGATCACCCGAATCTCGGAGGGCACCGCGGTCCACCGCCACATGGTGCCCGGGTTGAAGGTCTGGAAGCAGCGCGGGAAGACGAGGGAGCACTTCGTCGGTCTGACTTGGGCCTCCGCCGAGACCGGCGGCAGGCCGTGCGAGGTCGTGTTCGCGGCCGGCAACGCCGACCCAGGCAAGTTCGTTAGCGCACTCGAGAGCCTGACCGGCCGGAAATCCGTCAACGCCGACGTGACCGGAATGATCGTCCGCTACGACCGCGCGCAGAACAGCCTCTAGCACCAGCCCGGGAGAGGTCCTTCCGATCGGGCCGGTGCCCTACTTCAGCCTTACGCCTACTTCTTTCCCCGGCGGCACGTCCACCTCCAGGATTCCGCCCGAGTCGGCGTCGGCTTCGTACATCTCTTCGTCGTCGATTTCCACCTGGTACGTTTTGCGCGGCGCGAGCCCCACGATGAATACCGCCGCACCCTCGTCCAGCTTCACGCGAAACTTGCGCGCCGTGTGCCCGAAGCAGACCACCGCCTCTCTGAGCGAAAGCGGCGCCCGGCTCCCTTGGGGGTTCACGACGGCGACATGGCCGTCCTCGAAAATCTGCATGACCCCGTCGAAATTTCCGAACCAGCCGGCGGTGTCTTCCCAGCTCGAGCGCACGAACAGGGTGCCGAAATCCGGATTGTGGTAGATCAGCGGCACCAGGTAATAACTCAGCCCCGGCTGATACGGGTTCGCCCAGAGGAGTTCGTACGGAGCCCCGAACGTGCCGCGCAGGATCAGCCGGTCGTGCATGAGCCACCCCTGCAATACCTGGCTTTCGGCCGCATTGGTGTCGTAGGCCACCATGGCGAGCTCCGCCGCGCGCGACAGCGCCGCCAGTGCGAGATCCGGCTCCCCGGCCTTCGGCATCGCGCCGATATAGTACTCGTTCTCCGGCGCCTGGTATACCGCCGGGTAGTAGCTGACCAGATGTTCGATGGGGAAGTCCTTGAAGAAGCGGGGCGTCTCGAGGCGCAGGTCCAGATTCGTATTGTCCCGCAGCGCATGCAGCAGCTCGAACAGGGCATAGGCGTCGTCGCGCGCCACCACGTGCCGGCCCGCGCGGATTCCCGGCGCCATCTTGCCATTCCACCAGGTGCGCACCACCCGCTCGAGCTCCCGCTGCGGCGTCTGCGGGACGTGGTCGAACAGGGCGATCGCCGCCAGCACGCGCGATCGCACCGCGGGAATGCCGTCGTCCTCCGCGGTGTCGGCCATGCCCTTTTGTATCCGCGCCGCCAGATCGCGCTGTTGCGCCGCGCTCAGCAGGTCCTGGCACCAGTCGAATACCAGCGCCAGTTGCCGCAGGTTGTTTCCGGAGCCAAGCGCCCAGGCAATCGCCTGCCGTCCCGCGGCGGCGTTCCCGGAGATCTGGTGGTACAGCGCTTGCGCGAACCCTCGCTCCGGCATGGGCGCGTTTCCGGCGATCAGCAGCTCGAACTGCTGCCACCGCGCCGAGGTCCGCTCGCGCTCCCGCTTCAGCAGGCGCAGCCGCGCCGGCCGGAGGAAGAGACGGGGATGCTCGGCGGAAACGGTCACCGGCTCGTCGGCGGGGCTCGCCCCCGCCGTTTGCGCCCCAACGGGGAACCCATGGCAGATCGCCAAAAGCAGAACCAGTTTTGCCCTCATTCCTCCCGATTGTGTCATAGCGACACAGCGCCCGCCGCCGATGCCCCACTCCCACTTGCTCGCTTTTGTACAAAACACCGGAACTAAAACGGGTTGCCCATATTGACACGCGGCTGTCCGATTGCTGATCATGGTGGTGAATTGGCGAAGTAACTTTTTCAAACCTGCCCTCTGCTGCAACAGGCAGGCGGAAGAGGAGTGAGCCGAAGGAACAGCGTGCTTGCGGGAGCCGGTGTTTGCAACAGTTTTAGCTCACTATTCTTCCCTTGTTGGTTGTTGCAGAGGGGTTTTTTTAGACGGTCTCATACGATCTCTCCGGGGGGTCACAGGTAGCGGTAGTTGTCTGGCGTTTCTGGTGAGGAAAAAATAGGACGCGGACCTGACCAGGAACGAACCGATAAAGCTGACAACCAGATAGCCCGACGCCCGATCCCAGCCCAACTTGGGCGAGCCGCACCGGATTCAGTCCCGAAGGTCTTGGGACTAGCCGGTGCGGTTTTCATTTGGGCCGCTCCGCCGGCTCCGCCCGCCCCGCCCGGTTCCGCCGGCTCTGCCAGGCCCGCCGGTTCCGCCGCCTCGCCGCCCCCTCGCGCAACCGCCGCCTCGCCGGCTCCACCCTCACCACCAGCCCCGCCGGTTCCGCCGCCTCGCCGCCCCCTCGCGCAACCGCCGCCTCGCCGGCTCCACCCTCACCACCAG
>JADGNR010000477.1 GCA_017883415.1 Bryobacteraceae bacterium | reverse complement strand
CCACGCGGAAGCCGAAGAAATGATGCCCGGCCACGTTCACGGTAAAGAACAGGACGGCCCCGCAGACGAAGGTGGGCCAGGCGCGATGCGGGCGCCGGTGGGCCAGTCTCACGCTCGCCAGGGCAAACGCCAGGACCACGGCCAGGGCTACCCAACGCGACCAGGCGTTGCCGGGCTGCGCCACGATCTTCAGGTTCTCCATGGTGATCCGCAAGTAGGAGGGCGTCAGCCAGAACGCGGTGAGACCGTATGCCAGCGCGGCAATGGCCACGGCGCGCCCCCACATGCGGCGGTCCCGGTGCGCGATCGCGAGCGACCAGACGAGGAGGGGGAAAAAGAGCGCGAGCGACGTGGTGGCGTAGAAGTTGGTGGAGACCACCAGCGCGCTGGCTACGGCGGCCAGCGCGATCATACGGCGGCCGCCATCCCGCAGGGCGCGCCAGGAGAAGGCCAGTGCGAAGGGGAGCAAAGCCAATGCGGAGATATGCGGCCCCTCACCCCACTTGACGAGCACGTTGAGCCGCTGCGGCATGTGCAGCAGCGAATCCACGCGAAAGGGCGCCAGGAACAGGAAGGAGGGGGAAAGCGCGGCCGTGGCCGCGGCCGCGATCCAGGCCCAGAGCCGCGAGCCACTTCCCACGCGAACCAGGGCGAACACGCCCGCAATTCCCAGGCAGTAGAGCAGGGCGACATAGATGTGATAGGCGTGCGCCGTCGAGACGTGGAGGAGCATGGAGAGAACGGCGGTCCCATAGGGCAGGGCGGGCGGGTACACGTAATCGAAGCGGGTGCCGCAGTACCACCACGCCAGCCAGCGGGGGTGAGGCCAGTGCTCCGCAAGGAAGCGGGCGTGGGCGATGAAGGTGCTCTCGATGGAGGCCCAATTGTCCAGGTACTCGATGCGGAAGAGCGGCCAGACGAGGAGGGCGGCGGCAAGCGCCACGGCGCAACACTCGGCGAAGAGGACGAGGTCTTCGGGGCGGCGTGCGCGGTGGGCTGGAGGTGGCATGGGTGGCGGTGGCGGCCGCTCCCTTACGGTCGCGGCTCCGACTTGAGGCGCGCGCCTGAAGCGGGCGGCATGCACATTAGTTTACGCCAGGCGAGAAATTCTTGAGAATCCGCGCGGTCCGGCGGCACTATCCCGATACAGCCCATGATGCGAAGCCTGGCGCCGCCGATCTATCTCTTTCTCGTCCTTGCGCTACCCGCCGCCGAGCCGGGCGTCAAGGCGCAGTTCATTGGCGGAACGCTGGCCGGCGTGTCCGCCCGATCCAGCGCGCGGCTGGACCTCACGGCCGCCGACGCACTGGTGTTTCTGTGCGGCAAAGCCGAGCTGCACGTGGCCTACAAGAGAGTCAACACGGTGGAATACGGCCAGAGCGTGAGCCGCCGCTACGCCGCCGCGGTACTGATCTCGCCGGTGCTTCTGCTGAGCAAGACGCGCAAGCACTTCGTGACCCTGGGCTATGTGGACGACGAAGGCAAACAGCAGGCGCTGGTGTTCCGGGTGAACAAGGGCGACATCCGTTCGGTGCTGGCTTCGCTGGAGGCGCGCACCGGCCGCCGGATCGAGTATCAGGACGAGGAAGCCCGCAAGGCGGGAAAGGGATGAAGATGCTTGCGATTCCGCTGGTGGCCGTGGCCCTGGCCGCAGGAGCGGACCAGGCGCAGACGCCCGCGGCCATCGAAGAGAGCGGCCTGCGCCAGTTGCTGACCATCCGCCGCGTCTATGTGGACCGCCTGACGGGAGGCGACACGGCCGCGCAGATGCGGGACATCCTGATCAGCAGCATGGAAGGCGCCAAGCTGTTCGTGCTCACGGAGAACCAGGAGCGCGCCGACGCGGTGCTGCGCGGCGCGGCCGAGGACCTGGTGTTTACCGAGGTGCACACCTCGTCGGACAGCATCAACGCACACGCCAACGTGGGCACGGGCCGATCGAGCAGCACCTCGCGCGCGCAGAGCGCCGGCATCAGCCTGGGCGAAAACGAGTCGGACCACTCGGCGGAACGGCGGCACGAAGCGCTGGCCGCGGTGCGCCTGGTGAACAAAGAAGGGGACGTGATCTGGTCGACCACGCAGGAGAGCCTGGGCGCGAAGTTCCACGGCGCCAGCGCGGATGTGGCGGCCAAGATCACGGCGAAGCTGAAGGAAGATTTCGACAAGGCGCGGAAGCTGCGGTAGGGGCGGGCGGCCCCTTCGACGCGGAGACGCGGAGAATCGCGCGGAGAAGGCAAAGCCATTTCATTCGTGCAGCTCGCGGAACTTGAGGCGTCCGGCTTCTGCGGCGGAGCGGGCGGAGGGCACGGAGAAGAAACGGCTGCTAGCCCACCAGCTCGGCGATGGCGAGCAGCAGGGCGCGCATCTCCACCGGTTTGCCGAGGACGCGCGACACCAGGCGCTCTTCGGGTTGGCCATAGATCTCATCGGGCCACCCGGAGAGCACAATCAGGGGCACGCGGCAGCCCGCTTCGCGGATGCGGCGGATGAGCAACAGTCCCTCCCGTGCATCGGGCTTGGCGGAGCCATTGGGAAAGCGGAGATCCATGATGACCAGGTCGGGGGCGGAGCGCATCGCATGGCGGAGGGCCAGGGAGAAGGTGGGCGCCACGTCGACCTGGTGACCTTCGGTCTCGAGCACCAGCTTCTGGAGGCTGAGCTGTGCGAGATCGTCGTCGGCCAGGAGGATGCGGGACATTATCGCAAAAGATCTTCGAGCTGGATTTTGGCGTCGGTCGCGGCATCGCGGTACTTGACGATGACGGGGGTGTAGACCGAGATGCCCCAGTCCTTTCCGGGGCCGGAGGTGACGGCGCGCGCGCCGGCCACGATGACGGCCTCTTCGGGAATGACCAGCGGCTCGTCGCCGGAGGCGCGGTGGACGGTGCGGCGGACGAGGTCGTAGACAGGGGTGGAGCGGTTGAGGATGGTGCCGGTGCCGAGCACGGCGCGGCGCTTGACCACGGTGCCCTCGTAGACCCCGCAATTGCCGCCCACCAGGACTTCATCCTCGACGATCACGGGCATGGCGCCCACCGGCTCGAGCACGCCGCCGATCTGGCTGGCGGCGGAGATGTGGCAGTTGCGGCCGACCTGGGCGCAACTGCCGACCAGGGCGTGAGAGTCGATCATGGTGCCGTCGCCCACCCAGGCCCCGGCGTTGATGAACATGGGCGGCATGCAGGTGACGCCCGTGCCGAGGTAGCAGCCGTCGCGAATGCTGGAGCCGCCGGGCACGAGGCGGACTCCGCTCTTCTCCGTAAAGTGCTTTACCGGATAGGTGGACTTGTCGAAGAACGGCTGGCGTGCGGAGTCGATGGACATGTCGACGACAACGCCCATGCGGAAGCCGAGCAGGATTCCTTTTTTCACCCAGGCATTGACGCGCCAGCCGGTGGCGGTGGTGGAGCAGGGCTCGGCGGCGCGTACGCGGCCCTCGTTGAGCGCGGCTTTGAATTCGGCGAAGAGGCGGAAGTGCTCCTCGGTGTAGGCGGGGGGCTGGTGGTCGAAGAGGCGCTCGATTTCAGCCTGCAACGCGCACGCTCCCGACGAGGCCGGCGGCTTCAAGGACCTTCTCGATTTTGGGAAGGTTGGCCGGGTCCGGAGGGCACATGGGAAGGCGGTAGACCGGATCGAGCAGGCCCATGAGGCCCATGGCGGCTTTCACGGGGATGGGGTTGGACTCGATGAAGTTGACGTTCATGAGGGGCAGGTAGCGGGCCTGGATTTCGCGGGCGAGGGCGAAATCGCCGTGGAGGCAGGCCTGGGCCAGGCGCGTCATTTCGGCGGGAATCTGGTTGGCGACCACGGAGATGACGCCGCGCCCGCCGAGCGCCATCAGCGGGATGGTGACGGCGTCGTCGCCCGAGAGCACCAGGAAGCGGGAGGGCACCTGATGGAGGACGTTGGCCATCTGGCCGATATTGCCGGAAGCCTCTTTGACCCCGATGATGTTTTCGATGCGGGAGAGGCGCGCCAGGGTGGCGGGCTCGACGTTGACGCCGGTGCGGCCCTGCACGCTGTACACGACGATAGGCAGCGCGACGGCGGCGGCGATGGCCTGGTAGTGGCGATAGAGGCCCTCCTGCGTGGGCTTATTGTAATAGGGCGTTACCGAGAGGATGCCGCTGACGCCCATGTGCTG
>JADGNR010000476.1 GCA_017883415.1 Bryobacteraceae bacterium | reverse complement strand
CGCGCCGAAGGCGCGCCTGTTTCTGGGCAGGCCAGGAGGCCTACCCCACTCAACACATCCTCCGGCCGGATAGGCAGCTTCCGCAGCCGAATGCCCACCGCGTGATAAATGGCGTTGGCAATCGCCGGCGCCGGACCGTTGATGGGGACCTCGGAAATCGACTTCGCGCCATACGGTCCCAGCGGCTCGTCGGTCTCAACCAGGATCGTGGTGAGCTTGGGCATGTCCTTGGCGGTGAAAATCTTGTAGTCCAGAAAATTGGCGTTGCGCGGCCGGCCCTCGCCGTCGAGCACCAACTCCTCAATCAGCGCATAGCCCAGCCCCTGGGCCACCGCGCCCTCCACCTGCCCCTCCGCCTGCATGGGATTGATGGCCGTGCCGGGGTCCACCGCGGTCACCAGGTGCAGCACGCGCACCTTGCCGGTTTCGGTATCCACCTCCACTTCGGCGAAGGTGACGCAGAAAGGCGGCGGGCTGTCGGTGTTGAAGTGCGACGCCCCGTCCATGATCTGGTATTTTTCCTTGTACATCGCGTGCATCGCGATTTCGGTCATGGTGACCGCCTTGCGGCATTCGCACACGCTGTATACCTGGTTGTCGCCGCACGCCAGCTTGTCCACCGGCGCGTCGAGCATCTTCGCCGCCATCTGCAGCACCTGGACCCGCACTTTCTCCGCGGCTTTGCGCACCGCGCCGCCGGAGATGATGGTGGTGCTCGAGGCGTAAGCGCCCACGTCGAACGGGGTGATATCGGTGTCGCCCGAGGTGATCACAATCTTGTCGAGGCTCACGCCCAGAGTCTCGGCAGCGATCTGCGCCAGCACCGTATCTGCGCCCGCGCCCACATCGGAGGCGCCCACCTGCAGAAAGAACGACCCATCTTCATTCATTTTGAGGAAGGCCGAAGCCCAGTCGACGCCCGCGATGCCGCTGCCCTGCATGGTGACGGCCATGCCCACGCCGCGCTTCATATGCCCCGAGCCACCCGCCGCTTTCCGCTTACTGTCCCAATCGATGGCCGCCGCGCCGCGCTCCAGACACTCCGGCAAGCCGCAACTGCGGATGTGGCGCGGCAGGCCCTCTTTGCCCTCCCCGAGCTGCGCGGAAAGCTTGTCGATATCCCCCAGCCGGATCATGTTCTGGCGGCGGAAATCAATCGGGTCCCGGCCCAGTTCGTGCGCCATTTCGTCCACCAGCGTTTCCTGGGCGAAGAAGCCCTGCGGGCATCCGTACCCGCGGAAGGCGCCCGCCACGGGCGTGTTGGTGTATACCACGTGGCACTCAAAGCGCAGGTGCGGCGCGCGGTACAGCGGCAGAACCTTGCTGCCCGTGTTGCCCTGCACCGTGGTGGAGTGGCTGCCATATGCGCCCGTGGTGGCCAGCACGGTCAACTGGCTGGCGACGATAGCGCCATCGCGCTTGACGCCCATCTTCATGCGCAGGATCTGCGGATGGCGGCTGCGCGCCATGTAGAACTCTTCTTCGCGCGTGAATTCGATCTTGACCGGCCGCTTCGTGGCCAGCGCGAGCGCGCCGGTAATATCCTCGAGCAGCATCTCCTGCTTGCCGCCGAACCCGCCGCCGATGCGCGGCTTGATCACGTGCACGCGGCTCACCGGGATTTGCAAAATCATGGCCACCTGGCGGCGCGCGTGGTACGGCACTTGCGTGCTGGTGCGGATTACCAGGCGCTGGTCGGCGTCCAGCCAGGCGATGGTGATGTGCGGCTCGATGGAGCAGTGCTGCTGGCGCTGCGTGCGGAATTCCCGCTCGAAGATGAAATCGGCTTCGCGGAACCCTTCCTCGACATCGCCGATCTCGCGCAGAATGTAGCCGGCGATGTTGCGCGACCGATCGAAAATTTTCGTGGAATCCGGCTCGTCGTGGATTACCGCGGCGCCCGGCGCCATGGCCTGCTCGATCTCCAGCACGGCCGGCAGCACTTCATATTCCACCTCGATCAGCCCCAGCGCCTTTTCGGCGATGGCGCGCGTTTCGGCCGCTACCGCCGCCACGCGATCGCCCACAAAGCGCACCTTGTTGTCCAGCAGGTACGTGTCGTACGGCGAGGGCTCCGGCCAGGCTTGACCGGCGGTAGTGTGGGGCACGCGCGGCACATCCTTATACGTAAGGACGGCGTGGACCCCGGGAAGCGCCCGCGCTTTGGCGGCGTCGATGCGCTTGATGCGCGCATGGGCGTACGGGCTGGGCAGGATCTTGCCGATCAGCATGCCCGGCAGGTGTATGTCGTCGGTGAAGGCGGGGCGTCCGGTCACCAGCTTCACGCCATCCACTTTGCGCAGATTCTGCCCGACCACGGTGCGCCCGCTACTCATCGCTTCACCGCCTTCCGGCGGCTCCTGGAGGGCGCCTCGGCGCGTCCGGCCGCGGCCAGCACCGCTTCCACCGGCTTCAGGTAGCCGGTGCAGCGGCAATAATTTCCGGCCATCGTGTCCCGTACTTCGTCTTCGCTGGGATGGGGATTCCTGGCCAGCAGCGCCTTGGCCGTGAGAATCATCCCCGGCGTGCAGTACCCGCACTGCACCGCGCCGTGATCGAGAAACGCTTCCTGGAGCGGATCGAGCGTGTCGCCCTGGGCCAGGCCCTCTATGGTAAGGACGTCGCATCCTTCGGCCTGCGCCGCGAACATCAGGCACGAGTTGATCGGCTTGCCGTCCACCAGCACCGTGCACGCGCCGCACTCTCCCTTCTCGCAGCCGCGCTTCACGCCGTAACAGCCTTCGCGGCGCAGTATATCGAGCAGCAGATCGCCCGGGGCGATGGTCCACTGGCGCGCTTCGCCGTTCACGGTAAGCCGTAATTCGATCGTTTTCATAAAGAGTACCCCGCGCGTTCCACGCACTCCGCCAGCGCCCGCTTCACCAGCACGCGGCACATCTCGCGGCGGTAACCCGCGGTGGCCCGCAGGTCCGTGATGGGGCTGGCCTCGCGCGCCGCCTCTTCGCCCGCCTGCTCCAGCAGGCTGCTATCCAGCTTGCGGCCGGTGATCAGAGCCTCCGCCGCCCGCGCGCGCAATGGCACCGGGGCCACCGCCCCCAACGCAATGCGGACCCACTTGCAAACGCCTTTGGCGTCGACTTGCAGGCCGGCCGCCGTGTTGACCAGGGAAATGTCGCTCTCCGTGCGGCCGAGTTTCTGGAAGGACCACCCCGTGCGTGCGCCGCGCGGAGGCACGGGAATCAAAATCTCCACCAGCAGCGCTCTGCCCAGCGCCGTTTCGCCGGGTTTCAGGAAGAGATCGGACAGCGCCATCTTGCGCCGGCTGCGCTCTCTCGCGATCGCCACCTGCGCCTCGAGCACCAGCAGCGGCGCGGCCGTATCCGCCGCCGGCGAAGCGTTGGCCAGGTTGCCGCCCAGCGTCGCCATGTTGCGCAGTTGTACTGAGCCGCATTCCTTCGCCGCCGCAACCAGAATGCCGCCGGCAAGCGTCCGCAGGGCCGCCGAATGCTCAATCTCCGCCATCGTGGTGGTGGCGCCGATGGCCCACCCGCCGCCGGCACGCCGAATGTACGTCAGGCCCAGCCGGGTGATGTCCACCAGCGACCGTATGTCCGGATCCGCCTGTACGACCACGTCGGTTCCGCCAGCCACAATGCGCGCCCGCCTGCCTCCGGCATGGAGCAGCCGCAACGCTTCGCGAATGCTCGCCGGGCGATGAAATGCCTCTACAAGGTCAAACATGGGTTTTGAATGTCTTTTGATCAGATTGTAACAGCCAGCGCGGATAATTTCGACCCGCTTATCTGAATGACCAGCTCTGCAACTCACCGCGGTGAGTTTGCGGTGTTTAGTGCGGCTCTTCCGTCGACCAGCGCTTCCGGCGCAAAGCTGACCACATATTGCATGTGCAACTCGGCCCCGAGTTTCTCGATCGCCTCCTCGAGCGCCCTCTGCCGGGTGAACGAAAAGGTCCTGCCTCCGGTGCTTCTCGTCAGCACCTCGGTGGTGTTCGTTTTGCCCCGCCGCGCCGGTTCCCCGATTCCGCCCAGAACGTTTAGCGACTGGTCCGGAGGGGCCATCTTGCGGTCGTACTTGTTGGGCGGAGCGCCGTCCACCGTCCCCATGGTGTCGTTGGGTGTCTTGGGCTTGATCTGGCGCCGGGGTTCGGCTGCGCTGGTGACTCC
>JADGNR010000189.1 GCA_017883415.1 Bryobacteraceae bacterium | reverse complement strand
GGACCGGGTCGCGGAGGAAAAGGGGCCAGGCGAAATGAAGCTCGTCTCGGTGAACATTGGACTACCACGCGAAGTGACGTGGCGGGGGAGAACCACGACTACCGGCATCTACAAGCAACCGCTCGAAGGCCGCGTCGCTTTGCGCAGGCTGAATCTCGACGGCGACCGTCAGGCGGATCTCACCGTCCACGGTGGAGAACATAAGGCCGTGTACTGCTACCCGCTGGCACACTACGATTACTGGAGGAGAGAGTTGCCCGGCCGGGAGTTGCCGATGGGCGCCTTTGGAGAGAACTTCACCACCGATGGTTTACTCGAAAATTCGGTCCATCTTGGCGATCGGCTCTCGGTCGGTTCCGCCGAAGCGGTCGTGACGCAGCCTCGCCTCCCTTGCTACAAACTTGGTGTGAGATTTCAGTCCGACGACATGGTGAAGCGATTCTTCGCCAGCCGCCGGACGGGTTTCTACCTGGCCGTCGCTCGCGAAGGAGAAGTCGGCGCGGGCGATGAGATCCAGGTGATTGCACGGGATCCAAACGGCGTCCCCGTCTCGGAAATCACTCGCCTGTACGCGGAAAGAAGGTATGGCGACTCTGACGTGCCCTCGCTCCGGCGGGTCTTGCAGGTCGCGGCGTTGCCTGAGAGTTGGAAGGAGTACTTCCGAGAACGGCTGGAGCAGATGCATGTCTGATTCGCCGCATGGCAGGGTAGCGGGGGCCGGGCCGCGGGGCTCCGTGCGGGAAACCATGCGGCTCGCTCACCCCGCCTATGTTAGAGTGAACCGCAGGAAGCGCCACATTATTGGATGAGTGAGGTTCAAGGTGTAATCGCCGCCGCCGTAACACCGCGCGGCAGAGAGGGCGACGTCGATTTCGGCGCGACCTTCGAGCTGATCGATTACCTCGGCGCGGCTCGCGTGCGGGGGATCGCGCTGTTCACCGCGGCCGGCGAGTTCCCCGCCCTGGTTCCCGCCGAACGTTCCCGGCTGCTCTACCTGGCGGTGAAGCGCAGCCGCGTGCCGGTGCTGGCCGGCGTGGGGAGCGCCACCTTGGACCTTTCCATCGCACTGGCCCGCGCAGCGCGCGACGCCGGCGCCGCCGCGCTGCTGCTGCCCCCGCCGCACTTTTTCCGCTACACACAGGATGAGATCCGCGAGTTCTACCTCCAGTTTGCCGCGCAGGTGGGCCCTGGCGCGGACATTCTGCTCTCCCATACGCCTTCGTTTACCACCGGACTCGAGATCGAGACGGCGGCCGGCCTGCTCTCGACCGGACTGTTCGCCGGCATCGAAGACGCCAGCGGAGACTTGGGATTTTTCTCCAGCCTGAAAGCGGCGGCGGGCGCTCTCCCGGTGCTGGTGGGGAGCGACGCCATCTTCACCCGCGCGCGGGCGGCCGGCGCCGCGGGCGTGGTTTCCCCCGTTGCGTGCGCGGCTCCCGAACTGCTGGTGGCGCTCGACCGGGCGATCTGCGCCGGCGACCACGGGACAACCGGCCGTCTGGATGGCATGTTGCAGGAGTTCGCCGGGTGGATGGATCAATTCCCCCAGCCGGTCGCCGTCAAGACAGCCACCGCGCTGCGCGGAGTGAAAACGGGACCGGCGCCGGTTCCCCTGCCTCCGGCGGGCCAGAAGAAGCTGGACGAGTTTCGCGAATGGTTTCAGGCCTGGTTGCCCCTGGTGAAGAGACTGGACGCTCATGCCTAGCGGGATGCCGGCCTGCCTCGCGGCGGGACTGTTGCTGTGGCCGGCGAATCTGCTGCCGGCGCAGCCCGACGCGGTCGAGACATTCCTGTCGGCGGTGGATGGATCGCGCCAGCCGTATGCCCTCTATGTACCGCGCTTCTTGGACCCTTCGAAGAAGTACCCACTGGTTTTGAGCCTGCATTCCGAGGATTCCAACCACCGCCTCAACCTGAAGCAGGTTTTCGGCGGCGGGCCGCGCGACGCGGAATTCATCGTTGCCTGCCCGCTCGCGCGCGGCACCATGGGCTACCAGGGGATCGCCGAGCAGGACATCTACCAGGTCCTGGAGGACGTAGAGCGACGCTTTCCCATTGACCCCGATCGTGTGTACTTGACGGGCATCTCGATGGGCGGCGGCGGAGCCTTGTGGCTGGCGCTCACACGGCCCGACCTGTGGGCGGCGGTGGCGCCGGTTTCGGCCGCGCCGATCCCCGGCAGCGAGGAACTCGCGCCCAACCTGTTGAATCTTCCGGTTAAGCTGTTCCACGGCGACCTGGATCCGGTCATACCATCAGACTCCTCGCGCACGTGGCAACGGCGGCTGCTCGATCTCGCAGTGGTCGCCGACTACGTGGAATATCCCGGCGTCCGCCACAACGCCTGGGACTTCGCTTACAAGAACGCGGCCCTCTTCGATTGGTTCGCCGCCTTCCGCCGCAACCCCTTTCCGGAGCGCGTACGATTCTCCACGCGTTCCTACCGCTACAGCTCGGCCTACTGGGTTCATATCGACGGGCTCACTCCGGGCACGCTGGCTTCCATCGACGCGCGGCACGTGGGGAACGCCGCGGTGAGCGTGGAGACAAGCAACCTCGATGGGTTCACCCTGGCGCTCGACCGGCCGGCCGCCCTGGTGACCGTCGATGGCACGGCCCTCCGCGTCAAGCCGTCGGCCACGCTCTCGTTCGTCAGGACGGCGGGGCGGTGGCAGGCCGGGCGCTTTCCACCGGGGGCCAAGCACGCCGGCGCCGAGGGGCCTATCGCCGAAGCCGTCGCGGCGCGCCACATCTATGTGTACGGCACTGCCGGCATGCGCACCGCCGAAGAACTGGAAGCCCGCCGCCAGACGGCGGAGACCGCGGCCCGATGGTCCACCCCGAACTCGCCCTTAGCCCTGACGTTGCCCGTCAAGCCGGACCATGCCGTGACTCCGGAGGATATCGAAGCGGGCAACCTGGTGCTGTTCGGAACCGCGGAGACCAACTCGCTGATCGCGCGCTTCGCCGGACAGCTTCCTCTGGCGCTACAGGCCGGCGCGGCCGACTACGGGCTGCTGTTCATCGCCCCGCTGGGGCAGCATTACGCGCTGGTGAGCTCCGGCCTCCCCTGGTGGACCGGCGCCGAGGAAGCCGATCGCGGCGGCTACCCATTCGCTCCGGCCGAGTACCGCCTGCTCGCCACCTTCGGCGACTATATCCTCTTTAAAGGCTCGCTGGCCCATGTGGTGGCCGAAGGCCGTTTTGATCGAAACTGGAAGGTTCCGGCCGATGCGGCGGCGAAGATGTCGGGCACCGGCACGGTCACGATATTGCAATGACACCTGAAGAATTCCGCCGCTACGGCCACCAGGCCATCGATTGGGTGGCCGACTACCTGGCGCACCCCGAGCGCTATCCCGTGCTTCCGTCGGTGACGCCGGGCCAACTGACCGACGCCCTGCCCGCTTGCGGTCCGGAGCGCGGCGAATCCATGGACGCCATCCTGGCCGATTTCGAGCGCCTCATCGTGCCCGCCACCACGCACTGGAACCATCCCGGCTTCATGGCCTACTTTGCCACCTCGGGCTCGCCCGCGGGAGTCCTCGGCGAACTGCTCACCGCCGCGCTGAACGGCAACGGCATGTTGTGGAAGACCTCCCCCGCCATCACCGAACTGGAACAGGTGACCCTGCGCTGGCTGCGTCAATGGACCGGCCTTCCCGACGATTGGTTCGGCGTCACGTACGATACCGCCTCGACCGCCAGCATGCACGCCATCGCGGCGGCGCGCGAAGCGGCGGACCCCGGAGCCCGCACCCGCGGCGCGGCGCCGGGCCTGGTGGTCTACACCTCCGAGCAATCGCACTCTTCCATCGAGAAGGGCGCGATGGCCGTGGGCATGGGTCAGGACCACGTGCGCAAGGTGCCGGTAGATGCCGAATTCCGCATGCGCCCGGACGCGTTGGCGGAATTGATCGAGCGCGATCTCGCACGCGGCCTGCGCCCCTGCTGCGTCACCGCCACCGTGGGCACCACTTCCACCACCAGCGTGGACCCCGTGCCCGCCATCGCGGACATCTGCGAACGGCATGCCCTGTGGCTCCACGTGGATGCCGCCTATGCCGGTTCGGCCGCCGTGGCGCCGGAATTCCGCTGGGCGCTGGCGGGTTGCGAGCGCGCCGATTCGCTGGTGACCAATCCCCATAAATGGCTGATGACGCCGGTCGATTGCAGCGTCTTCTACACTCGCCGCCCGGAGATTCTGCGCCGCGCCTTCTCGCTGGTCCCCGAGTACCTGACCACCAAGGACGACCCGCGCGCCCTGAACCTGATGGATTACGGGGTGCCGCTGGGCCACCGTTTCCGCGCCCTGAAGTTATGGTTCGTGATGCGCTCGTTCGGCCGCGAAGGCCTGGCCGCCCTCATCCGCGAGCATGTGCGCCTGGCCCAGGATCTGGCGCGCGAGATCGACGGCGACCCGCGCTTCGAGCGTACCGCTCCCACGCCGTTTTCGGTGGTCTGCTTCCGCTACAAAGGCAGCGACGAGGAGAACCGCCGCATCCAGGACCGCGTCAACGCCACCGGCGATATCTTCCTTTCGGGCACGGTCCTCAACGGCCGCTTTACCCTGCGCCTGGCCATCGGCAACCAGGCCACCACGGCGGCGCACGTGGCGCGCGCGTGGGAATTGGTGCGCGCGCAGGTGGCATAGACTGAATGCATGACACGCTTCCTTCGGCTGCTTCTCACTGGCGCGGGGTTGGCGGGAGCGGCTTCCGCGCAGACCGATGCCTCCCATACGCTCGACGCCCTGCTGGCGGAAGTGCGGCAGTTGCGCGTGGCCGTCGAGCGCTCCATCAGCATAGGGCCGCGCATCCAGTTGCTGCTCCAGCGCGCGCAGATCCAGCAAACGGCGGTGACGCGGCTCTCGCGGGACCTCGATGACATCCGCAGCCAGATCGCCAACGCGAGCAACGAGGCGTCCGTGAGCGAGAAGTTGCTCGCGGACTACTCCGAACGGATGAGGCAGGAGCAGAACCCCGCGCAGAAACAAGGCCTCGAGGACCGTCTGCGCGGATTCAAGTTGAATAACGAAGCGGCCAAGGCCCGCGAGCAGCAACTGCAAGTGCGCGCGAGCGAAGTCGCCACCCAGTTGCAGGCCGAGCAGAGCAAGCTGGATGCGCTCGAAGCGCGTCTGGACGCGCTCGACAAACAGTTGGACGCGCCACCGCGGCTGTAGGGCGGGCAATCTTGCCCGCAGCCACCTTTCAGGCGGCGCTTTCCAGCCATGCGCGGGCCCTCGCGCCCGGCAGTCGCCGTCTGAAAGCCGGCGGCAGCCTGGATAGGCTGCCCCACGGCGCCGCTCCGGTCGTGGCCGGTCCGCTCGCAGCAGCGGCCCGCCCCGGTTGTGTTACCATGCGGAGGGAATCGGCTCCGGCCGTCCGAAACACGTCCCTTTTCCTGAATCGAATCAGTTTATTCAATGAATTTACGTTCTCTTTTCAGCTTGTTTTCTTCGGACCTCGCCATTGACCTGGGAACGGCCAACACCCTGGTCTATGCCAAGGGCAAGGGGATCGTGGTCAACGAGCCCTCCATCGTGGCCATCAACAAGAACACCGGTGAAGTAGAAGCCGTGGGCAAGGAAGCCAAGGAGATGCTGGGGCGCACGCCCGGCAACATCGTGGCCATCAAGCCCATGAAGGACGGCGTGATCGCCGACTTCAAAGTCACCGAGAAGATGCTGAATTACTTCATTCAGAAGGCGCACGGGCGCAAGATGCTGGTGCATCCGCGCATCGTGATCGGGGTGCCGAGCGAGATCACCCAGGTGGAGAAGCGGGCGGTGATGGATTCGGCGTACCGCGCCAAAGCGAGCGAAGTGCACCTGGTGGAACAGGCCATGGTGGCCGCCATCGGCGCCGGTCTGCCCATCACCGAACCCTCCGGCAATATGGTGGTGGATATCGGCGGCGGCACCACGGACGTAGCCGTCATTTCGCTCTCCGGCATCGTCTACTCGCGCTCGGTGCGCGTGGCGGGCAACGAGATGGACGACGCCGTCATGCAGTTCCTCAAGCGCAAGTACAACCTGCTGATCGGCGAGCGCACGGCGGAAGCCATCAAAATGGAGATCGGCTCGGCCTATCCCCTGGACAAGCCGTTGAGCATGGAGATCAAGGGGCGCAACCTCATCGAGGGCGTGCCGCGCACCGTCAAAGTGGAAGACGCCGAGATACGGGAAGCGCTTTCCGAGTGCGTGGCCACCATTGTGAACGCCATCCGCGTGGCCCTGGAGCGCACGCCGCCGGAGTTGAGCGCGGACATCAGCGACCGCGGCATCGTGCTCACCGGGGGCGGCGCGCTGCTGAAAAACCTGGACAAGCGCATTCGCGAAGAGACCGGGCTGCCGGTGTCGATCGCCGACGATCCGCTGGCCTCGGTGGTGCTCGGAACCGGCCGCATGCTCAGCGATTTCCGGCTGCTCCGCAAGATTTCGATAGACTAAGAATAGCGGGCCAGAGACTCGTTGACGTATTGGGAAGGAAGCTCTCAGCGATCGGCGGTCAGCGATCAGCTAAAGCCGGTTGGAGCAGCTGATGGCTGAATGCTGAGCGCTGATCGCTGGTGTGCATGGAGTCGTTTCTCAACCGGTACCGGAATATTACCGTCCTGCTGCTGGTGATCTTCGCGCAGCTCATCCTGCTGGCGCTGCAAGTGAAGAACGACCAGGACGTGTACCTGATCCGCGTGTGGACGGTGACTGCGGTGACCCCCATGGCGCGCATATTGGACGGGCTGCGCGGCGGCAGCACCGGCTTCGTGCGCAACTACATTCTGCTGCACCGGGCCGATGCGGACAACCGGCGTCTGCAGGCTGAACTGGACCGCCTGAAGCTGGAAAACATCACCCTCAAGAACCAGCTCAACCAGGCCGACCGCGCGCAGGCGCTGCAACTGTTTCGCGCCCATACGCCTTCCAAGACGCTGGCGGCCACCGTGATCGCCATGGGCGCCGGGTGGAATTCCAAGGTGGTGTTCGTGGACCGGGGCTCGGTGGAGGGCGTCATGCGCGGTATGGCCGTGGTGACGCCGGAGGGCATCGTTGGCAAGGTGATTGCCGCTTATCCCACGGCCTCGCAGGTGCTGCTCATCACCGACCAGGATTTCGCGGCGGGGGTGGTTTCCCGGAAGGGGCAGGCGCGCGGCACGCTCAAAGGACAGGGCACGCCGCTGTGCCGAGTGGACTACGTGCCGCTGGAGGAAAAAATCGAGCCGGGGGAGTGGTTTTACACTTCCGGCGACGACCGCATTTTTCCGCGCGGCTTTCCCGTGGGCGTGGTGAAAGCGGTGCACAGCGGGCAGCCGTTCCAGGAGATTCTGGTGGAGCCGGCCGGGTTGCAGCGCGGGCTGGAGGATGTGCTGATCCTGATCGACCCCGTGCACCAGGAGATTCCGGCGATGACCGCGGCGAGCCAACCGGTCTACATCGCGCCGCCGCCGCCGAACGCGGCCGCGGGCAGTTCCGGGGCGGAAGCGCCGGCCAGTCCCCAAGCTGCGCCGGCTGGGACGGAGGCGGACAAACTGCGCTCCATCTATAAGGCTGCCGGCGACGCGCAGGGGCACACGTTCGGCGAAGGGCTGCCGGGCTCGAAACCTCCGGATTTCACGAAGCTGCCGGGCCAGGGCCCTGGCGGGGTACCCGCCGCCGTTGCGGGTCGGGGCCCGGGGCCGGTGCAGGGGCCGGGGACACCGGGTCGGGGCACGGCCGGAGTACCCGCCGCCGTTGCCGGTCGGGAACAAGGCCCGGGCGGAGTACCTGCCGCCGTTGCGGCCCGGGGCCAGGCGCCGGCCGTGGGCTCCAAGCCTCCCTTCGTCGGCCCTCAGCCTCCCGATGCCGGGCGGCACGGGAATCAGCCAACCGGCCAGGGGTCGGCGCCTCCTCCGGCAGCCCGCGGACCGGCCCAGGTTCCGGCCTCGGCGCCTCCCTTCGTCGGCCCTCAGCCTCCCGATGCCGGGCGGCACGCGAATCCTCCGGCTGGCCGTGGGCCAGCCCAAGGTCCGGCCGCCGCGCCTTCTCCGGCGGCTCCCAAGACTCCTTTCGTGGGCCCCAAGGCCCCCGATCGCGGGCGGCACGCGAATCCTCCGGCGGGCCGTGGGCCGGCCCAGAGTCCGGCCGCCGCGCCTTCTCCGGCGGCTCCCAAGACTCCTTTCGTGGGCCCCAAGGCCCCCGATCGCGGGCGGCACGCGAATCCGGCGGCGGGCGCGGCTTCCGGAGGCATCCCTCGCCGATGAGTTATTCCGGCGGGCGCATTCTCCTCAGCAGCCAGCGGGAGGGACAGGTCTCGCGGTTTCGCGCCTGGGTCATGCTGGCGGTGCCGCTGGCGGCCATCCTGTTCCAGGTTTACGTCCCGCTTTTTTTTCAATTCCTTGGATTTCTGGAGATGCCGCTGCTGGTGGTGGTGTACTTCGCGCTGATGCGGCGCAGCCAGATCAGCGGCCTGCTGATCGGCGCGGTGGTAGGGCTGGCGCAGGATTCGCTCTCGAAGAACCCGCTGGGCATGTTCGGCATCACCAAAACGCTGGTGGGGTACTTCGCAGCGTCGGTGGGGGTGCGCCTCGACGTGGACCATACCCTGATGCGCCTGGTGCTCTCGTTCTTCTTTTTCGTCTTCCACCAGACCTTCTATTGGGTGATGGAACGCGCGCTGCTGGGCCACCAGCCGGCGTTCGAGATGCGGCGCTGGCTGCTGCTGGGGCTGCTCAACGCGCTGGTGGGAATTTCGCTGTTTCATTTTCTGGACCGGCTGCGGGAGACGGCATGAGGGGAATGGCCGCGGAGCGGGCGGGCGCGAAATTTTCCCCGGCCGCGCTGTGGGCCGCCTGCCGCCCCCGGCAGTGGATCAAGAACCTGCTGGTTTTCGTCCCCCTGATCTCTTCGGTCAGCTTCCGTTCGCCCGAAGCCATCCGGCGCAGCACGCTGGCGGCGGCGGCGTTCACGCTCATGGCCAGCGCGGTCTACCTGCTCAACGACCTGGCCGACCGCGAGAGCGACCGCGCCCACCCGGAGAAGCAGAGGCGGCCCGTCGCATCGGGGGCGCTGAGCGTGAGGGCGGCGGTGGTTGCCGCCCTGGCGCTGGCGGCGGCGGGTCTGGCGATGGCCGCCCTGCTGGGGGGGATGGTCCTGCTGATTCTGGCGCTGTACGCGGCGGTCAATATCGGCTATTCCGCCGGCCTGCGCAAGGAGCCGATCCTGGATGTGCTGCTGGTTTCCGCCGGGTTCGTCATGCGCCCGGTGGCCGGCGCCTACGCCATCCCGGTGCGGGTCTCCGGGTGGCTGTTCGTAGTATCGCTGCTGCTCTCCCTCACCCTGGCCCTGCTCAAGCGGCGCAGTGAGCTGGTGAGCCTGCGGGGTGCAGCGCTCCAGCACCGGCCGGCGCTGGCCGCTTACAGCCTGCCCTTCCTCGATCAACTGATCGCTATCTCCACCGGCGCGGGGATCATCAGCTACGCGCTCTATACTTTTCAATCGGAGCACGGCGAGCGCCTGGTGATCACCCTGCCGTTTTTCCTGTATGGCGTGTTCCGCTATCTCTACCTGGTATACGAGCGCGGCGCCGGCGGCAGCCCGGATGAGATTTTTCTGCACGACCGCGCGCTCGCGCTCGACGCCCTGCTGTACCTGGCGGTGGTGCTGGCCATCCTGATGGCCAAGAGCTGAGCGATGAGTGCGCCCGCGATTCTCTACGCCACGCTGCGGTTCGCGTGCTGGGAGGCGGCGCTCTTCGCGGCGGCCATTTCGCTCGCGTACGCGCTGGGGTGGCGCGCCGGGCGGCGCGCCGAAGAGGAATGCCTGGCCGTGCTGGGAATTCAAGTGGCGCTCGAATCCTCGATCGCGGCGCTGTTGTCGTTCACCGGCGCCAATCGGGCGGGGGCGTACTGGGCGGCTGCGGCGCTATGCGCGCTGGCGGCGATTGCCTCGCCGGGCGGAAGGCGGGCGCTGGCGCGGTTCCCGCGCGTAATCGGCCGGCTTGAGATTCTCCGCTATCCGCGCGGGACCGCGCTCGCGGCAGGCTTGCTGGCGCCGCTGCTGCTCCTCTCGTTCCGGCCGGTGGAAGAGATCGACTCCATCAACTATCTGCACTACCTCATCGAGTGGATGGCCAACCGCGCCACTCCGTACACGTTTGCCAGCAACTACGTGGCGTTCTGGGAACTGTCGTTCCTGCCAGCGTGGATGGCCACCGGGGTGGACCTGTTCTTTCCCCTGCTGGCGTTGAAAGCGGTCGTCCTGCTGGGGTTGGCGGCGTGGCTGGTAGGACGCGAGCTGGGGCTGCGGCGCGACCTGCTGCTGTGGACGGTGGCTGGCAGCCTGACGCTGCGCCATCTCTGGTACGAATACTCCGGCGTCCCCACGCTGAAGAACGACGCGCTGCACGGGGCGGGGTTTGTGGTGTTGACGCTGGTGATTTTGCGGGCGGCGCGCCGCCGCACGTGGGGCGGGCGCCCTCGCCCGCGAGCCGACGCCCCCGTCGGCCTCCGGCCGAAGGCCGGCCAGGGGGCCGGGGTGCCCTCTGGGCCC
>JADGNR010000475.1 GCA_017883415.1 Bryobacteraceae bacterium | reverse complement strand
CATTGCCGACGCCGGCAACAGCGTTTTCCTGGGCACTGCCGTGCAGACCGGAATCGGCACCGCGGTCATCGTGCGCACGGGCAAAGACACCGCCTTGGGCGAGATTGCCCAACGCCTGGCCCTGCGGCCGCCGGAGACCGAATTCGGCCGCGGCATACGCCACTTTGGGTTGATGATCACGCGCGTGATCATGCTGCTGGTGCTCTTCGTCCTGCTGGTCAACATCGTTTTACACCGTCCTCTGCTGGAATCGTTCCTGTTCTCGGTCGCGCTGGCCGTCGGGATGACGCCGGAGATGATGCCCATGATCATCACCATCACTCTGGCTCAGGGCGCGCGCCGGATGGCCCGGAAAAAGGTCCTGGTCAAGCAGCTTACGGCGATCGAGGACTTCGGCAGCGTGGAGATTCTTTGCAGCGATAAGACCGGGACCTTGACCGAAGGCGAGATCGTGCTCGACCGGCACGTGGACGTTCAGGGCCAGGACGACGAAAACGTCCTCCGGTTCGTCTACCTGAACAGTTGCTTTCAAGCCGGCATCCGGAGCCCGCTCGACGACGCCATCCTGAAGCACGACCACCCTGCCATTGCCGAGTACGAAAAGGTGGACGAGCTTCCCTTCGACTTCAACCGCAAGCGGCTTTCCGTGGTCGTGCGCCGTGCGGGCGAGCACCTCCTCATTACCAAGGGCGAGGCGGAGAGCGTCTTTGCCATTTGCGGAACCGTCCTCGTCGACGGCACTCCCCAGCCGTTCGACCAGAGCCGGCGGGCACAGGCGGCGGAGACCTTCCAGAAGCTCAGCGCCGACGGATTCCGCACCCTCGGTGTCGCGGTCCGTAAGGTGGAGCGGCAGGATACGTATGCGCTTGCGGCCGAGCAGGACATGACCCTGGCCGGGTTCGCCGCATTTCTCGATCCGCCCAAGGAGGGGATTCCCGCGGTGCTAAAAGCGCTGAAGGACAACGGCGTTTCCGTGGTGATCATGACCGGCGACAACCAGTACGTGACGCAGAAGGTAGCCCACGATGTCGGGTTGACGATCGGCCCCATCGTCACGGGCGACCAGGTGGACTCCATGGACGATGCCGCCCTGGCGTATCAGGCCGAGCACGGCGCCATCTTCGCCCGTGTGTGTCCGGAACAAAAAAACCGGGTAATCCTCGGCCTGAAGGCGCGCGGACACGTCGTCGGGTACATCGGTGACGGCATCAACGATGCCCCGTCGCTGCACACCGCGGATGTCGGCATTTCCGTAATGAACGGTGTGGATGTGGCCAAAGATGCCGCCAAAATCATCCTGCTGGAGAAGGACCTGGCCGTCTTGAACGAAGGCGTAATCGAGGGCCGCCGGTGCTTCGCCAACATCATGAAGTACATCATCATGAGCACCAGTTCCAACTTCGGCAATATGTTCAGCATGGCCGCGGCATCGCTCTTCCTGCCCTTCCTGCCCATGCTGCCAACCCAAATCCTGCTGAACAACTTTCTTTACGACACCTCGCAGGTCGCCGTCCCCGGCGATAACGTCGATCCGGCCCTGCTGTGCAAGCCCAAGCGGTGGCAAATCGGCTTCATTCGCCAGTTCATGACCATCATCGGCCCCATCAGCTCGCTTTACGATTTCCTCACCTTCGGCGTGCTCCTCTGGTTATTCCACGCTTCCACCAACGCGCCCCTGTTCCGCACCGGATGGTTTGTGGAATCCCTCGCCACCCAGACGCTGGTGGTCTTTGTGATTCGCACGGCGGGCAACCCGTTCCGGAGCCGTCCGAGCGGGCGGTTGCTGTTCAGCGTGGTCGCCGTTTCCGTAGCCGGCGCCGCGCTGCCGTACACCCCCCTTGGCGCCGTGCTTGGGTTTACTCCCCTACCGCTCTCCTTGCTCGGTGCGATTTTCCTCCTTGCCGTGACCTACCTGCTCCTGGTGCAAGCCGTCAAGACCTGGTTCTATCGCCGCCATGCGTTGCTTTGACAACGGGGGCCGTCTTTCCACGACCCCTGTTGTTAGAATGAAACCATGGTGCGTCCGGAGGCGAGCGCCGGCTCCAGGGGGCGCCCCTCGGTAGAACGCTTCTTTCAGTTCTCCCTGCTGGGGCTGGTGGCCAGCGGCTACCTGGCGGTGGCCGGCTCGGGATATCTCGACGTTCCCACCGTAGTGCTCACCGCCCTCGGCCTGCTGCTGCGCGGCCTTTCGATCTGCGGCTGGGTGCGCCTGGATCTATCCGAGCGCGCCGCCACGCTCGCCACACTCGCTTACATCGCCTTCTTCCCAGTCGACTATTTCCTGCTTTCGCACGAATTCCTGCCAGCCACCGTACACCTGGTGTTTTTCCTGGCGGTGATGAAGATCCTGACGGCCCGGAGCAATCGCGATTACCTCTACACCGCCGTCATCGCGTTCCTCGAGCTGCTGGCCGCCGCCATCCTGTCCATCAATTTCAATTTCTTCCTCTGCCTGACGCTGTACCTGTTTTTTGCCATGGCCGCGCTCACCAGCGGAGAGATTCGCCGCTCCATCGATCGCGCCACTACCACCGCCCGCGGCGGGCTCAGGCGGTTCCACCCGCGGCTGGCGGCGCTTACGGTTGCGGTCACGCTCGGAATCCTGGCGCTTACCGCGGGGCTGTTCTTCCTGCTGCCGCGCACCGCCGACGCGGCGTTCGCCCGGCTGATCTCCCATCGCATCTTCATCCCCGGCTTTTCCAACCAGGTGACCCTCGGGGAGATCGGGGAGATCAAAACCAGCTCGCGCCCGGTCATGCACATCCAGATCTTCAGCCGCGAATCGCCCGGCGCCCTGAAGTGGCGCGGGGGCGCGCTCACCGAATTCGACGGCAAGCGCTGGTTCAACGCCAACCCGGTGAAGCTGCCCGTTTCCCTGCAGAATGGCTACCTCGCCGCCGACTCGTCGGCCTACGGCCACTCCGGCCGGTTCATCAATTACCGCGTCGATGTCGACGCGCTCGATAGCGACGCCCTCTTCTTCGCCGGGATTCCCGAACGCGTGGATCTGCGCTACCCGGACCTGTACCGCACCGAAACCGGCTGTTTGCGGTTGCAGCAGATTCCGCCCCAGGGATTCCAATACAGCGCTTCCAGCCTGCTGCCCGATCCGCCGGAAAGCGCGCGGATCCCCTACCCCCCGCCGGTCCTGCGGCTCGCCGAGCGCGCCCAGTATCTGCAATTGCCGTCGCTCGATCCGCGCATTCCCTCCCTCGCCCGCGCCATGACCGGCGGCGCCGCCACGGATCTGGAGCGCGCCCGCGCCCTCGAGCGCCGCCTGCGCGGCGATTACGGCTACACCCTCCTGTTGCCCGCGCGCGAGCTGGCCGATCCGCTCTCTTATTTCCTCTTTGTCCGCAAAAAAGGCCACTGCGAGTATTTCGCCTCCGCCCTGGCGGTCATGCTGCGTACCCTCGGCATCCCCGCGCGGCTCGCCACCGGGTTCCAAAGCGGCCTCTACAATCCCATTTCGGACCTCTGGCTGGTCCGCGCCTCCGACGCCCACAGTTGGGTGGAAGCCTGGATCCCCGGCTATGGCTGGACCACCTTCGATCCCACGCCACCCGACCCCAACCCGCCCGCCTTCACGCTCTTCTCCACGCTGGGGTTGTATCTGGATGCCGCCGAAACCTTTTGGCAGCGATGGGTGGTGGGCTACGATCCGGGCCGCCAGGGTACGCTGGCCTATCAGGTCGAGCGCGTCAGCCGCCTGGGCTTGCGCTGGTTCGATGCCATCTCGGGAGCCCGCTCCCAGTGGGATGCGCGCGCTGGAGCATGGTTCCGGCGCTTCGGAGTGCGCCTCCTCTGGGTGCTTTTAGCGGCCTTCTGGATCTGGGCCGTCGTCCCCCGCCTCGTCCGCCTGCTGCGCATGCACCATCGGGTCCGGCGCGTGCGCCGGGGCCAGGCCAGCGTAGCCGATGCCACCCTGCTGTACGAACGCATGTTGCACCTCCTGAAGCGCCGCGGGTACCAGAAACCCGCCTGGTTTACCCCTGCCGAGTTTGCCTCCTCGCTCGCTCCCGCCCCATTGCGCATGGCCGTGGACGAATTCACCGCCACCTACAACGCTCTCCGCTTCGGCGGCCGCACCGAAGTTGCCCCGCGCCTTTCCCTCTTGCTCGATGAGCTCGAGCGGCAGAAGCGTTAAGCCC
>JADGNR010000188.1 GCA_017883415.1 Bryobacteraceae bacterium | reverse complement strand
CACGCCCGGGTGGCGAAACTGGCAGACGCAAAGGACTTAAAATCCTTTTCCCGGAAACGGGAGTGCGGGTTCGATTCCCGCCCCGGGCACCAACAAAAGAAACCGCTCTCCTCCCGGAAGTCTAGTTCATCTCCACCAGTTCGAGGGTCACCTGCGCCGCGGCGTTGGGGCCAACCTCCACCTCTTTGGCCTGCGATCGCGTCCGCCACAGCTTCTGCAACGTCTCGACGGTTCCATCCAACTCCAGGCGGCACGCGATGGCGAGGTACTTGCCGGGCATGATCGCGCTCCCGATCGTGCTCCAGCCCTTCTCGACATCGCCATGGCGGATGACCTCGCTCACTGCGGCTTCCGAAGCGGCGCCGGCAGGCATCAAATAGAGATGAGCCTGGGACACCGCGTTGCCCTCGTGGTCGGTCACCCGCGCGGTCAGGGATCCGCCGTCGCACGCCAGAACGAAGCGTATCCGGCCTTCTAACACGGCGCGCGTCAGGCGCAGTTGTCCGTGAACCTCGGCGCCCCCAAACGAGGTTTCCTTCGCGTAACATCCCGCCGGGAGGTTACCCAATTCCAACTCGTAATCGTCCACCTCCAGGGGGATGCCCTGCAAAGTGAACGGCCCGGACATCGAGACCCGCCCGCCAATCGCCATGGCGCCGCCCATCGTGGAGGGCGGCAGCGCCTCGTCCGCATACTGGTTGCCAGCGAACTGCTTTTTCAGATACACCGAAATCCGCGTGCCGGCTGCATTGGCGCGCGGCGGAGGATCCCAGGAGACATCCCCCGAGATCACGCCGGGGGAGCGCGCCAGGAGCTTCACGTCGTGCACGTCGCGGTTGGCGATCGCGATCTCCGCGTTGGCGTACACCTGCTGGCTGCGCGCCCCTTCGGTGCTGGACGCAGAAAGGCGGTACTCGCCCGGAGCGAATCCGCAGGCGCGAAACCGGCCGTCCGAAGCGGTGTTCACGGACGCAGGCGCAAACTTCGCGCCGGACACGAGCGGTTGCCGCTCCGCGATGGCGACGGAAGGCAGCGCCGGTCTGCCGGGCGCCGCCACCGAGCCCTCGATGCAATACGCGGTGTCGGAAGCCATGCGAATGTCCACTTCCTCGCGGCTCTCATCCGGGGTGAGCGTGACCGTCTGCGCGTCCTGGCCGTAGCGGGAATCGGGGTAGTACGTCGGGACGAGAACGCGCGGGCGCTTTTCGGGTACGGCGGGCGCGTCGCCGGCCGGCTTCAAGGCGTTGAGCATATTCCGTACCAGGATCAAAAAGCCGCGTTCCGAGGGGACCGGCTCCAACAGGAACCGGCCGTTTTGGTCGGTCGACACGGTCAACCGCGGCGCGTACACCATCGCGCCGAATTCGAAGCGGCGTTCCAGCAGAAGGACGGAAACGCCGGCGATCGGCTTCCAATTGTCATCGACAACCTTGCCGGAGATGCGGCCTCCGAGTTTAATCGGGACCTCCACGCCGGTGACCTGCTCTCCCGGGTTGACCAGCACATAGAGGTTGCCAGAGGCCGCGCGGCGTTCGTCGTAAGCCGAGAGCCACTGGCGTCCGGCCTCGACGCCCGAAATTGCGAACTGACCCTGGGAGTCTGTTTTGACGGCGGGCGAACCATACACGTAGACGTGGACCCCTTCCAGCGGCGCGCGTGTGACGGCATTGCGGACCACGCCCGAAATGGAGCCTGGCGGCGGGCCGGGAGGTGGCGTCTGCGCCAGCGCGGCGGCGGCTGCCAGGACGGCTGCGGGCAGGCTGCGGAACATGGGCACCATAGCCGCTACGACTCCGGCAGGAGTTCCCGCAGGTTTTTGAGCAGGTCCGAGGGAAAGAACGGCTTCTTCAAGAACCGCACGCGGGAGGAGCGGGCCAGCGCGGGCGCCTCCTTGAAGCGTCCGGAGATCAGCAACACCTGCACTTCGGGTTGCAGTTTCAGCACGCGCTCGGCCAGCTTGTTGCCGTCCATTTCGGGCATGGCCACGTCGGAGATCAACAGATGCACGGGCTGGCGCTCGCAGATGAGGAGCGCCTCGGAGGGTTTGGGCGCCACCAGAACATGGACATTGCGGGGCCGGAGCATCTTCTCCACCAGGGTGAGGATCTGCGGGTCGTCGTCGACGATTAAGACGGTTCGTGTGGGGGCGGGCATGCCGACATTTTGATTTTACGGGCCGCCGCACAGGCGGCGCAAGCCACTTGTAAGGGCGCGTACAGCCTTCCGGGCGCAATTCTGCGACAATGCGGGCGATGCCCTGCCTGATGCTCCTGCTGGTCCTGGCCTTCCCGCGCGTGGTGCTGGTACTGATGTACCTGCTCTCGGATTATCTGCAGCGCGCGTATCATGGGCTCCTGCTGCTGGTGCTGGGGTTCCTCTTCCTGCCGCTCACCACCCTGGCGTATGCCTGGATGGTGAATTCGCACCGTCCGCTAGACGGGGTCAATTTGCTGATCCTGATTGTGGCCGTGATCATCGACGTGGGCGGGCTGGGCGGGGGCGAATGGCATCGCCGGAGCCGTTACTAGGCGCTCACCGGTCTTGCGCGAGCGGGTCCGGCAGCGAGGGCCGCCGGGCGGCCTGCCCGGGCAATGCGTTCACCCGCCGCAGCTCGGGAAACAGCCAGGTCCAGGCGGCCACGATGGCGATGGCGCCGGCGCCGCCCAGGACCACGGCGGGCACGGCGCCGAACCATTGGGCGGTGAGTCCCGATTCGAACTGGCCCACCTCGTTGGAGGCGCCGATGAATACCATGTTGACGGCGCTCACGCGGCCGCGCATTGCATCGGGCGTGCCGAGTTGGATCACGGTATGGCGGATGATGACGCTCACCATGTCGCAGGCGCCCACCAGCACCAGGGCGGCGAGCGAGAGCGGCAAGCTGCGGGAAAGTCCGAACACGATGGTGAAGCAGCCGAAGCCGAAGACGCCGGCGAGCATGGCCTTGCCGGCGCGGCGGCGCAGGGGCCAATAGGCCACCACGATGGCCATGGCGACCGCGCCCGCGCTGGGCGCGCCGCGCAGGATGCCGAGTCCCATGGGACCGGTATGGAGGATCTCGCGCGCATACACGGGGGCGAGCGCCACGGCGCCGCCCAGCAGGACGGCGAAGAGGTCGAGCGAGATCGCTCCCAGGATCAGCTTCTCGCGCCAGATGTAGCGCAAGCCTTCCAGCACGGCGCCGGGCGAGGGCAGGGGCCGCGGACGCGCGGCGGCGCTGACGCGAATCTTCGACACGAATGCCAGACCCGTGAGGTAGCACGCCGCGGCGCAGGCATAGACCGGCACCGGGCTGGCGGCCGCGCCGTAAAGCAAGCCGCCGGCCACCGGCCCCAGCACCATGGCGGCCTGGAGCACGGAAGCGCTCCACGCTACGGCATTGGGGAAGTGTTCTTCCGGCACCAGCAGCGGCAGGAATGCCTGCCCGGTGGGCATATTGAAAGCGCGCACGACGCCATTCAGCAGCAGCGCGGCATAGATGGGCCCCACCGAGCGGAGGCCGTGGAGGGAGAGCGCCAGCAGCAGCAGGGAGCACAGGCAAAAGCCGGCGGCGCAGGCCTGGAGGATGCGCTGCCGCCGGACGCGATCGGCGATATGGCCGGCCAGCAGGAACAGGAACATGCCGGGGAGGAATTGCGCCAGGCCCACCAGGCCGAGATCGAGCGGGCGGTGGGTCAGCGCATATACCTGCCAGGCGACGGCGGTGGCCTGCATCTCCGTCGAACCGGTGACCAGAAAACGGGCGGCCAGGAAGTAGCGGAAGTCGGGATAACGGAATGCGACGCGGGCCTGCTGCATGCGGGCTTAGGGGGATGGCATGGCGGCGCCATCGCCCGCCACGGTGGCCCACTTCCGCACGCGCCAGGCGGTCACCAGCCCATTCGCCACATAGGGATCGGTTTGGGCAAACGCCTCGGCGGGCCCGGCGGACGGCCCGCGGAAGACCAGGACCGCGCCATCGGCGGGGTCGGCCAGCGCGCCGGCGAGCACGATTTCGCCGCGCTCGAAGGCTTGCGCGACCCGCGCCAGATGTTCCCGGCGAAAGGCGGCGCGCCGGAGGACGAAATCGTCCACCACATCGTAGAAGAGAAGGTAGTGCATGGGGTGGTCCTGGTTGAGTATACAGCGCGCCAATTTCAGAGTGTATAATCTGAATTGGGAGAACTATGCCTACTGCCACGCTGGTCTCGGTTCCACAGGAACTCGACGCACTGGGCCGAACGATCGGCAACACGCCGCTGCTGGCCATCGGATTTCGCTGGCGCGGGCGCCACCGCGTGATCCACGCGAAATGCGAGCATCTGAATCTCACCGGCAGCATTAAGGACCGCATGGCGCTCTACATTCTGCGCCGCGCGTACCAGAGCGGGCAGCTTCGGCCGGGCCACCGCATCGTGGAGGCGACCAGCGGCAATACGGGCATCTCCTTCGCGGCGCTGGGCCGCGTTCTGGGGCACCGCGTCACCATTTTCATGCCCGACTGGATGAGCGCGGAACGGAAACAACTGATCTCGAGCTATGGCGCCGAGATCGTGCAGGTGAGCCGGGAGCAGGGCGGATTCCTCGGTTGCATCCGTATGGCCGAGGGGTTGGCCGCCCGCGAACCCGATATTTTCCTGCCGCGCCAGTTCTCGAACGAAGGCAACGTGGAGGCGCACGCCGCCACCACGGGTCCCGAAATCCTCGCGCAACTTGGGGACGCCGGCCTGGCGCCGCGGGCGTTCGTGGCCGGCGTGGGCACCGGCGGCACGGTGATGGGCGTCGGCCGTTTCTTGCGGGGCGTCGACCGGAGCATCGGCATCCACCCCGTGGAGCCGGCGGAATCGCCCACGCTCTCGACCGGCCACAAGGTGGGGCAGCACCGCATTCAGGGCATTTCCGACGAGTTCATCCCCGCCATCGTCGACCTCTCGCAGCTCGACCCGGTAGTGGCCGTAAGCGACGGCGATTCCATCCTGATGGCGCAGAAGCTGGCCTGCCGGCTCGGGCTGGGCGTGGGGATCTCCTCGGGCTGCAACTTCCTGGCCGCCGTGCGGGTGCAGGAAGCGCTCGGCGGCGAGGCGGTGGTGGTGACCGTTTTTGCCGACGACAACAAGAAGTATCTGACCACCGACCTGATGCGTGCGGAGCCGGTCCGCCCGGACTACCTGGCGCCCGAGGTGGAACTGACCGGCGTCGGCGTGCTGCCGCGCAATTGCAAGATGTGCGGCGACAGCCGGATCTAGCCGCGCATCGAATTCCCAAACCGCAACCCTCCCGATGCACGGCCGCTCGCCGGGCCGCGATCGGACAGCGAGTTGTTAAAGTTTTGGCGAATGCCCTTTCCGGCGAGAAACCTGTATCCTTTGCCGCCCAGCGCGTTGTATGATCTCAGTATTTTGCGTCGGGTCCGTTTCCGGAGGCTGAGACATGAGTTGGAGTCAGGTTTATTCGCCGGTGGCCGGTAGCATCGCCTTGTCGGCGCTGGTCGCCGCTCTGCCCGTGGCGGTACTGCTGGGGCTGCTCGCCTTCGGGCATGTGCGGGCGCACTGGGCGGCGCTGGCGGGGCTGGCCACGTCGGTGGGCGTGGCCATGGCGATCTTCGGCATGCCGCCGGAACTGGCCGGGTGGGCCGCCTTGAACGGCGCCGCGTATGGTCTGTTCCCGATCGGCTGGATCGTGCTGTGCGCCATTTTCGTCTTCGACGTGACCGTCAAGAGCGGCACCTTTGAGGTGGTGAAGCACACGGTGGCCCACCTGGCCAGCGACCGGCGCCTGCAGGCGCTGCTGATCGCCTTCAGCTTCGGGGCGTTCATCGAGGGCGCGGCGGGCTTCGGAACGCCGGTGGCGATTTCGGCGGCCATGCTGATCGCGCTGGGATTCCGGCCCCTCCAGGCCGCCGGGATGGCGCTGATCGGCAACACCGCGCCGGTGGCCTACGGCGCGCTGGGAACACCGATCATCGCGCTCGCCGCCGTGACCGGCCTGCCGCTCGACCTGCTCAGCGCCATGGTGGGCCGCATCCTGCCCGTGTTCAGCGTAATCGTGCCGTTCTGGCTGGTATGGGCCATGGCCGGGCGCAAGAGCATGATCGAGGTCTGGCCGGCCTGCCTGACGGCGGGAGTCACCTTCGCCGTCACTCAGTATTTCGTCAGCAACTTTCATGGCCCCTGGGTGGTGGATATCGCCGGGGCGATTGTGTCGATGGCTTCGCTCGTGCTGCTCTTGCAATTCTGGCGGCCCTCCACTACCTGGAGCTTCGAGCACGAAAGCGAAGAGGAGCGCACCGCCGAGGCGGCCTCGCGCCCGGTTCACTCGAGCGGGCACGCCCTGCGGGCGTGGATGCCGTGGATCCTGCTGTGCGTGCTGGTGTTTTCCTGGGGCATTCCGCAAGTCAAGGCGTTTCTCAACGGCGGGCCGGCGGGCCACCCCAACTTTCTGAGCGGCATCTCGCAAGTTACGTTCAACGTGCCGGTGCTGCACCGCGCGGTCCTGAGGGTCCCCCCCGTGGTGCCCAAGCCCACGCCCGAACCGGCCGTGTTCGCGCTCAACTGGCTGTCGGCCACCGGAACCAGCCTGCTGCTTACGGGAATCCTCAGCGGCCTGCTGCTGGGCTTTTCGCCGGGCGCGCTGTGCGTGACATTCTGGGGAACCTTAAAGCGCGTGCGCTGGTCGCTGCTCACGATCGCGGCCATGATGGCCCTGGGATTCTCCACCCGCTACGGCGGACTGGACGCCTCCATGGGCCTGGCTTTCGCTGCCACCGGCATGCTGTTTCCGTTCTTCTCGCCGCTGCTGGGCTGGCTGGGCGTGGCGCTCACCGGCAGCGATACCTCGTCCAACGTGCTGTTCGGCGGCCTGCAACAGATCACGGCGCGGCAGTTGGGCATTTCGCCGATTCTGGCCGCCGCGGCCAACAGCGCCGGAGGCGTGATGGGCAAGATGATCGACGCCCAGAGCATTGTGGTGGCCGGGGTAGCCACCGGGCAGCAGGGCGGGGAAGGGACCATCCTGCGCTATGTCTTCTGGCACAGCATCGCGCTCGCCTGCCTGGTGGGTGTGGTGGTGTTCGTGGAGGTGTATGTGACGCCGTGGATCATTCCGGCCATGCGGTGAGGCGGCCGCCCAAAACGACTTTCCACCGCCGAGGCGCCGAGCCGCCGAGCGAAACCAAGTCAATCGGTTCTCCGCGTGGTAGACGGGCTTAAGTTCTCGGCGCCTCGGCGCCCCGGCGGTGAAATCTTGTCGGAAGATCGCCGCCCGGCCCGCCAAAGTTGGCGGACAACGCGTGAAATCCGCTACAATAGACCCGTACGAGAAGGAGACCCTAATGGATCCGACTGCCATTCAAGCTGCTGGTCCGCTCGGCCTGGGCGGTCCTGAAGTTCTGCTGATCTGCGCCGTTGCCATACTTTTGTTCGGCGGACGGAAGGTGGGAGAACTGGGGAAAGGCCTAGGCGAAGGAATCCGCAACTTCAAGCACGCCTTGAAGAGTGACGAAGAAGAGAAGAAGGACGAGAAGGTCGAAGAAAAGAAGTAGTCACAGGCTTCGAGGCACAGCCCGCAAGGTGGGCTGGGTCCATTTCGGCTTCAAAAGATCCGCAACAGAAAAAACCCCGCAAGCCCGGAAGGGGCTTCGCGGGGTTTCGATTTTTCCTGCCCCAGGTTACTTCTTCTTCGGTGGAACGATGGAGTCCTTGGCGGCCTTGGCCACGCGGAACTTGACCACCTTCTTGGCCGGGATCTTGATGGATTCGCCGGTCGCCGGGTTGCGCCCCATGCGGGCTTTGCGGTCCACGCGTACCAGGCGCCCGATGCCGGGCAGCACGAATACGCCGTTCTTCTTCACTTCCGCGATCGCCATGCCGGAAAGTTCTTCCAGAAACTGGCGCGCTTGTTTGTTGTTGACGGTGCACTTTTCCGCCAGGGATCTGACCAGTTGCGTCTGGGTCATTCTCTGATTTGCCATATCTCTCCTTTGATTCTCCGTTGGTTGATTGCCATCCACTGTGGAGCGGGCCCATGCCGCCTTGCCCCATCCATCGAACAGGTCTAAAACAACGTTCTCCCGAACGTGCGTTTTACGTCTGAATCGCTATCAATGATAAGGGAAGGGGCCGGTGATGTAAAGAGAAATGCGCAAAAAGGCCCGATTTTTCGCGGTTTTTTTGCACCCGGTGTGCTGAAAGGGCCGTTTTACGGGGTTTCCGCGAATCCCGAGCTCCCTTTCCACGCCAGCAGGCCTTCCCCGAAGGCCGTTGCAACTCTATTTTTCAAGACTCGGAAGCGCGCCTCCCGGGCGCTGACCGGGCCCAGCGCGATGCGTACGGCGGCGTAAAGCTTGAGCGCCGGCCCGCCGGCGGTGGTCTCGGGCTCGCCTCCGGATGGGGAGACGTGCATGCGCGTCTGGTTGAGAAAAAGCACCGCGGCTTGGGACCGGCGAACCACCAGCGACAAGCGGCGCAGCCCGGATGCCAGCACGCGGCCGGGCAGGCCGGGGCCGCTCGCTCCCATTCCCGCTTCCAGTTCCAACCGGGGAACCAGCGCGGCGGCGGAATCGACGATGAGCAGGTCCACCGCTCCGGAGACGGCCAGCCGCTCGGCGATGGCCAGCGCCTGCTCCGCCGATTCGGGTTGCGCTACGGGCAAGCGCTCGACGGCCACCCCGAGCTGGACGGCATACGCCGGATCGAAAGCGTGTTCCGCATCGATCCAGGCCGGTGTGCCGCCCGCCCGCTGGAGGTGAGCGGCCGTCTGGAGGGCGAGGGTGGTTTTGCCGCAAGAGGCCGGGCCAAACAGTTCCACGATGGCGCCCCGGGGCAACCCGCCCACGCCGAGTGCGCGATCGAGCGCGGCAAAACCGGTAGGCACGGAAACACCGGGCCGGCCCTGGTCCATGCGGGCGAGGCGCGAATGAATGGCGCGTTGGCGGTCTTGTTCGTTCATGGATGAACCGCCGAGACGCCGAGGCGCCGAGAAATCCAAGATGCTCCTGAGCGTCTCCATCCCATTCCCGGCGTCTCGGCGTCTCGGCGGTGAGACGGGATTTGACTCATTTGCGGCGCTTTCGGGGACGCAAGTACTCTACCGCCGGGCCGGCGCCGGCTTGGCAGCGGGGGCGGGAGCTTCGGCAGCCGCGGCCGCCGGCGGCTCCGCCTTGATCAGGCCGAGCAGCTTGCGCAATTCGGTATCGACGGCCTGCCGTATGTCGGCGTTGTCCTTCAGGAACTGGCGCGCATTCTCGCGGCCCTGGCCGATTCGCTCCCCTTTGTAACTGAACCACGAGCCGCTCTTCTCGATGAGGTTTTGCGCCACTCCCAGATCGATCAGGTCGCCTTCCTTAGAGACCCCTTCGCCGTAAATGATGTCGAATTCGGCTTCGCGGAAAGGCGAGGCAACCTTGTTCTTCACCACTTTGACCTTGGTGCGGTTGCCGACCACGGCGTCGCCGTCCTTGATGGCCGCGATGCGCCGGATGTCCAGCCGGATGGAGGAATAGAATTTCAGGGCGCGGCCTCCGGTGGTGGTCTCCGGGTTGCCGAACATCACCCCGATCTTCTCGCGAATCTGGTTGATGAAGATCAGGCAGGTGCGCGACTTGGAGACGATGCCGGTGAGTTTGCGCAGGGCCTGCGACATGAGCCGCGCCTGCAGGCCCATGTGGCTGTCGCCCATTTCCCCTTCCAGTTCGGCCTTGGGGACCAGCGCGGCCACCGAATCCACCACCAGCACGTCGATCTGGCCCGAAGCGGTCAAATGGTTGGTGATCTCCAGCGCCTGCTCGCCGTAGTCGGGTTGCGAAACCAGGAGATTGTCGATGTCCACGCCGAGTTTGCGGGCGTAGGCCGGATCGAGGGCGTGCTCCACATCGATAAAGGCGGCGATGCCTCCTTTCTTTTGGGCCTCGGCGACCACCTGCAGCGCGATGGTGGTCTTGCCGGACGATTCCGGTCCGAAGATCTCGATGACGCGGCCGCGAGGCAAGCCTCCCACCCCCAGGGCGGCGTCGAGCGAAATCGACCCGGTGGAGATGACCGAGACGGGCACGATGGCATCCTTCGACCCGAGGCGCAGGATCGAGCCCTTGCCAAACTGCTTTTCAATCTGGCTCAAGGCGTTGTCTAACGCGCGGGCGCGCTCTTTGTCGTCCATAGGGGATCAAACTCCTTCTGTGAAAGGTCCATTGTAGCAGCGGCGTAGCGCCGGGGAGCCGCCTTCACGCCGCGGACGTTATAATCGGTGCAGAGGTTCTTTCCCATGGCGGTCCGCCTTTTCTGCCTATTTCTTTTGCCGGCGCTGCTGTTGCCCGCGGCCAAGAAAACCGTGGCCACGGCGCGCGGCGAGAATGAGGATCTGATCCTCACGGTGACGCTCCACATCGATCCCGCCGAGGTCAAAGAAATGATCGGCTCCGACCTGGGCGGACATTATATCGTCGCCGAAGTAAAGGTGGAGCCGAAGTACGGCAAGGAGATCACCATCGATCACGACGATTTCCTGGTGCGCACCGATAAAGACGGCGAGAAGGCCAAACCATTCGAGCCCAGCCAGATCGCCGGCCGCGGCGCGCTCATCATCTCGCAAACGGCCGGGTCCAAGAGCGGGGGGACGGTGGGGATGG
>JADGNR010000474.1 GCA_017883415.1 Bryobacteraceae bacterium | reverse complement strand
CACCATTTCGCCGAATGCGCCCTCGCGCGGCAGGTACGGGCGCGCGCACTCCAGGATCTCGTAAATGTCCGGCTCCTCGCGGCCGGCGAACTCTTCGTGGAACGGCTCCGCCAGCACGTGTTCGTCGCGCTTCTGCACGCGCTTCCGCACCCACGCCCCCAGCGCTTCCGAGGTCCACATGCGCCCGGTGAGCTGCAGTTTCCGGAAGTGTTCGGAATTCGTGTACCAGATCCATTCCACCAGGTCGGAGACCCAGGCCTCGGCGCCGTACTCTTCCAGGCAGCGCACCAGGTTCTCGTTGGAAAAGGTGTTCAGGCGGCAGAAGATCTCGCCCACGATGCCGATCAGCGGATGGGAACGGTCGCGCCGCGCCCCCAGCCGCCGGAAGCGGTCGCGGCCGCGGACCATGGAATCGCGCAGCGCCCGAAGCTGCACGCCCGGAGTGACCGGCGTGCTCTCGAGCGTCCGGCACAGGTCGCCCAACGCCTCTTCGTACACCGCTTCGGTATCGCCGCGCCGCTCCTCGTAGGGCCGGTATAGCAGCAGCATCTTTTGCAGCAGGTCGGCCGACAGCAGGGCACGCCACCCCGTGCGCACGAACGGGCCGGCCAGGCTTCCCAGGCCCTGGTAGGCGTTGCGGCTGGTGGGCGAAAGAATCTCCACGGATTGGTAGCCGTTGGCGTCCAGCACGTGGCGCAGGTAGGGCGCGTACTGGCCGAAACGGCACGGGCCCTCGGCGGTGGGCATGAACAGCGCCACGCGCGCCGGATCGGTGTCGGGCCGCTCCAGCAGTTTCATGAAGTCGCCCACGGTCACCTTGGCCGGATAGCATTCGTCGCCCGAAGTGTAGCGCGCGCCCAGCTCCCTGGTGCGATGGTCGGAAGGAGGCGTGGGCTCGGCCGCGAGGCCGATGGCGCGGAAGGCCGACGCAAACGCCCGCGCGCTGCCATACGCCATGGGCGGAATGTAGATTCGCTTTTCGGTTAGTGGATGACCGCCGGTTGCGCCGGCGGCTCCGTCGACGATTGGTAGCATCGCAGAATCCCTTTGCTGTCGAGGTACGCTTCCGAGCGCGTCATGTAGCCGGCGTCGTTGCCGTGCCCGTCGAATTGCAGCACCAGCAGAGGCGCGCCGGCGGCCTCGCGGGCAAAGTGCTTGATGTAGGAATCGGGGCCGCACTTGAAATTGGTGATGTAGATCAGGTGCAGGTTGGGGCGCGCGGCAGCCACCCGCGCCGCCTCCAGGATCTTACGGCCCGAAGCCCAGAACATGTTGGCGCCCGCGTCCACCACCGGCTCGCAGCCGGTCACCAGGAAATCGAGCGGAATCACGTTGGCGCCATAGCGGTGCCGCAGTTTGCGCGGGATATCGCAGTTCACCCCGCGGTCGTAGATATTGTAGCCGCGCCCCGCCAGCACCAGGCCGGGCTCGCCGGTGGCGTCGAGTTTCGCGAGCGCCTGGCGCCCCGCTTCCAGCAGCTTTCCCTGGAACTCGCGCTGCTCCGCGTAGGCCGCCTCCACCGCGCGGTCGCTCGCGTGCCGTGCCACCCCGATGCGCTGCATGGTCTCGGCCAGCCCTTTCTTCACCTGCGCGGGTCCCAGTTGGAAATGCAGTGTCGGGATCAGAAACTTATGTTGATGCGGCTCCAGCGCCGGCGCCGAGCGCAGCACCCACGGCAGCGTCTGGCTCCACGGGCAATAGTGCGACGCGCACGTCTCCGCGCCCGCTTCCGCATCCGCCATGTTGGGAACCAGGATGTAGTCGACGCCCGCCTCCACCAGCGCCCACACGTGCCCGTGCGCCACCTGCACGGGATAGCACGGCTCCGCCACCGCCATTTCGATTCCGGCCGCCGAGATGCGCGGGTCCGTCACCGGGGAGAGCACGGTCTCGATGCCCAACTCCGCGAAGTAGCGCCTCCAGAACGGCAGCCGGTCGAGCATGGTCATGGCGCGCGGCAGGCCCACCTTGCACTTGCTCCCTTTGACGTTGGGTAGCGCCTCCACCAACTTCTCGCGATACGCGAACAGGTCGTCGATCACCGGTTTGCGGCCGGTCGCCGAAGGCTTGCGGAACTTGTCCGAGCACTTGTCGCCCCAGTAGCTCTTCTGCCCCTCGATGACGAACTCCTTCATGTCGCACAGGTTCGAACAGGCCTTGCACACGAAATCGCGCGTGCGCAGCTCCAGCTTGTGGAGGTCGTATCCCCGGAAGCGGCTCGTCAAGCCGGTGGCGCGATGCCATTCGCGTGCGATGAGCGCCATGCCGATGGCCCCCATCACGCCGTTATAGGGCGGCACCGTGATGCGCTTGCCCAGCAGGCTGGCGAAGGCCGCGGTGACGGCGTCGTTGTACGCCGTGCCGCCCTGGAAGTAGATCGCTTTCCCGATCTTCCGCCCGCGCACTACGCGGTTCAGATAATTGAGCGCGATGGAATAGGCCAGCCCCGCCACCAGGTTGGGCACGGTCTCGCCTTTGTGCAGCCAGCCGGTGACATCGCGCTCCATGAACACCGTGCAGCGTTCGCCCAGGCGCGTAGGGCTCGCCGACGCCAGCGCCAGCTTGGCAAACTCCCCCTTGATGCTGATCCCCAGCTTCTCGGCCTGCTCCTCCAGGAACGACCCCGTGCCCGCCGCGCAGGCTTCGTTCATGGCGAAGTCCACCACTACGCCGTTCTCGATGGAGATGAACTTGGAGTCCTGGCCGCCGATTTCAAAGATGGTGTCCACCGGCTCGCCGCCCAGCGTTTTGCTCACGTGGACCGCGCCGGTCTTGTGCGCCGTGATTTCGTCGTTCACCACGTCGGCGCCCACGAATTCGGCGATCAGCTCGCGCCCCGAGCCGGTGGTGCCTACGCCGCGCACATCAAGGCGCCGGCCCCACATGCGCTCCACCTCCTCCAGCCCCTGTTGGACGGCCTCGATGGGCCGCCCCGCGGTCCGCAGGTAGACATCGTGGATCACGGCGCCCGATTCGTCGATCGCCACCACGTTGGTCGACACCGACCCGATATCGAGGCCCAGGTAAGCCGCAATCGGCCCGCTGCCGGCAGGCGGCGTGTACACTCCCACGCGGTCGCGCAACTGCACCACGTGGTCGCTCGAAAGCGGCTGCGTATCCTGCACTGTCTCTTCGGAATCGTGCTGGTGCAGCCGGTGGATTTCCAGAATGGACCGCTTGCGCGGCTCTTCGGCCTCCAGGATGGCCGTGCCGATGGCCCCCGCCCAGGCATAATGCTCCGGCACGAACAGGTCCTCTTCGGAAAGCGAGAACGCCTCGCGCAGCGCTCCCGTGACCCCGGCATTCTGCGAGACCGCGCCGATCAGCGCCACCGGCGCTTGCACCGGCCGCCCCTTCACGATGGAACTTTTGAAATTGCGCGCTACGGCATCGCACAGCCCGCGCAGGATCTCGGCCGGCGAGTAGCCCTTCTGCTGGGCGTGGATCATGTCGCTTTTGGCGAACACCGAGCAGCGCCCGGCAATCCGCGCGGCGCATTGCGCGGTGGCGCACACCGCGCCCACTTCCTCCACCGAGTACTGCATGCGCAGCGCCTGTTGATCCAGGAACGACCCGGTGCCCGCCGCGCATTCCCCCGAGCGGTCGTAGTCCAGGATGCTGCCGCCCTCCAGGCGGATGTACTTCGAGCTCTCCCCGCCGATTTCGAATACCGTGCGCGCGTGCGGATAGCAGGCGCCAATCATGCGCGCGATGGCTTTGAATTCGTTCTCGAAGAACAGGCCCAACACTTTGGCGATGGTGCGGCTGCCCGACCCGGTGACGCGCATGCCCTCGACCCGGACCTCCGGCACCACGTCGTAGAACTCCCGCAGCAGGTCGTAGGTGGTTTCTATGGGGCTGCCCGCGATGCGCCGGTAATCGGAGAGAACCAGCGGCCGCGTGTCGAGCTCCGTCATCCGGAAACGCGGGTTGGCCGCGCACAGCGCCGCAAGGATAGGCCGGTCGCCCGGCTTGCCCAGCGCCGCCAGCTTGAGACTGATGGCCCCGATGTCCAGACCGATATTGATCCCCATTGTCTCTCCAGTGTCGTGGGCCGGCCCTGTAATTTCAAGTAAATAGGACCCGAAGTGCCGATATTTGCAGCGACCGGCGTCCTGCCGGGGGCCAGTGGGGTAGGCCTCCCGGCCTGCCCCCGCGCCCAGCGCGCCT
>JADGNR010000473.1 GCA_017883415.1 Bryobacteraceae bacterium | reverse complement strand
GGTTCGCAACCAGATGGCCAGCGTCGCCGGGGCGAGCGTGCCCCAACCGTTCGGGGGCGGCTACCGCCAGATTATGGTGTATGCCGACCCGTACAAGCTGGAGGCGCGCCAGCTCAGCCTGATGGACGTCGTGCGCACGGTCAACCGCTCCAACCTGATCCTGCCGGCCGGGGACGTGGCCATCGGATCGCTCGATTACAACATCTACACCAACAGCCAGCTTCCCAGCATCGCGGAAATCGACCAGTTGCCCCTCAAGACGGTGGGCGGCTCGATCGTGCGCGTGGGAGACGTGGGCTATGCCAAAGACGCGCGCCAGATCCTGACCAGCGTCGTGCGGGTGGACGGCAAGCGCGCGGTCTACACGCCGGTCCTCAAGCAGGGCGGCGACACCAACACCATCGCGGTGGTCGATGGGGTGCGGGACGTGGTGCGCCACTTGGTGGACGTTCCCAAGAGCCTGGTGACGAGCGTGCTGTTCGACCAGTCGCGCTTCGTCAAAACCGCCATTGAGACGCTGCTTCACGAAGGGGCTATCGGGCTGCTCCTGACCTCGATCATGATCCTGGTCTTTCTGGGAAGCATGCGCGCCACGGTGGCCGTGTTCTTCTCCATTCCGCTTTCCGTGCTGGCGACATTCATGGCGCTTTCGCTCGGCGGCGGCACGGTCAACAGCATGGTGCTGGGCGGACTGGCGCTGGCGCTATCGCGCCTGATCGACAACTCGGTAGTCGTGCTCGAAAACATATACCGGCATCTGGAGCTCGGGGAAAAGCCGGCCGTGGCCGCCGAGCATGGCGGGCGCGAGGTGGCGTTGCCGGTGCTCGCCGCCACGCTCACTACCGCCGTGGTATTTTTCCCGGTGACGTTTCTATACGGCGTCAGCCAGTTTCTGTTCACCGCGCTGGCGCTGGCGGTGGTGCTGGCCCTGTTCGCCTCCTATGCGGTGGCCATGACCGTGGTGCCGCTGTTTTGCGCCCGCTTCTTGAAAGCCTCGCACCAGCACACCCCCTCCGAGGAGGTGACGGTTACGGTATCGCAGCCGGAGCGGCGCTCGTTCGGACACTGGTTCAACATCTGGTTCAACGATCGCTTTGAAGCGTTCCTGCGGATCTACGACCGCATGGCGCGAGCGGCGTTGCGGCAGCCCTGGCTCACCGTGGCGGCCTGCGGGCTGGCCTTTGCCGCGAGCCTGGCTTTGTTCCCGCGTCTCGGCCTGTCCTTCTTCCCGCGCACCGATGCGGGCATGTTCGTCATCAACGTCAAGGCGCCCTCGGGCTCGCGGATCTCCGTCACCGAAAGCGAAGTCGCCAGGGTGGAGGCGGTGATCCGGCAAATCATCCCGGAGAGCGACCTGGGTACGATCCTTTCGAACATCGGCGTCACGCCTGGCTTCTCGTCCATCTACACCAGCAATTCGGCACAGCACACGGCCTTCGTCCAGGTGGGTCTGAAAGAGGGCCACAAGGTGGGCAGCTACGAATATATGGCGCGGGTGAAACAGCGCATTGCCGACGAACTGCCGGAATTGAGCACGTACTTCCAGTCGGGCGGCATGGTGGACGCGGTGCTCAACCTGGGTCTGCCGGCGCCCATCGACGTGCAGGTGGCCGGCTCCAATCTGGAGCGCTCGCACGCCACCGCGCTGCGGCTCGCCTCCGCCATCCAAAGCATTCCCGGCGTGGCGGACGTGTACATCCCGCAGGACATCGATTATCCGGCGTTGAAGCTGGAGGTGGACCGCACGCGCGCCAGCGAGCTCGGGCTCGATCAACAGGAGGTGGTGGGCAACGTGATCACCGCGCTCACCAGCAACCAGATGATCGCGCCCAGTTACTGGATCGATCCCAAGTCGGGCCAGGACTACATGCTCACCGTGCAGTACACCGAGGGGCAGGTAAAGTCGCTGGCCGATTTGCGGGCCATTCCTCTGCGCGCCGCGGGAAGCATTCTCCCCACGCGCCTGGACACCATCAGCACGGTGAAGCGCGTGCAAGCGCCGACCGAAGTGGACCACTACCAGATCCGCCGCGTTACGGACATCTATGTTCGCCCGCTGGGCGAGGAGTTAGGGAGCATCGCCGACCGCATCGACGGGATCATCGCCCGAACCAGCATTCCCGAGGGACTCAACGTGACCCTGCGCGGCATGGTGCAGGGCATGCGCGCTTCGTTCCGCAGCTTTACGCTCGGCTTGATGCTCTCGGTGGTGCTGCTCTACCTCATTCTGGTGGCGCAGTTCAAAAGCTTCGTCGATCCTCTTCTGATTCTTTTGGCCGTGCCTCCCGGCCTCACGGGCGTGCTGATCACGCTCTGGCTGACCGGCACCACGCTGAATGTCATGTCGTTGATGGGCGTGGTGATGCTCACCGGAATCGCGGTCTCCAACAGCATCCTGATCGTGGAATTCACGCGGCAGTTGCGCGCCCAGGGCATGGCCGTGCGCGAGGCGGTGGCCATGGCGTGCCGCGTCCGTTTGCGGCCGGTGCTGATGACCTCGCTCGCCACCATCCTCGGCCTGCTGCCCATGGCGCTGAAACTGGGCGAGGGCAGCGAGAGCTATGCGCCGCTCGCCCGCGCCCTGCTGGGCGGCCTGGCGCTTTCCGTGGCCCTGACGGTATTCCTGGTGCCGGCCGCGTACTTGCTGGTTTACGGCCGAGAGGCGGCGAACTGATCATGCGGCTCCGATGGGCGGTAATTCTGCTGGCGGCGCCGCTGTGGGCGCAGACCCAGACCATGCAGCTGACCCTGGCGGAAGCGGAGCGGCTGGCCATCCAAAACAATCCGCAGTTCGCGGCCGCACGGCTGAACGCGGCGGCGGCGTATCAGGTGCCGCTCGAGTATCGCGCCAACCTGGCTCCGGCATTCGCGGGAAATCTGACCGGCGTGGGCGCGGATTCCGGCAGCCGTCTGGCCGCCGGCGGCCTCAACAACCCCGTGGTCTTCAACCGCCTGGGCTCGGGCCTCACCGTCAGCCAGTTGCTGACCGATTTCGGCCGGACCGCCCACCTGGCGGCCTCGGCGAGTCTGCGCGCGCAGGCGCAGGACCAGTTGACCGAAACCGCGCGCGCCGACATTCTGGTGGCCACGGCCCGCGCGTACTTCGGCATCCTGCGAGCCCAGTCGGTGTTGCAGGTGGCGCAGCAGACGGTCTCCGCCCGGCAGTTGGTGTCGGACCAGATCACGGCGCTCTTTAACAGCAAGTTGAAATCCCAACTCGATGTCAGCTTCGCCAACGTGAATCTGGCCGACGCCCAGTTACTGCTCTCCCAGGCGCAGAACGACCTGCTGTCCGCGGAGGCCACTCTGGCCGCGGCCATCGGGCTATCCGGACAATCGTTCACGCTCGCCGAGGAGGCCATGCCCGACCCGCTGCCGAGCCAGGTGGCTACGCTGGTCGCCCAGGCGCTCCGCGACCGGCCCGAGCTGAAAGATCTGCGCCTCGAGCAGAGCGCCGCCGAGCGCTTCACCAAGGCAGAACATGCGCTCTTCTATCCCAGCGTCGGCATTGCCGGCTCCGCGGGTTTCGTGCCCGCCGGAGAGGCCGTCGTCCCCGGCCGCTTTGGCGCCGTCGGCGTCAACGTGAGCATTCCGGTTTTTAACGGCGGATTGTTCCGCGCCCGCCAAAGGGAGGCCGAGTTCAAAGCGAAAGCCGTCGGCGAGCAGGTCAACGATCTGGCCAACCGCATCATCCGCGACGTACGCGTGGCCTACTGGAACGCCACCACCGCCTACGACCGCGTGGGCCTGACGAACCAGTTATTGAAGCAAGCGCAACTTTCGCTCGACTTGGCGCAGGAGAGGTACAACCTGGGCTTGAGCTCGATCGTGGAACTAAGCCAGGCGCAACTAAACCTGACCTCGGCGCAGATCGCGACCGCCTCGGCGCGCTACGACTACCAAGCGCAGCGCGCGGTAGTGGACTACCAGATCGGCGCGCTGCGGTAGGATAACGCCGACTTGGCAGCACGAGGGCGCAGTGGGTTCCAGCCCGAGGCTCCTGGATGGTCGTTTTGCTGGTGCGAAGGGGATTTATCGACGAATACCCGACACCGCCGGTCGGCGGCAGTCGAACACTGGCCGCGCGACCCTCGAAGGTCCGCTGGCACCGACATCGGTTGACCCAAACCGACTTGCTGGGAGTAATCCGCAAACCGGCAACTCCGCACCAG
>JADGNR010000187.1 GCA_017883415.1 Bryobacteraceae bacterium | reverse complement strand
ATATGGTGGCTTCCATTGATGCGCCGGAGTGACCAGCCGTTCGTCTCAATCAACCGGCACATCTCTGGACCGGTGATCGATTTCAAACGGCTACGTCCAGAATCTGAATGTGCGGCTCCGGCTCGCGCCCCTGCTCCTTCAGGACTTCGAGTACGCCGGCGATGGCTTCGCGGATATTATGCTTAAGCTCATCGATCGTTTCGCCCTGGGAATAGCAGCCCGGGAGGGCTGGGACCTCTCCCCAGAAACCGCCGTCCGGCTCTTCATGGATGACCACGGCGTAATTCTGCACGTCTCAATTCTCTCACAAGCCGATCGCGGTGGACATGTGGAACCACCAGCCCAAAACGAAGCAGCAGCCGCCGAATCTCCCAGGAAGAGATGCGGCAGATCAGCGCCTACATCCTACATCTGGGCGCGGCAATGCTTCTGCGCCGACGGCGATGCGGAGCGGGAAGAGAGTCTTCGCGGAGAACTCCTTTCGGTCAACCGCGTTAGCATACGGTTAACGGGAGAACAAGAATGGACTACGACCACGACAAAGTCGACGAGATGGTGCTGGCGTTGCTGTATCTGACGATCTCGGAGGAGGATGAATGGGGAGCGCGCGCGTGGAGATCCCATGACTGGGGTGCGCTGGACCGGCTGTATGCCAAGGAGTACATCTCGGACCCGAAGAGCAAAGCGAAGTCGGTGGTGCTGAGCCCGGAGGGAGTGAGACGGGCGCGCGAGCTGTTCGAACAGCACTTTGGGCGAAAAGCAAGCGCCGAGTTGAAGGAGAAGAAGCCCCATCCGTAGGCCTTCGGCCTAAATTAAGAGCACGCCGCCTCTCGGGAGAGAATAGGGCGGCGAGTTGGTGCGGACCGGTGGCAAACCGAGCGTGGTGGCGGGTGATGACGGTCAAGCTGCAACACATCCTCGCGGAGTTCCGGCGCGGCCTTGAGGATCTCTATGGTCCCCGTCTTGTCGAGGTGGTCCTATACGGATCCCAGGCCCGGAATGACGCCAGCGCGGACTCCGACATCGATGTGATGATCGTTTTGGGGGGAGCCGTCGATTCGAACACGGAAATACCTCGTGCTTCGCCCCTCGCCTCCGGGTTGTCGTTGCAGCACGACGTTGTGATCTCCTGTGTATACATTTCTGAAGAAGCCTTTCGCCGCGACGAGTCTCCGCTGCTGCTCAATATTCGGCGAGAAGGGGTCCTGGTCTGACGGCTGAACGCCTTGGCTGCGATACCATGATTGTTTGGTCACGAAGACGGAATCTCTGGCGCAGATGGCCCTGTTCGCGGGGTTGAGCGAAAGCGAGATCCAGGCCTTGTCGCAACGGGCTGTCGAGAAGCAGTTCGCCGCCGACGAGATGCTGTTCTGGGAAGGCGAGGCGTGCGCCGGGATCTTCCTGATCGTGCAAGGCAGCGCCAAAATATTCAAGACCTCCGCCGGTGGGCGCGAAATGATGCTGGCGCTCGAAAGCGCACCCACCACGGTGGCCGAACTTCCGCTGTTCGACGGTGGACCCTATCCGGCGTCGGTGCGCGCCGTGGAACCGGTGGTCGCACTGTTCATCAACAAGAACGACTTCCAGCAGGTGTGCCGGCAGTATCCGGATGTCGCCCTGAAGCTTCTGGCGGTGGTGGGCCGGCGCCTGCGCCACCTGGTGGGCGTGGTGGAGGCCATGACCTTCGGCAGCGTGACGCAGCGGCTGGCGCGGCTGCTGCTGGACGCTTCCAAGCAGGCCGGTGCGGAGGAATTCGAGCTTCCCATCACGCATCAGGAGCTGGCCTCGCGGCTGGGCACGGTGCGGGAAGTGGTGTCGCGCAACCTGGCTCGCTTCCGGGCCGAAGGGCTGATCCGCATACAGGGGCACCAGGTGCGCATCGAGAACCGCGCGGGGCTGGAGCGCGAATCGGAAGAGCAGGTGTAGGCGGAGGGGCAATGCAGGCGCCGGCATTCTGTGGCATCGTGTTCGCCGTTTCGGCCGTCGCCGGCTTCATCGGCGCGCTGACGGGGTTGGGCGGCGGCGTGGTGGTGACGCCGGCGCTCACGCTCTTGCTGGGCGTGGACCTGCACTATGCCATGGGCGCTTCGCTGGTTTCGGTGATCGCCACGTCGTCGGGCGCGGCCGCGGCCTACGTGAAGGAAGGCTTTTCGAACATCCGCATCGGGATGTTCCTGGAGATTGCCACCACACTGGGCGCGGTGGCGGGGGCGCACCTCACCACCGCGGTGCCGGTATCGGCGCTGGCCACGATCTTCGGCGTGGTGCTTCTGTACTCGGCGTGGCAATCCCTCCATCCGCCGCGGGAGCCTGAGCGATCGCAGCCCGACCGCCTGGCTGTGCGATTAAGGCTGGGAGGCAGCTACCCCGGAGGGGAAGGGGAAATCCGATATGCGGCGTCCCATGTGAAGGCAGGATTCAGCCTCATGTTCGGCGCCGGATTGATCTCCGGCCTGCTGGGCCTCGGGTCGGGCGCCATGAAAGTCATCGCCATGGACCAGGTGATGCGCATCCCCTTCAAGGTCTCGACCACCACCAGCAACTTCATGATCGGCGTCACGGCGGCGGCGAGCGCGGGGATTTATCTGAGCCGCGGCTATATCGAACCCGCGCTGGCGATGCCCGTGATGCTGGGAGTGCTGGCCGGGTCGCTCGCCGGGGCCCGCCAGTTGCTGGGCGCGAGGATTCGCGCCTTGCGGCTGCTCTTCGCCATCGTGATCGGCGTGCTGGCGCTCGAAATGTTCTACTACGCCATTGCGGGGGGCGCCCGGTGACCGACGACCGGATGGAGCGGACCATCGCGACGCTGTTGCGCGCCGGGGTGATGCTGTCCGCCGCGGTGGTGTTGTCGGGCGGCGTCTGGTACCTGGCCACATCCGGCTCGGCGGTACCCGCGTGGGGTAAATTCCGCGGGGCTGCGTGGGGAGTGCACTCAATGGGCGGGATGAGCGGCCCCGAACAAGTCATCCTGCTGGGGCTGCTGATTCTAATCGCCACGCCGATCGCGCGGGTGGTCTTCTCGCTGGCGGCCTTCGTGCTCGAACGGGACCGCGACTACGTGGTCATCACCCTGGCGGTGCTGGCCATCCTGCTGTACAGCATCGGGACGGCGTGGCTGTGAGATGTCAGCCCGCGGTCACCGGGTTGCGCAATAGGCCGATGCGTTCAATCTCCACTTCCACCACGTCGCCGGGCGCAAGGCGGCGGGTGCTGCCGGGAGTGCCGGTGTAGATCGCGTCGCCGGGCATGAGCGTTACCCAGCCGCTGACCCAGCTCACGATGGCGGCGCAATCGAAGACCAGGTCGGCAGTGGATTGCTTCTGCACCACCTCGCCATTCAGGCGCGTCTGGAGCAGCAGATTGCCGTAGTCGATGCCGGTCGCGATGGCCGGTCCCAGGGGGGCGAAGGTATCGCAGCCCTTGGCGCGCCACCACTGCAGATCCTTGCCCTGGCCGTGCTGCCAATTGCGCTCGCTGACGTCGTTGCCGCAGGTGACGCCGAAAATGGCCGCGCCGGCCTCGTCGTGGGAGACGTTCTTCACCTGCCGGCCCATCACCAGGACCAGTTCGCCCTCATAGTGGACATCGGTGGCATCGCGGGGAATGACGATGGGCCCGCCGGGGTCCTGCAGTGCCGTCACCGCCTTATAGAACATCTCCGGATGGGACGGCTGGGGGCGGTTGCCGAGATGGCTCTTGTAATTGAGGCCCACCGCCATGATTTTGCCGGGTTGGCAGGGACACAACAGCGAGACGCTGGAGAGTGGGTGGGTGGCGCCGGTCTCCGCATGGCTGCCGAACAGGTCGCCGCGGATCTCGCGCACGGTGTCACCGTCCAGAATGCCGTAGGAGGCGACGCTGGCGGAGCGATAGCGAATATAGCTGGTCACGTCCCGCTATTGTATCGTGGGTCTATTTTTTCCCGTAGCGCACCAAGACCAGGTCGTCGTCTTTCACCGGGCCCACGCCCGGGGCGTACCACTTGTGTTCGCGGGCGTCCTTGTCGAGCGGGCTGGTTTCCAGCACGTGAATGCATTTCGCGAAGGTTCCGGCCGGCGTGGAGATCGTCTCGCTGTCGGAGACGATCTCCGCGCGGTCCATGCCCACGCCCGGCGCCTGCTCCTCGTAAAACTTCTGGCCGGGCTTCGGCTTCCCGGGCATCATCAAGCCGAATTTCGCTCCGTTGACCCCGGAAAGCCAGGACCCTTCATGGCCGGCCACCTTGCCATCTCGGTACACATCCACGTCTTCGCCGAAGTAGTAGACGTCGCCGGCCGCCGAATCGATGGCGAAATAATCGCGCGTCACTTCCTCGAGTTGGCCGTTCTTGATTTCGCGAGCCTCGACCACCCTGGTCTGGACGCCATCGATAGATTTGGTCTCAGCGAGCACGGTCAGGGTGGCCGTCTCGTTTTCGTGCTGGTAGGTCCACTGGTAGCCGGGGGTCAAAATGAAGTAGGGATTCGATCCCTTCACCCCGAGGGTCTTCTTGTCGACTGGAAAGACGGATTGCCAGTCCTTGGCGGTTTGTGAGCCGAGCGTCGCCGCGCCCGCCAGGAGGGTTCCCCACATCCACCAGCAGGGCTTCATCGGTCTTGCAGCGGAGAAGAAGCTGGCGTGGAAGGACCTGCCCGCCGACGTGGCGCCGCCGGCCAAAGCGGCAAGGGCGAGCGACAACGGAAGCGTTTTGGACATCCGGTTTCTCCCTTTCAAGAGGTTCGCAGAAAGCGGGCGCTCAAACAAGGACGGGACAGAATCGGCAGAATCGGGTAGTGGCGGCGGGCTTACGCGTTGCCGCCAGCGCGCCCCTGCGCTACAGTTTCATATACCATGCCACGCGCACACCCCCTGGCGTCCGTCGAGATCGATGTGGGCGAAGAGCCGCAAGAACTGGCCCGCCCCGAGCCGGAAACGCCGTTCCGCATTCTGGTAGCCGGGAATTTCAGCGGCGGAGCGGGACGGAATCGCAAAGCCCTGGCGATCGACCGCGACAATTTCGACCACGTACTGGCGCGGCTCGCTCCGGCACTGCCACTGCCGTTCGGCGCGGCGGCGCTCCCCGTCTCGTTTCGGGAACTGGACGATTTCCATCCGGACCGGCTGTTCGCGCGGCTGCCGCCATTCCAGGCGCTGCGGGCCCTGCGCGAGAGGCTGGCGGACCGCGCCACGTTTCCGGCGGCGGCGGCCGAACTGCAGCCGCGGCCGGCCGACCCCGATCCCAAACTGGCGAAACTCTCCGGCGCCGAGTTGCTGAGCCGGATGATGGGCGAGGAGGCGCAACCGGCGGCGGCCCCGCCCGACGCGGACTGGGACCGGATGCTGCGCGCGCTGGTGGCGCCTTACGTGGAACCGAAGGCGGACCCGCGCCAGGCGGAGTGGATCGCGCAGGTGGATGCCGCGATCTCCGGCATCATGTGCTCGATCCTGCACCAGGGCGATTATCAGGCGCTGGAGGCGGCCTGGCGCGGCCTCTACTTCCTGACCCGGCGCCTGGAGACCGGCGAGGATCTCAAGGTGTATCTGCTCGACCTGCCGCAGGCGGAACTGGCGGGCGCCGCGGGTTTGGCCGCGTTGCGCCGCGTCGCGGTGGAGGAGGCCTCGGGCACACCGGGGGGCGCTCCGTGGGCGGTGATCGCCGGCCTCTACTGCTTCGGACCGGAAGACGAACCCGCCCTGACCCAGATCGCCGCCATCGCACGCGACGCGGGCGCGCCGTTTGTGGCGGGACTGGCCCCGGAGGTGGTGGGCCAGGCGCGCGTCTTCGACCTGCTGCGCCGCTCGCGCCGGGCGCGCTGGGTCGGCCTGGCCCTGCCGCGCTTCCTGCTCCGCCTGCCGTACGGCAACAAAACCGACGCGATCGACGCGTTTGCCTTCGAGGAAATGCCGGCCGCGCCCGAACACGAGCAGTACCTCTGGGGCAATCCGGCCATCGCCTGCGCGTATCTTCTGGGCCAGGCATTCACCGAGTACGGCTGGAGCTTCCGGCCGGGCGCGGTGCGCGACATCGAGGGGCTGCCGGCGCACATCTACCAGCGCGACGGGGAGTCGGAGATGAAGCCGTGCGCCGAAGTGCTGCTCACCGAGGACGCCGCGGAGGTGCTGCTGGAGCGGGGCTTCATGCCGCTGGTATCGATCAAGGGAACGGACTGCGCCAGGCTGGTGCGATTTCAATCCATCGCCGAACCGGCCGCGCCGCTGGCCGGGCGCTGGGAATAACGGGAGGTCTCATGGACACACACGTAAAGGTGGTCGGCATTCTGCACGTGATCTTCGGGGCGATCGGAATCCTGGTGGCGGTCGGGTTCCTGCTGCTGTTCGGCGGCATCGCCGGCGTGGTGGGTCTCTCCGCCGACCATCCGGACGCGGCCCTGGCCGTCCCCATCGTGGGCGCGGTGGGCGGCATTCTGTTTCTGATCATCGGCGTGATTTCCCTCCCGGGGTTGATCGGCGGCATCGGTCTGCTGAAGCTGGCGCCGTGGTCGCGCGTGCTCATGATCGTGGTCTCCGCCCTCGACCTGGTGAACGTTCCGTTCGGCACCGCTCTGGGGATCTATGGACTGTGGGCCCTGACCAGGCCCGAGACCGAAGCGATGTTCGCGCGGCGGCAGTATCAGCGGGCCGCGTACTGAAGGTGGGGTAGGCCTCCCGGCCTGCCTCGCGCCGAAGGCGCGCTCCGCGCGCTGGGCAGGCCTGGAGGCCTACCCCACTGAACCGCCGGGCCCACCGGAATAGTCCGAGAGCGAACTTCTGAAACTGGGTGCTAAGTTTCGCGAATGAGGTCACGTATAATTGGCGCGCCTGCGGCGCGGGGGCTCTCCAGACGCATGTTTCTGGCGGCGCCGGGGGTGCTGGCGGCGCGGCCGGCCCGCGTGGAGCCGCCGGCGGCGTATGGGGCGATACCCGCCGCGCGGCAGCTCGCGTGGCACGAACTGGAGACCACCGCCTTTCTGCACTTCACCGTGAACACCTTCACGGACAAGGAGTGGGGCTACGGCGACGAGGATCCCAACCTGTTTCAGCCGGCGGCCTTCGATGCCGATGCCATCGTCAGCGCCCTGGCCGCGGCGGGGATGCGCGGCGTCATCCTCACCTGCAAGCATCATGACGGCTTCTGCCTCTGGCCGACCAAAACCACGAACCACTCGGTGCGCTCCAGCTCGTGGCGAGGCGGGAAGGGCGACGTGGTGCGGGACCTTGCCGGCGCGGCGCGGCGGCACGGCCTGCAGTTCGGCGTTTACCTTTCGCCCTGGGACCGCCACAGCGCCCTCTACGGCACGCCGGAGTATATAAAGATCTATCGCGAGCAGCTCACCGAGCTGTTGACGGGATACGGGCCGATCTTCGAGGTGTGGCACGACGGGGCCAACGGCGGCGACGGATTCTATGGCGGCGCGCGCGAGAAGCGGCTCATCGACAAACGCACCTACTACGATTGGCCGAAGACCTGGGAGCTGGTCCGCCGGCTCCAACCGGAAGCGGTGATTTTCAGCGACGTGGGCCCGGACGTTCGCTGGGTGGGCAACGAGCAGGGCATTGCGGGCGACCCGTGCTGGGCGGCCTACGACCCGGTGGGCGCCGATGGCGGCGCGGCCTCGCCCGGCGACGTGCGGGAGCGCGAATCGCCCGCCGGGCACCGGCATGGCGCGAAGTGGCTGCCCGCGGAGTGCGACGTCTCCATACGGCCGGGCTGGTTCTGGCACGAGCGGGAAAACGACCGGGTGAAGACCGCGGCGCAACTGGTCGACCTGTATTACCAATCGGTGGGCCGGGGAGCGAACCTGCTGTTGAACGTGCCGCCCAATCGCCACGGCCTGCTGGCGGCGGAGGACCAGGCTTCGCTGAGGAGTTTCGGCGAGTACCGGCGCAGCACCTTCGGGAAAAACCTGGCAGCGCACGCGCGGGCATGGGCCTCGCAGGTGCGCGGGAACGACCGGGCGTATGGCGCGGGGAACCTGGTGGACGGGCGGAGCGACACCTGCTGGGCGGTAGACGATGGCGTGCTGGCCGCGGAGGCGACCATCGACTTCGGCCGCGCCCTCACCTTCCGCGTGATCCGGATGCGGGAAGCGATCCGCTTCGGGCAGCGCATCGACCGGGTGGCGGTGGACCGCTGGAACGGAGGCGCGTGGGTGCAACTGGCTGCGGCCACCGCGATCGGCGCGCGGCGCTTGATCCGGATCGAGCGGCCGGTGGCGGCCCAGCGGCTGCGGCTGCGCGTGACCGAGGCCTCGGCCAGCCCGGCGCTGAGCGAGTTCGCCGTGTTCGCGGAGCCGGGCGATGCGGTGCGCTGAGCGGATCGCGCCGCTTCTTGTGCTGCTGGCCCTGGGCACGCGGCCCGCGCGCGCCGTCGAGATCCATATTCAGTTCGGGGCCCTGGAGCGCATGCTGGCCGAGCAGGTGTTCACCCAGGAAGGCCGGCGGTACGTCCACGGTGAGAAGGGCGCCAAGTGCAATTTCGCTTACCTGGAGAAGCCGCAGGTGCGGGGCGAGGGCGGGCGCTTGCGCATCCGCGCCCGATTCAGCGGCCGGTCCGCGCTGAACATGATGGGACAGTGCGTCGGGTTGGGCGACGATTTCTATGTTGTGGTCACGGCCCGGCCGGTCTTCCGCGACGGCACGATCGCCTTGCAGGAGGTGAGCGCGGCGGGCGACGGAAAGACCGGCTACTACATCCGGCGCGTCTGCGCGGCAATGGCGGCCAGCCTGGCGCACGATTTCAAGTACCCGCTCGCGGCGGAGACCCAGAAGGCGCTGGAGGACCCGGGCGGACAGCCAGGCTACAAGCGGGAACTGCGGCACTTTCGCGTCCCCGACATCCGCGTGAGCAACGACGCGCTGGTGATCGAGATGGATTTCGAACTGACGGTGAAGTAGGTCGTGTAGAATGGCGGGATGAAACACCTGGCGAAGGAACTGGTGATCGCTCCCGGATCGAAGACCAGGCTGGCCGATATCGATCCGGACGCGACCCATGGAGTGCACAAAGCGGCGGCGGCCGAGCATCTGGCCACCAACTGCCAGCGCCTTTCGGTATTGCAGTATCTGCTCTATGCCGAGTCGCGGCGCTCGCTGCTGGTGGTGCTGCAGGGCATCGACGCGGGCGGCAAGGACGGCACCATCCGTCACGTGATGAGCGGGCTGAACCCGCAGGGGGTGGACGTCACGTCCTTCAAAGCGCCGGAAGGGGCCGAGAAGCGGCACGACTATCTGTGGCGGGTGCACGCCGCGGTGCCGGAGTGGGGCAAGATCGGGATCTTCAACCGCTCGCAGTACGAGGATGTGCTGATCGTGCGGGTGCACAGCCTGGCGCCGAAATCGGTGTGGTCGAAGCGCTACCAGCAGATCAACGATTTCGAGCGGATGCTCAGCGAGAGTGGGGTAGTGATCGTCAAATTCCTGCTTTATATCGGCAAAGATGAGCAGGCCAAACGATTCCGCGCGCGCCTGGAAGACAAGACGAGGAACTGGAAGTTTTCGCCGGAGGACCTCAAGGAGCGGGAGTATTGGGACCAGTACATCGAGGCGTATGACGACGTACTGCGCAAATGCAGCACGGACGTGGCGCCGTGGTACGTGGTTCCGGCCAACCGGAAGTGGTTTCGCAACCTGGCGGTCTCGCAGATCATGGTGGAGGCGCTCGAAGACATGGACCTGAAATACCCCAAACCGGTGGCGGACCTGTCGGCCATCAAATTCGAATAGAGCGGGCAGGGCACCGGCCCCGCCAGGATTGCGGCACTCCCCCGCGAGGAAGCGGCTACCGGCTACTGCCGGTCGTAGACAAATTTGGTCTTCTCGTTGGTCACCACGTTAGCGCCTGCTTCGGTCAGCGTCTTGCCATCGGCGGAAACGGTGTAAGTGCTGGTCCACAGCGTCTTGCCGTCGTGCTTCACGATCCCTTCGAAGGCGTGCGACCCGGCTTTCCTGACGGCCCAGGCAAAGCCGGGGCCGAAGGTTTCGCCGGTGCACGCGCCGTCGGTGCTGGCCCCGAACTTGGCGCTGCACGTGGCCTTCATGTCGATGGCGTTCCAGGTGATGCCGTCGGGCCCGTTGGGCGTCAACTCCATGGTGCTCGGGGCGCTGATTTTGACGTTCTTGGTCTTCCACTTGCCGGCGAGTCCGGACGTGCCGTCCACCCGCTGGAAAACGGTGACGTCGTCGAACACTTCCCCGTCGGGCCTGGTGCCTTTGGATTCCACGGTCAGGGTCTTGCCGTCCGAGGACAGCTTGGTGGTATCCACGCTGAGGACCTTGCCGTTGATCTTGTAGGTGGCCTCCCACGTGTTGGCGTCAACCTGTTTCCATGCCGCGGTGGAACCGAACAGGGCGGGAGCATCCTTGTCGTCGGTCTTGAAGGTGTACGATTGGCCCTCGGTAGTAAACTGCATGTCGCCGGAGGCGGTCTTCGCGAATGTTACCGTGGTTTGGCCGAAATCGCATTTCGCCGGGTTGAGCTTCCACTTGCCCATGTAGGGTGCGTCCGCGGCGGCGAGCAGGCCGGCGGCAGCCAGCAGTAAGGGGCCCACGTTTCGAAGTTGAAGTTGCATAGTCCGATTCACTCCTATCGGACGCGATTATCCTTCATCGGTGGGGTTTCGCGCAAGCCGCCGGGAGCGCCGGGAGCGC
>JADGNR010000472.1 GCA_017883415.1 Bryobacteraceae bacterium | reverse complement strand
CGGCTTTCGCGCAGGGGCTGGGCCGCATCGGCATCGGCATCGCGCCCAACGACGGGAACCGCATGTATGCGCTCGTGGAAGCGCGCGACGGGGGTGGGCTCTACCGTTCCGACGACGCGGGAAACACATGGCGCCGTGTCTCGACCGAGCAGCGCATCTACGGGCGCGGCTCCGATTTCGCCTGCGTGCGCGTGGACGCCAGGAACAAGGACGTGGTCTACGTGGCCAATACGTCGACGTATCGCTCGACCGACGGCGGCCAGAGTTTCACGGCCATCAAAGGGGCGCCCGGCGGCGACGATTATCACACCATCTGGATCAATCCCAGCAATCCGGATATCATCCTGCTGGCCAGCGACCAGGGCGCCACCATCAGCGTGAATTACGGCAAGACGTGGAGCTCGTGGTACAACCAGCCGACGGCGCAGTTCTACCACGTGATCACCGACCACCAGGCGCCGTACTGGGTGTACGGCGGGCAGCAGGAGAGCGGCTCGGCGGGGGTGGCCAGCCGCGGCAACGACGGGCAGATCACGTTCCGCGAATGGCATCCGGTGGGCGCGGCCGAGTATGCGTACATCGCCCCCGACCCGCTGAATGCGAACCTGGTCTATGGCGGCGGGATGGGGAATAACGAGGCTTCGGTCACGCGCTACAACCGCACCACGGGCGAGGTGGAGCACGTCGGGCCGCGCGGCAGTTACCGGCATCTGCGCACCTTCCCCGTGCTGTTTTCAGAGAAGGACCCGCACATTCTGTACGTGGGGATGCAGGCGGTGCTGAAGACCGCCGACGGGGGAAAAAGCTGGGAGGCGATCAGCGCGGACCTGTCGCGCGAGTCCTACGACGTGCCCTCGAGCGTGGCATCGTACGGCGAAGCCGCCCAGCGGCAGGCCACCCGGCGCGGGGTGGTGTATGCCATCGCGCCCTCGCCGCTGTCGACCGGCGTGATCTGGGCGGGCACCGACGACGGGCTCATTCACGCCACGCGCGATGGCGGCAAGAACTGGAAGAATGTCACGCCGCCGGGGCTCGCGCCGTGGAGCAAGGTCTCGCAACTGGACGCGTCGCACTTCGACGAGCAGACCGTGTACGCGGCCATCAACAGCATCCGCCTGGACGACCAGCGCCCGCACATCTGGCGCACCCACGACGGCGGCGCCACGTGGCAGGAGATTGTGCGCGGCCTGCCGGACGGACCGGTCAACACGGTGCGCGAGGATCCGGTGAAGCAGGGACTGCTGTTCGCCGGCACCGAACTGGCGGTGTACGTTTCGTTCAACGATGGCGGCGACTGGCAGCCGCTGCGGTTGAACATGCCCGCGACTTCGATTCGCGACCTGGTGATCCACGACGGCGACGTGGTGGTGGGAACCCACGGGCGCGGCTTCTGGATTCTCGACGACATGACGCCGCTGCGGCAGATGACGGGGGAGACCGCCGGCGCTGTAGCGCATCTGTTCGCCCCGCGGCCGGTGTGGCGCTATGCGCGCAACACCAACACGGATACCCCGCTGCCGCCCGAGGAGCCGGCCGGTAAAAATCCGCCGGACGGGGCGATCCTCTATTACTACTTGAAGGACGCCGCGCGCGGCGCGATGACGCTGGAGATTTTCGATGCGGGCGACAAGCTGGTGCGGCGCTTCGCGAGCACGGACCAGCGCGAGCCGCCCGATCCGCAACTGAGCGTGACGACTTACTGGATCCGGCCCTTTCAGCCGCTGGCGGCCGAAGCCGGGATGCATCGTTTCGTCTGGGACCTGCACGCCGCGCGCGCCCAAGGGAGCGGGGGCCGCGGCGGCTATCCCATCTCGGCGATCTTCGAGGACACTCCGGGACCGCAAGGCCCGTGGGCGCCGCCGGGCGCCTACACGGTGAAGCTGACCGTGGACGGCCAGAGCTACACCCAGCCACTGGTGGTGAAGCCGGACCCGAGGGAGAGCGGCGGGCGATGAGGGCTACCATCGACCTTCCGGACGATCTTCTCATCGCGGCGAAGAAACGCGCCGCCGAAGAGCGGACCACGCTTCGCGCCCTGGTGGAACGCGGCCTTCGCAGGGAACTGGCCGAAGCCCCGAAGGGCGCCACCCGGCGGCCCAGGATTCGCTGGGTCACCGTGAAGGGCAAACTGGCGCCGGATCTGGATCTGGCCGACCGGGAAAAGACGATGGGTCACCGCTCCGGCCTCCCGGAACACCGGCGGGCGCAGCGGGCCATTGAAAGGGCTCGCGACCATCGCAACGGCTGGGCCATTCCCGCATTTTGCGCCAGCCGAGTTCTGGGCCGTGGTCACGCATCCCGCCCATCCCGCCGGCCCGTCACCGGCGGAGGAGGCCAGCGCCTTCATTGCCCGAGTTGTCCGCCTCCGGCGCTAAGGTTTTGCAGCCTCGCGACGGATTTGTGGAGCGCCTCATGCGATGTGCCCGCGACATGAAGGTTCAAGGCCGCCGCATATTTGACCCCTGAACCCGGCGTCGCCGTCGGGCAACCTCTACTCCAGCAGGTCCCGCGCGCTCAAGCCAAGCTTTTTCAACAACTCGGCGGCTTCGGCCCGTTCGGCGGGGGTGAGGCCCGAGGCGGCCCGCTCCATGGCGGCCTCGTGATCGGCGAAGGCGCAGGAGATCAGCTTGCGCCCCTCCTCGGTCAGGTGCACCACGCGCGCCCGGCGATCGCCAGGATCGTTGCGCCGCTCGACCAGGCCTTTTCGTTCCAGACGGTCTACCGCGGTGGTGATCGATCCACTGGTCAGACGAACCCGCGCGCCGATCGCGTTGACGGGCGTGGGGCCTTTATGCAGAAGGACTTCCAGGATGGCAAAGTCCGAGGCGCCCATTCCCAGGGAGCGAATGTGACGCTGCGCATGTTCGCGCAGGGTGTCATAAGCTTTCCAGAGAATCAGCCAAAGCCGAATGCCGCTGGTCTTCACGGTGAACCCCTAGGTATCTTATCACCAACTATCTTGAAGTGAAGATACCAGAATCGGGGACCTCGTAGTGGGGAGAGCCTCCGTGCACAACGTACACGTGGGGCTAAAATTACCGGCTCAAAAGCCGCCCTTATCGGTTACAGTTAATCTTGGAGCGAATGCGTACGTCTTTCAGCGACCTATCCTCCGGAGGTGCACGGGCGCCTTTGGACTTAGCCCGGGTATTATTGGTGCATGGGGAACTGGCTCCCCGTCTTGCCCTCAGGACGATTCTGCAAGCCGGAGGGTATGCCGTGGATGTAGCGGCGACTCCGGCCGAAGCTCTCAGCAAGCTGGATGAGGGACGGTACGCGCTGGTATTGAGCGATGCCGAATTCGGAACCCGCAAAGCGGGCCGCAATGTATTGGCGTATGCGCGGGTGAAGGAATATCATCCGGCCACGGCGCTGATCACGTCCTACGAGCCCGACAAGCGTCCGGCCGGGCGTGGCAAAAACCAGTTCTCCATCTATACGGAGGATCTTCCGAATCTGTTGGAAAGCGTTGCCGAACTGATCGGTGCGCGGGCCAGCCGCCGCTACCGTCCATTGCGGCAGGCGGTATAAACAGCAACGCCGAACGCCCACCGCTCGGTTACCATCGCGGAATCCCAATCGTCGCCAACTTGCAGGAATAGTGTGGTTTAGTGGCCGCGGCCGCCGCCTGAGGCGGAACCGTGCCCGACCGAAGAGGACCCTGCGGCCGCGGCGGAGGTGGAACTGGAGCTCGCAGCCGGTGCGGAACTCACCGACGGGGCGGAGGCCATGGTTCCAGAGTAGCCGCCCGATGTCTGGGCCGCGGTCGGATACGAGAAGCCGGACGCATTCCCATTGTTTCCATAGCCATACCACTGAGAAGTGGGCGCATAGAAGGCACCGTACACGCTCTGGGGCGTCCAGTAGCAATAACCGTAGAAGGGATTGCAGAGACGCCGTCGGCCGGCAGGGACGAAAGTGTACATTCCATAGTATGGGTTCCAGGCCCACATGTCATTGTCCTGCAAGGAGTCATTGTCGCGAATGTACTTGGCGCCGGAAACGTTCGCCATCTGCATGTAGCCCGCGCGCACGTGGCTCCAACGATCCAGGTTATCGGTATCTTCGACATCGAACTTCTCAGCAGATGCCATGTCGCCAGCAAGGCCCAGCATCCTGCCGCTGGTCACCAGCGTGATCGTGGTCTCCTATGGCTGGCTGATCCTGCTGGGCC